>NZ_CP045333.1:4860740-5163044 GCF_009363335.1 Labrenzia sp. THAF191a
CGGATCTTCCTGTCTTCCAGAAGAAACCGATCCAGCTCCGCGTCCCCGGACAAGTCCACCTGCTCAAGCGGCAGCTCGACCTTCGACAGGATCACCTGGACGGGATCGCTCAGGCCCTCGTGGCAGAAGACAGCCCGCAGGGGTGCGTGCCGGGCAACGAGAGCCTGAAGGCTCGCCTCAAGACGCTGTGCATCCACCGGGCCATCCAGGCTGACAACCGTCTGCACCTTGTAGGAGTCCTCACCCGTCTCAGCGTCCATCAACCCGTGAAACAGCAAACCCGACTGAAGGCCCGTCAACGGCCACACCGTCGATAGCAAACCGCCGTAGCGTTGAACAAGCAAGTCGACATCGTCCTGGGAAACAGCAGCCAGCGGGAAGTCCGAAGGCGACTGACCACCGGCTTTAGACCAGTTGCCGTGTGCTGCCAGCCGGATCAGGGCTTCTTCCCAGAGTGTCCTGAATTCAGCGGTCTCTTTTTCCGAAAGATGTCGGCTGGCAAACCCGAACTCGGTGTGGAGGGAAAAGCCCTTTTCCTCTTCGATCGCCTGACAATCGATGGAAAGCATGTGAGCAAGCGGTGTTGCCGGATCGAAACCACCGCGCATTCCACCAAAGAACGGCGCCGCGCTCCAAGCACCACCAGCGCCCGCCGGAAAACGACCGAGATAGTTGAAGGCGATCTGCGCCTTGTTTTCGCTCGCAAGTTTGGCGGAGGTCTCCTTGTTGAGATACCGCAGCATTCCATAACCAAGGCCATGATCGGGACGTGCCGAGGCTTGCTCCTTGATCTCGATGATGAGCTGCTTCAGGTCCGCGTCGGAGATACCGGAAATTCCATTCCCTGCCTTCGTGACCTCCAGTCGTGCTGGAAAGACGCTAGTGAACCAGCCGACAGTTCGGCTGAGGTCCGCGTCTCCAATCGCTTCGCGTCCATGCCCTTCGACATCGCACAGGATCGGCACCCCCGGTATTCCGGACCTGAAAGTTTTGAAAGCCCCAACGGCAAGGCCAAGTGCCGCCAGAAGCACATCCTGCGGTCCGCAGCTGTAAAGAGCAGGCAGACGGGTCAGGATCTGCTCAGTTTCCTCAGCACCCAGAAGGCTGGCAAGGGACTTCAACGTCTGAACCGTATCTAGCCTGCGATCCAGATCACCTGCCAGAAAGCGCTCAGCGCCGGATGATAGAAGCGCGCTCCAGTACCCCTCTTCAGATACGCGCGCATCGGAGGCCGCATCGGCTTGCAGCAGCCTGCTCCACCCTGGGAAAGAAGTGCTTTCAGGTTCCAGGCTGATCGGGCGGTCGGCTGACCAATCAGCCCAAGCTGTCCGAAAATCGTCGGTCAGAATGCGCCAGGAGACACCATCGATCACCAGATGGTGCGCCACAAGCAGAAGCAGACCCGGCTCCATCTGGCCACGGTCAAACCAGATGGCACTGAATACCTTGCCTCGGGAAAGAGACAAGGCCGCAACTGCGGCGGCATGCTCTTCTTCCAGAAGATCTTTCAGGCCGTTTTCGTTTTCGATCTCACTCAGGCTGATGTGCTTTATAGGGAAAACGTTTGTAAATTCAGCAACCGGAGCAATCTTCATCGCCGACGTAGTCTTGTTCGCTCGAGCCCGCAGCATCCCGTGTCGCTGGACGATTGCCCCCAGAGCTGTTTGCAAGAATTCGGCATTTACCCCTTTGGGAAGCATCAGACTGGTCGACTGGAAAAAGCCGTCGGTGGGACCACCCAACTCAGCAAACCAGCGCAGGATCGGAGTCGGCAAAACGGTATCTGGCTCGAACTCCTTCAGTCCAGTGACTTCCGGTCCTTCAAGCGTCCTTGCCACGCTCGCAAGCTTTGCAACCGTCTTGTGATCGAAGACGTCTTTCGGCGTTGCCTTGAGCCCTTTTCGGCGCAACAGTCCAACTAGCCGGATTGCCGATATGCTGTCTCCGCCGAGACCGAAAAAGCTTTCGTCGAGCGCGGGAGATGAAATGCCGAGCGTTTCGGCAAAAGCGGCGGCTACCGCCTGTTCTGCCGGAGACTGCTGTCTTGTTTCTTCGGTTCTTTGCGGGCGACTTGGTGCCGGCAAGGCTTTCCTGTCGATCTTGCCGTTCGGAAGCCTTGGCAAGTAGGGCAAGAGGTCTATCTGTGCCGGAACCATATAATCCGGCAGACGTTCGGCGCAGTAGCGCTGCAGCTCTTCCGCACTCGGATCCGATTGCTCCTGCCCGATCACATAGGCAACGAGCCGCGAAGCGCCCTTCCGGTCGCTGTAGACGCTCACGAGACATTGGGCGACATCGCTGCGTTCCAGAAGCACACGTTCGATCTCGCCCGGCTCGATACGTCGTCCCCGGACCTTGACCTGCGCATCACTGCGCCCCAGGAAAAAGAGGTTGCCGTCTTCCGCCCGATAGACCAGATCCCCTGTTCGGTACATTCGCCGTCCGGCACCGGCGAACGGGTCGGCGACAAATCTGGAAGAGGTCAGATCCGCAAGGTTCTGATAGCCCCGCGCAAGACCGACACCACCGATGTAAAGTTCTCCAGCCACACCGTTCGGGACGGGCTGAAGCGTTTGATCAAGAACGTAGAGGCCGGAATTCCAGATCGGCAACCCGATGGGCGCGATATCGCCTTCCTGAACAGGTGTCAGCGGCAAGCTCATGGAACCACACACGGTCACTTCTGTAGGGCCGTAAGCATTGACGAGGCAACAACGGTCAGACCATCTGCGAACTTCCGGCACGCTGATGGCTTCACCGGCCGTTACCAGCACACAACCTTCGGGAAGATCTGTCACCGACATCACGCTCAAGAGGCTCGGCGACAACGTGATATGCGTTACCCTTTGAGCGTACATGAATGTCTTCAAGGCTGCGGGATCTGTGAATGCCTGTCTTGGCCAGATCACAAGAGCCGCACCGGAGACCAGTGCCGTGGCGATTTCCGAAAAGGCGGCGTCGAAACTGAAGGATGCGAACTGCGCGACCCGAGACTGTTCCGAAATCGCAAACCGTTCGATCTGGGCATAGGCGAGATTTGAAAGCCCTTCGCGTGTAACGACGACACCTTTCGGCTTACCGGTGGAGCCGGACGTGTAGATGACATAGGCCGGGTGCGCGGGATCAATCGGCTGTTTCCGGTCGGCATCGGTCGGGGCCGAAGCGGACATCGCAGCCAGTTCGGCCCCGGTCGCATCGGCGCCCAGCAGCAGAAGCGCCGATGTCGGCGCACCATCCGTCAAGGCGGCGGCTGTTGCCGTCTCGGAGATCACAAGACGCGGCGCGGCATCGTCCAGCATCATCGCAATGCGGGCTGCCGGATAGTCCGGATCCAGCGGCAGATAGGCGGCGCCCGTTTTCATCACCGCCAGCAGCGCCACGATCATGTCCGGGTTTCTCGGCAAGGCGATCGCGACCCGGTCCTCAGCACCGATGCCGCGCCGGATCAGAAGATGCGCCAGCCGGTTTGCCCGCGCCTCAAGCTCGGCATAGGTCAGCCGCTCCGTGCTGCCGACAACCGCTTCCCGCGTTCCAAACCGGGAAGCCGTTGCAGAGACAAGCTCCGTCAGATCCCCTTCCGGCAAGGCGTGCTGTGTTGCGTTCCACCGGTCCTGCACAGCCTTTCTTTCAGAAGCCGGCAGCATCTCGAGAGATCCGAGCGACGCTTCCGGACGGGAGGCCATCTGCGCCAGTACATTGCACAACTGCCCAAGAAGACTGCGGCCAAGGTCTGCGCCGATCCTCTCTTCCCGGCAATCCAGCCGCAGCAGCAGCCGTTTGCCCGGAACGACCATCAGGCTCAAGGGATAGTGGGTCTGGTCATGCACCTCGACACCGCTGATCCGCAGGCCATCCGGCGAAGCCTCATGGGTCTCGTCGCTGAAGGGATAGTTCTCGAACACCACCAGCGTGTCGAACAGGTCTCCAAGTCCCGCTTCTGCCTGGATCTCCGGCAGCCCCAGATGCTGGTGCGGCAGAAGTGCGGCCTGACGGGACTGCAGCTCCTTCAGGAAGGTGCTGACGGATGATGCCGGAACCGGCTTGGCCCTTACCGGCACGGTGTTGATGAAGAGACCCGCCATGGTTTCGACGCCGGTGATCTCGGCCGGCCGACCGGAGACCGTCGTGCCGAAGACCAGATCATCCCGCCCGCAGATGCGGCCAAGCACGACCGACCAGGCGCCCTGGAGCACCGTGTTCAAGGTGATGTCCAGCTTGCGGGCCAGGCCTTCCAAGGACCGTGTTGCGTCCTCGCTCAGGAGATCGTCAAAGCGCAACACCGCACTGCCTTCACCTGACGTGGAGCCGGTGGAAGTTTTTGCAGACTGGCCATAGACAGAGGCCGCCAACCGGGTCGGTTCCTCCAGACCGGACAGAGCTTCTTGCCAGGCCGCTTTCGCAGCCGTCTTGTCCTGCTGCTGCAGCCACCCCAGATACCGGTCAAACGGCGTTACAGGAGGCAGAGCCCCTGCCCCGCCGGCTTCATAAATCTCCTTCAGCTCCCGCATCAGCACCGGCAGCGACCAGCCATCGAGAAGAATGTGGTGATTGGTCAACACCAGCCAGGCGCCACCGTCCGGACGTGTCACCAGGCAAGCACGCAGCAATGGACCTTGAGCAAGGTCGAAACGGATCTTCCTGTCTTCCAGAAGAAACCGCTCCAGCTCCGCTTCCGGATCTGCGTCACCGGACAAGTCCACCTGCTCAAACGGCAGCTCGACCTTCGACAGGATCACCTGGACGGGATCACTCAGGCCTTCGTGGCAGAAGACGGCCCGCAGGGGTGCGTGCCGGGCAACGAGAGCCTGAAGGCTCGCCTCAAGACGCTGCGCATCCACCGGGCCATCCAGGCTGACCACCGTCTGTACCTTGTAGGCGTCCTCACCCGTCTCAGCGTCCATCAACCCGTGAAACAGCAAACCAGACTGAAGACCCGTCAACGGCCAGACCGTCGATAGCAAACCGCCGTAGCGGCTGCTGACAATGCTCAGATCTTCCTCGCTGATCCATCCTGACTTGAGATCAGTTCCGATCTCCGGCAATTGCTGCCTTTGCGCCACCGTTGCCAGCTCTGCTGGTGTCTTGTTGCTGAAAACATCCCTTGCCGAAAACACCAGTCCTGCTCGCCGTGCTCGGCTGACCAGCTGAATGGAGAGAATACTGTCGCCGCCAAGTGCGAAGAAATTGTCGGCAGGCCCAACGGTTTCCAGACCCAGTACGTCAGCAAACAATGCGCAGATGTCGGTCTCGGTTTGCCCCGCAGGTACCTTCGCTCCATCGCCGTGAATTTTGGGCGAAGGCAGGCGCTTGATGTCCAGCTTGCCATTGGTCGTGAAAGGAAGTTGTTCCAGAAGAACAAAATGGGCTGGCACCATGAATGCAGGAAGTGTCACGGCAAGCCTTTTTTGCAAGCCGGCAAGATCTGGTTCTCCTGTGCCCGTACCTACAATATAGGCAACGAGTTTCTTTTCCCCGGGCCTGTCTTCACGCACGATCACCGTGCACTGGCCGATGTCCGACTGCCTTGCTATGGCATTTTCGACTTCCTGCGGTTCAATACGGAAGCCATTGATCTTGACCTGGTGATCGGCACGTCCGACGAAGGTCAGCAAGCCGTCGCTGCGCCAGCGCACCAGATCCCCGGTGCGATACATTCTGCTGCCTGCGGGCCCCGCGGGATCGGCAACGAAGCGCTCGGCCGTCATACCGGTCCGGTCGAGATAGCCAAGCGTCAGGCAGTCACCGGCCAGGAAAAGCTCGCCCACCATGCCGATACCGACCGGTTGCAGGCGGTCATCCAGAATTCGGACGCTACAATTGTCACGCGGCAACCCGATGGGAACCTTGTGCGCGGATTTCTCCAGCGTGTGCATTGCATGCCAGGTCACGAAGGTCGTGCCCTCTGCCGGGCCGTAGCCATTGACGAACCGCGTCCCAGGCGAAGCTACCGTTGCCCGGCGCAAGGCTTCTGCGGAAGCCGCCTCACCACCAATCAGCACTGACCTCAGAGGTTTGAAAGCTTCGGGTTTTTCACCTGCAATGATGTTGAAAAGACGTGTCGTGATACAGGCCGCAGACACCTTGTGCTCTTCGACCAGCCGCGCAATCGTTTCAGCATCGAGAATGCCAGGCGGCGCGACGAAAAGCTCCTGCCCCAACATGAGCGGTGTCCAGATTTCATAGGTCGAAGCGTCAAATGCATAGGGCGAATGCAGCAAGACCCGCTCATGAGAGCCTTCCGGCCAGCATCCGTCGAGCGCGAGGGCCTGGATATTGCGGTGGCTGATCGCGATCCCCTTCGGCCTGCCTGTGGAGCCGGAAGTGAAGAGAACACAGGCTATCTGTCCGGCGGTGATATTCGGTAAGGTCTCCTTTCCCGTCGCCACTTGCAGGTGGCTGAAAGGAACGCAGGGTGCATCATTGAAACTGACTGATATCGCGTCTTCATCGTCGGTCAGAACGAGGTGGGCCCGGGTGTCGGCAAGGAGTTGTTGAAGCCGGTTGGCAGGATCGTTCCTGTTCAAGGGAACATATGCCCCGCCTGCCTTCACGATCGCGATCGTTGCGACGACAAGATCGATGGAACGATCCATCAGGACCGCGACCCGCGCCCCGGGTGCAACGCCCCGGCGGAGGAGGTTTTGCGCAACCCGGTCCGACAACGCATCAAGCTCAGCGTAGGAAAGTGTGCGGGTCTGGCTGGAGAGAGCGACCTTATCGCCCTTTTCCCTAGCGAACAGACGAAACCGGTCGGGCAAAGACATTTCGATCGCAGCTTTTTCGACCTGCTTGCCTTCGCACAAGGCGGCAAGGCGTGACGCTTCGTCGGGATCGACAATCCTGAGGTCATCAATCCGTTTGTCCGGATTTTCCACGGCTGCGCGAAGTAGATCGATGAAACGCCGGGAAATATTGCCCGCGACCTCCCGATCCAGGAGATCTGTCCGGAATTCGATCCGCCCGTCGATACCGCCTGCGCCTCCGACCTTGTCGCGATGAGCAGTCAGGTCGAAGGAAAGATCGAACTTTGAGGCTTCGACAGGCACGTCTTCAATCTCGCAGACCAACCCCGGCAAGCTAAGAACAGTCTCTCCTGCCATATCGAGCGCCAGAACGGTCTGGAATACCGGATGAAAGGACAGGTCCCTGCGTGGCGCGATCTTGTCGACCACAAGCTCGAACGGCACGTCCCGGCGGGAATAGGCGGCAAGGTTCCGCTGACGCGTATCGGCCAATAACGCGCGAAAGGTCGGCCTGCCGGAAAGATCACTCCGGAGCGCCAGCATGTTGACGAAGAGGCCTATGGTTTCTTCAAAAGAGCTGTCCGGGCGGCCATCGACAGGTGTTCCGATGACGATGTCTTCCCCTGCGCCGAGCCGCGACAAGGTCGCAGCCATCGCAGCCTGCAGTACCATGAACAGGCTGGTCCGAGTGTCCATTGCCAGTCGCTCAAGCTTGCAATGAAGCTCTGGCGGGATTGCGACGGCTACTCCGTCGCCTTGCCAATAGGTATTCTTTCGTTGCCCCTCGGCACAAGGCAGTTCAACACAATCCGGCGCGCCTGCGAGGTCTTCGCTTACTTCGGCAACACGAGCGGCAACTTCCTGTTCTCCGGCCTCGGACAGCCAGGCATGCTGCCAACTTGCGAAGTCGGCATATTGGACTGCCGGCTTTTTCCAGACAGGTTCCTTGCCGCTCTTTCTCGCCTCAAAGGCCGTCGCGAAGTCGGCAAGCAATGGGCGCAGGGCACCACCGTCAATCGCGATATGATGCACGACAATCTGCATCATGCATTGCAGTTCGGGATTGAAATTATCTTCCGAAACGATGGACACCCTCACCGGCAGGTCCTTGCACAGATCGAACGGCCTGGAAGACTGACGGGAGAGTTCTGACCGGCCTACAGCTGCCGGTACTGAAACGATCCGTATGACATCTTCCGAAACGAAACCCGTGCGGATGTCCTGATACGGCTTTCCGGACCCGTCTTGCGGATAAACGGTCCGCAAGACCTCGTGCCTCTCGATAACGTCTGACCAGGCTTGCCCAAGAACGGACGGATCGACAGCGCCGGAAAGCCGAAATCGGTAGGCCAGATTGTAGGAAGTATCTTCCGGGTGAAGCCGCTGCAGGAACCAGAGACGCTTTTGAGCAGAAGACAGCGGAACCTTGTCGGGCCGCGCAACGGATTTCTGTTTCAGGGAACATGGTTTCGCTGCCCCTATCAGACGGGCAAGCGCAGCCGGTGTCGGCGTGTCGAAAATCTCGTCCGGAGCGATCTGCACACCAAAACGGTCTCTCAGTCGATACGCAAGACGCGCGGCCAGCAGTGAATGCCCACCCAGGAGAAAGAAATTATCCTGTACTGAAACCGAGTGGACGCCGAGCAGCTCTGTAAATGCCTCACAGATTGCGGTTTCAAGGTCGCTCTGCGTTCCGCTTGCGCTCCGCCCAGCCGTTGGCACCGGATCCGGCAACGCTGCCCTGTCCAACTTGCCATTGGGTGTGAGCGGAAGCGCATCGAGAGCTACGATTGCAGACGGCAGAAAGGCTGGAGGGAGAGCTTCTGCCAAGGCGGCCATAAGCCTTGCGACATCCCTGTCGGCTCTCACTTCCCAGACAACATAGGCAGCAAGATAGACGCCCGTGTTGTCACGTCGCTTCGCAACGACAGCTGAACGGGCAACTTCCGGCAATCTGTCCAGGGCAGCTGCGACTTCTCCCGGCTCGACGCGGACGCCGCGTACCTTCACCTGATGATCGGACCGCCCCAGATACTCGTAGCCACCGTCAGGCATCCGCCGCGCAACGTCGCCTGTTCTGTAAAGCAAGGCACCAGCGGGCCCGAAAGGCGAAGCTATGAACCGTTCTGCGGTCTTGTCCGGTTGGCGATGATATCCAAGCGCAAGACCTGTGCCGGCTATGTAGAGTTCACCGGTCTCTCCGTCGGATACGGGCTGAAGCAGATCGTCGAGCAGGTAGACGCCTGTTTCCCGTATAGCGTTGCCGATGGCAATTTTTCCGTCTGCATCACACCGCGCCCAGAGGCTGTCCCCCGCAGCTTCTGACGCACCGTAGAAGTTGAACAAACGGGCGTCTGGCAGTTTTTCGCAGAATTTTTGCAAGAGACCTGATGGAAGGGGCTCGCCACTCGTGACCCAGGTCCGGCAGCCCTTCAAGCCTGGCAAACAGTCGTCCTCGAGAAGACTTGCCAGCAGGCTCGGTACAACGGTCAACCGCGTGACGGCAAACGTCGCCACCGCCTCTGCCAGTCGCCTCGGGTCAGCGGAAACATTGCCGGTTGCAAGGACGACCGCGCAGCCGTTGCACAAGGCGCCCAACAGCTCCGTCGACCCGTCAATGAAGTTCAAGGAGGTCTTGAACAGCGTCCGCTCACCTGACGCGAAGGGCAAGGCTTCCGATATCCAGGCCAGCCTGTTGGCAAGAGCGGCCTGCCGCCCCAGAACGCCCTTGGGCCGCCCGGTGGAACCGGACGTGTAGACCAGATAGGCAGGATCATCGCCGGTTAGCCGGCGAACAAGATCACCGCCCACAGGTGCGGTATCAGGCTGTCTGGCGATGTCCCGGCTCAGCGAACCGTTTCCAAGAAAGACCGCCCGTGCTGTCTGACCAGCCGCCTCAACGACGCCGGTGACCGGTTGCTCCGCCAGGATCAGATCCGGTTCTGCGTCTTGAAGCATGTCAATCAGACGCTGTCGAGGATAGGCTGGATCAAGCGGCATGTAGCAAGCACCGGTCTTGATCACCCCCAGCAGGCTTACAACGAGATCCGGTCCGGCAGCACAGCCGAGTGCCACGATCTTGCCAGGCCCGATACCCCGGCCGATGAGGTACCACGCGACACGGTTCGCCTTCCGGTCCAGTTCCTCGAAGGTCAGAACCATATCCGGCAGTATCAGTGCCGTGTCACCAGGTCTCGACTGCACCTGCCTGGCAAAAAGTGCGCGAACAGAAGCGGTCTCATTGTCCAATGCTGCTTCCAACGGCAAACGGCTGGCATCCGGACGCGCAATGCTGCCTGAAGCAGCCTTTGCCCTTGCTGTCTGGAAACCACTTTCGCGGGATGTCATTGAGATCAACTCCGTCGAAGAATTGCCGTTTCTGTTTTGCGCGTCCGGCGGAAACCGAATTGGAATATCGTCAGCCTTGCAGCCCGAGGCGCTGCCTGAGTGTCAAAGGTTCGTGCCCCGCCGGCCGTATGTGCCCTCGTTGGCGGAGAATTGGCACGACAGACCGTGAAAACTCGTCAAAGCTTCCGGGAAAGTGGGTCGGGGTAATCACGAAGCCATCGCAAGCGCCGCTTGTAAAATAGCTCTCAAGCTGATCGGCCACCTGTTCCGGCGTTCCGACAAGACGCGGCGTCGAGGTGCTGCGTGCCATCCGAATGGCGATGTCATGAAGCGTCCAGAGCCTTCCCCTGTCTTCTTCCCGGATCCTCTCCAACCAGGGAAATGCGGCTCCGCCATCGACAGCCGCCTTGTTTGGCGACTTGCCGGAGCTTTCCAACACTTCGTCGATTGGCGTATCAGGATCGAACCCTGTCGCGTCGACGCCGATCATGCCCGACAGAAAGGCGATGGCGACATCCGGATGGATCAGCTCGTCCAGATATTCGGCCCGCGCTTTTGCAATGGCTTCGGTTTCACCGATCACGGGCTGCACCGCTGTCAGCAGGAATATCTTCTCCGGGTCGCGCCCCATCTCTGCAGCCCGGCGGCGAACATCTGCACGCAGTTCCGACATGCCCTCGGCGTCTGCCTGAATGGCGAAAACGACATCAACCCATTTGGCGGAAAAATCACGACCCCGCGGAGAAACACCGACACTCATCAGGATCGGTTCACCGTCCGGTCCGGCGGGAAGTGACAAGGGACCTCGGAGCTTGAAGCGTTCGCCTTCGTGATCAATTGGATGAATCTTGCCGGTGTCCGCGTAAAGCCCGGACGCCTTGTCGCTTACCAGCGCGTCCGGTTCCCAGGACTTCCAGAGCTTGCGGCAGATCTCCAGGATCTCTTCCGCCCTGTCGTAGGCTTCGGGAGAAATAAGCTTTGGGAAATGACCGAAATTGTGCCCGTTGCTCGGACCAGCGGAGGTCACGACGTTCCACGAGATCCGGCCCCTACTGAAATGGTCCAGTGTACTGAGCGTACGGGCCAGATGATAAGGTTCCATGTAGGTCGTCGAAAGCGTGACCGTAAAACCGAGCGACTTCGTTACCGAGGCCATGAGGGAAACCAGCAGGTTCGGGTCATGGCGAATGGCACCAACCGCTCCATGCTTCAGGAAGGTTTCGTAGTTGTCGTTCAGTCCGGTTGTCACGCTGAGCGATTCTGGAATGAATGCGAGATCGAACCCGCCCCGTTCCAATGTGACCGCCGTATCCTTGAAGAGATCGGGATCACAGAAATCCGTTTCGCTGTACGGGTGGCGCCACATGCCGGCGAAATGGCTTCCGGGCACCAGAATATACCCGGCCAGAAACATATGACGATTTGCAACACCAGAACTCAAATCACCCCCCAAGAACGGTTTTTAGCAAAGTATTCGATCGTCTAATTTCGCTACTCACTCACTTTTCAGACTCATGACCTAACGGCAATAAAAAACAATTCACGAATTCTTCGCAGAAGATAAGTTAATTTTTATACACATTCGTCGTTCAACATATCTATTTTCGACGTTTACTAAATTTTTCGAAAAACCCTCAGCGTGTTGCCGTAAAATATCCTCGGTATTTCGAGACTCTCGACCAGTTCGAAGCCCGCAGCCCTTACCTGCTTCTCAACTTCTGCGGTTTTCACCTGCTTCACCCATTCACCGGAAAAAATCAGGTCATCGATATTGTGGGCCAGGCGGCGCCAGAAAGGTGCTTCAACCATATCCTTGAAAAGGAACACTCCTCCGGGACCGACCCGTTTGATCGCCTCTTCAACAGCCGTCATCCGTT
The DNA here is from genome assembly GCF_009363335.1 of Labrenzia sp. THAF191a. GTDB lineage: Bacteria > Pseudomonadota > Alphaproteobacteria > Rhizobiales > Stappiaceae > Roseibium > Roseibium algicola. The sequence continues at coordinate 4,872,709 of NZ_CP045333.1, forward strand.
CAGGTTCGGCAACATGGTGCAGCACGTCGACCATGGTCACCACATCGAAGCAGTCGTCCGGCAGCTCCGCGAAGCTGCCAATTCGCAGGAAGGTTACATTCGCTGCGTGCCCCGTTCTTCCCGCTGCCTTGCGGGCCGAGGCAAGAGCGCCTTCGTGGACATCGCAGCCGGTTGCTTCGCTTATCCTTCCGGATGCCAACAGAATCGCCAGCAACGCACCGTTGCCGCAGCCAACATCCAGAACCTTTGCATTTGCGGGAACATGCCGCTCCATCTCTTCGAATGGACAGACGTAAGGCCTGGCGGAGATCAGCTTGCGCAAGAGCTTCGGTTCGTAATCGTAAAGGTCAAACAGAAACCGGCGAAGGTCCTTGCGATCGAAACTGAATGACCCTGTGCTGGCTGACACTCACCACTCCCATAGTCTGTTTCGATCTTGGTTTCACAATCCGTGAAATTAACCATAAGTTGAAGTGACGCTGCGCCACACAACACAACTTAAGCAAATTCTTTGGCTCTTGCCTAGCTCAAGAAACACGCTTGCCACAGAGTTGTTTTCTTGCAACTGTGCTGCAATTGACGCAGACAGGACTGCTCAGAAAGCATTGAGAGTTCTTGTTTTTACGCGTTTCTTGGCCACTAGGTCACCTTAACGAGCTGCGGAGCCGTTTCAATTCCTGGGAGCGCTGAATGAGCGTTGCGGAAGACGACGTCGAAGTTGGTAAATCGAAAAAGAAGCCGCGCAAGATCCACAGGATGAGCCGAACCGACAAGGCCATCGCCTATCTGCTGCTGCTCGGTTTCGTCACGATTGTCTTGTGGCCGCTGATGTTCTTCGTTATCGGGCCGGGTGAAGTTGGCGTGCTTTTCAGAACCCTCACCATCGGCACCGAAACCAGGTTTGTTTATCCCGAAGGCGTCAACATCAAATGGCCGTGGAACCGCATCTACCGGTACGAAGTCCGCATCCAGAAACAGGATGAAACGGTCCACGGCCTTGCAGCGGACGGCTTGCGCATCACTTCCGATATTTCGGTTCTGTATCACCCGAAGGCAGATAATGCCGGCAAACTGCACCAGGCGATCGGGCCGGAATACGCCAACCGTTTCGTCCGTCCGACCGCAGTGGAAGCGGTTCGCTCGGTGATCGGCAAATACGACCCTCATGAGCTCTATCAGGTCGACTTGACGCGCCTCGAAAGGGAAGTCATGGACACCATTCGAGCCAACAATCAGGACCTCGTCGCCTTTGACCAGATTCTCATCCGGCGGATCGAGCTGCCGAAGGAAATCAATCAGGCGATCTCACGTAAGCTGACCGAGGAACAGAACGCCCTCGCCTATGAATACGTGCTGGAACAGGCCCGCAAGGAAGCGGAACGCAAGCGGATTGACGCCATCGGCTACCAGACCTTCTACTCGATTGTTGCAGATGCCCTGACGCCGCAGCTGCTGACCTGGCGGGGAATAGAAGCGACCGTCGAACTGTCCAAGTCCAACAACAGCAAGATCGTGATTGTCGGTGGCGGAAAAGACCAGCTTCCGCTCATCCTGGGCAGCGACATTGCAAATCAGCCGAATTTACCGGCGCCCGCTCCGGTCAATCCGCAGCGCTACCGCCTGCCTGATTTTGATAACCTGCCACAGCTTTTCCCGAACGCTCCTACAGCTGAGGCAGATACATCTCAGGATCAGGAGACACAGCTGAGGCCTGACGAAAATTCGACCGGCGACAACACGTCCAGCGATAGCTCTGCGTCAGGTGAAACTGCGCCTGCTTCGAATGATCAAAACACGGCAAAGCCGCAAGCTGAAAATTGATACCGCGCTGATTGCAAGATTGAAATCGGACCACACTCAAGCTACGCTCACGTAGAGTAAGCAGCGGGGAGCTGCGACGCTGAAGGAAGGAAACTGTGAAATGACAACGAAGTCCACTCGCACAAGTTCCGCAAAATCAGAAGCTGAGGACACTGTTGATGCAGCTGAAAAGCTGGCAGATGGCAAGGCTCAGCCCGAAAGTGCTTCGCTGACCCCGCAAGAACGTACGCTGGCAGCAGAAAAAATCATTCGGGACCATGTCATCGTCGGTACAGGTACCGGCCTCATTCCGGTTCCGATCTTCGATCTCGTCGCCGCAATCGGAACGCAGCTCAACCTCATCCGCAAGCTGGCAGCCGTTTATGATGTGCCATTCTCGGAAAATCGCGCAAGAACCGCAGTAACCACTCTTCTGGGAAGTCTCGGCGGTGTCGGTGCAGGAACCTTTATCGCCACCAGCTTCATGAAAACCATTCCCGTGCTCGGCACTGCGCTCGGTATCGTCGGATCAGGCGCTACGCTTGGTGCCTTCACCTTTGCCGTCGGCAAGGTTTTCCAGCAGCATTTTGAAACCGGTGGAGATTTCCTGAGCTTCGACGCGGCTGCCTACAAGGAGCATTTCAAGAAGATGGTGAAGAGGGGCGAAGACATCGCGGAAGAGAAATCGGAAGCCGCCTGATGTTTGTCGCGCCACTGGTCATCTATCTGCTCTTGTGTGTCCTGGTCGGTTACCGCGGTCGGGACACACGGCTTGGTTCCTTCGGCTGCTTCCTGGCAAGCGTGGTGCTGACACCCGTTCTGGTGTTCGTCATCCTATTGTTGACAGAACCTGCCGGTTTTCAGTCGCAGAAGTAATCTGACCGAAAAGCATCGAACCGGGGAAGACTGTTCCCTGTTTCCCTTCGGCTGCCTCAAAAGCCTCATCAGCTTGCGAGCAGCACAATGCTATTGTGGCAATCCAAACAATAACTTAGCAAACTTCCCTGACTTTCTCGAACTCCGAGAGGTCAGGGTACGCGCCCATATGCGTTTACAGCTAATCCTGGACAGTCACGTCGCTCACTTCCAAGGATGACCCATTGTCAGGCCGGCAGGCGGATCACAAAAAGCTTGCGAGTGGTTTCAAGGACTTCCCAGGTTCCGGAGAAACCGGGCTGCAGGACAAAGCTGTCTCCGGGGGCAGCTTCCCGGGTGATGCCGTCCTTGTCGGTCAGCACCGACCTGCCGGAAAGGATCGAACAGAACTCCCATTCGTCATAAGAGATTTTCCAGGCCCCTGGTGTTGCTTCCCACACGCCCGAGAACAGCGTCTCGTTGTCCGTCGTCTCAACCAACCAGGTGGTAAACTTAGGATCACCTGCAATGACCTTTTCCGGTGCTGGCGCATCTTGTTCGGGAACGATGTCGTCTAGATTGAACGGCAGGAAGGCGTGCATGCGAGTCTCTCTGTCAAAGATGGATCGGTCTGAACTACCGGATGCTAGCCTCCGCTAACGATGCTGACCAGATGACCTTGGTCTGCAATTTTCCGGCATCACGCCCGCAACAGCCGAATGTTGCGCCGCATCTGCTCAATCTGTTCGAAACTCAGCACAAAGGGCGTGGTCCGGGGCAGCGTCGCCAGGATGTTCTGCTTGTGCGCCACATGCTCGCTCACACCCCGAGGACTGTCGATCAGATTATGGGCGACCTCATGGGCAAGTGTGCTGGCATCCGCGTTCTTCTTGATTCGAGTGACAGCACCCGTGTGATTGGCCTTGGAGAGGGCCAGGTCCGTGTCGGGATTGAAGCGACGGATATAGAACACCATGATTTCATTCGGACGAATCCTGACGGACGTATGCGCCTCGGCAAGTTCCTTCATCCGGGCAAACAAGAGGCCATGCTGCGAAAACTCCGTCTCCTCGGCAGCGGTCAATGCCAGCGACTGGATGGAAGCAACCTCGAAGTCGATACCGTAATGTCCGTAAAGCTCCTTCGCGGTCGTTTCCGCAGTTGCCACCGGAGCGTCCGGCGTCACCACGACAAAGATGTGCACACGAACCTTGTGAGTGAAGGACGCGAGCGCCCGGTCCAGCTTGGCCATGGTATTTCGTCCGACGGCGCCGTCGTCCTTGATCGGGGCTCCGCCATGCGTTGAAAGCTGGAACTCCTTGACCTTTTGCACGGTTTCACTGCCGTAGACCCCATCCGGACTGAGCCCCGTTCCTCCTACGGATTTTGGCATGGGAAACCCCAGGTCAATCAACCCGAACTGAACCAGATGCACTCCGTGACCGCTTGATCCGCTGCCGAGCCACGGGCTGTTGGTGGACGCTGCGGTGAGCTGCGGCACGTTGCGGAAATAGGGAGACGTCAATGCCATGGGACGGGGCTTCCGGACAGTGGAACTGGGAACGTCGAAAACAATCGATGATTGCACCTTACCGCAAAACACTATCACCCAGAAACGAATTACGTAGCGGCATCAGCAATTTCCGTATTCCAGATTCTCCTGATGTCCGGACAGGCCTGATTTGGTGAAATCGTGCCTTGCCGCCCTGCCTGCCCCGATGCTTCACTGCGCAAAAACCAGGGAGACACGGGAATGGAAACGGCCATGACCGGCGGTCGCAATCAGGTGACCACCGGAATCGGAATGATGTGTGCAGGTGTCGTGTGCCTATGCCTCAACGACGCCATTGCCAAAACACTGACGGCTGACTACAGCCCCATCCAGATCCTGTTTTTGCGCAATTTGATCGCGCTTCCGATTGCGGTTCTGATCGCACTGAAAATGGGTGGAAGATCTGCCTTGATTTCCCACCGCCCGGCAGCCCATCTTCTGCGCGGAGTGCTGTGGCTCTGCGCCGCCACGCTGTTTTTCACCGGGCTGAGCCTTCTTGGCCTCGCCGAAGCAACAGCGCTGATTTTTGTCATGCCTGTTTTTGTCACAGCGCTTTCCGCCCTGGTCTTGCGAGAGCAAGTGGGCTGGCGTCGATGGACGGCAGTCCTCGTGGGATTTCTGGGCGTTCTGGTGGTTGTCCGTCCGGGTTCAGGCACTTTCCAGGCAGCGTCGCTCCTCCCGATCGCAACGGCATTCTTCTATGCCGCGCTGATGCTCAGCGCTCGCCTTGTCGACCCGCGCGAGAGTGTCTGGACCCTGATGCTTTACCTGGTGGGGGCCGGCGCAATCATGAGTGCCCTTGCGATGCCCTTCGTCTGGGTGCAGCCACGCGCGGAGGACATCTGGCTGTTTCTGGGCATCGCTTTATTCGGCACGGCCGGCATCACGCTGATGACGCAGGCCTTCCGCTTTGCCCCGGCAGCCGTTATCGCGCCATTCGATTATACCGCGCTCTTGTGGGCGACCCTGCTCGGCTGGCTCTTGTGGGGGGAAATTCCCGACATTGCGACTTATGTCGGTGCGGCGATCATCATCGCGAGCGGCATCGCGATCGTGCTGCGCGAACGGCAGCTGGAAACCTGAAGCCCCGCCGGTGACCCATGCCACCGGCGGGATCAACTCTGCTTACATGCGCTGGGTGAAAGTGGTCGCCTTCACCAGTGCAGCGTAGTCCTTGGCAAGCTCAAGGAACGCGTCATAGCTTTTCTGCACTTCGGCAAACTTCGGATTGGCGGCAGCGTTTTCCGCCATCACTTCAGCAACAGCCGTCTTCAGCGCAGCCAGGACATCATCCGGGAAGTTGGCAAAGGTAACGCCCTCTTCCTTCAGTTTCTTCATGGCAACCGCGTTGTAATAATCGAACTGTGCGGTGGTCTCGACCGAAGCTGCTTCAGCTGCATAGGCGATGATTGCCTGAAGGTTCGCCGGCAGGCTGTCGTAGGCTTCCTTGTTGACGACGATTTCCAGCGCGGCTGACGGCTCGTGGAAGGCCGGAACATAGCAGTAGTTGGCAACCTTCTGCAGGCCGAATGCCTGGTCCAGCATGGGACCAACCCACTCGGCGGCATCGATGGCACCGGACTGGAAGGCCGGGAAGATTTCCGGAGGCGGCAGCAGCACAGCGTTGACGCCGAGCTTGCGCATGGCTTCGCCGCCGAGACCAGCAATGCGCATGTTGAGGCCGGCGAGATCGTTGAGGCTTTCCACCGGGTTCTTGAACCAGCCGGCTGCCTGTACGCCCGAACTGCCGGAATAAAACGGCATGAGGCCGCGTTCTTCATAAAGGCTGTCCCACAGGTCCTGTCCGCCGCCGTAGCGAAGCCAGGCGGTTGTTTCGACCGCGGTCATGCCGAAAGGAACGGCAGAGAAGAAGTGCATGGCGGTGTTCTTGGACGCGGCATAGTAAGGCGTCGAATGACCGATCTCGGCAGTGCCCTGCTCCACGGCATCTTCAACACCGAACGGCGGTACGAGCTCACCACTGGAATAGACCTTGAAGGTCAGCTGGCCATCGGACATTGCAGCCACGCGGTCGGCAAAGGCGGTCACGTTGGTGCCGACACCCGGCGCCTTCGCCGGAAAGGAGGTCGGCAACTTCCATTCGATCTTGCCTTGCGCAATTGCGGGTGCTGCCAAAAGGCTGGCAGGTGCGGCAACGGCACCAGCCTTCAGAAAATCACGTCTTTTCATGCTTGTGTCTCCCTCGATGTTCAAAACAGGACGTCCGGCAACAGGGTTGCCAGAGCCGGAAAGGCGGCGACCAGACCGAGCGCCAGAAGCTGGATGGCGACAAACGGGATCACCGAAACATAAATGTCAGAGGTGCGGATATCCGCCGGTGCAACCGATCGAAAATAGAAAAGCGCAAACCCGAATGGCGGCGTCAAGAACGAAGTTTGCAGGTTAAGCGCAATCAGGACCGCAAACCAGACCGGGCTTATGTCGCTTTGCAGGATAATCGGCCCGACAATCGGAACAACAATGAAAATGATCTCCACGAATTCCAGAATGAATCCGAGCAGGAAGATCACCAGCATTGTCAGCAACAACATGCCATAGGCGCCGCCCGGCAAGGCGTGCAGCAACTCGGCCACATGTTCATCACCGTTGAACCCCCGGAACACGAGCGACAGGATGCTGGCAGCAATCACGATGCCGAAGATCATTCCGGTGATGGTGACGGTTTCCCGCAGCGCGGACACGAGAACGCCTGCCCGGATCAGAGAAGCTGCTGCGATGGCCAGCATGACAAGGGCAGCGGCCGTCATGGCGACGGAGACGATCGTCAGTGTCGTCCAGCTGATCCGGCCTCCTTCAAACTCCAGACCGAACAGTCCGAGCCTGCGCAGGATCAACAGCAGAATAGCAAAGGCAACGCAGGCCATGGCAACACGCGCCACCTTGCCGTCGCTTCCTGCAGCCGCGATCAGGACAGCCCCTGCGACACCGACACTTGCGGCTTCCGTTGGCGTTGCAATGCCAATCAGGATGCTGCCGAGCACAGCGACGATCAACCCGAGCGTGGGCGCGATATCCCGGAACAATTCCCGGCCTGAGACGCGAGGCTTTGGTGTCGGCGTCTCAGCTTCCTGTCCTTTCGGAGAGGCCCGGCGCAGTCGCAGCAGGACGTATGCCGCATAAAGCGCGACCAGGAGCAGCCCCGGGATCAGCGCACCGGCAAAGAGGTCCCCCACCGTGACCGGGTCCGGCGCGAAGTTGCCGGCTTCCTGCTGCGCTTCGAAGTAGGCATTGGACACCTGATCACCCAGGAGGATCAGAACGATCGACGGCGGAATGATCTGACCGAGCGTGCCGCTGGCGCAAATGAGGCCACTGCTCATGTGCTTGTTCACGCCCGCGGCCAATAGAGCCGGGAGTGTGATCGTGCCCAGCATGACGATGGTTGCCCCGATGATACCGGTCGAGGCGGCAATGAGTGCGCTCACCAGAACCACAGAAAGCGCCAAAGCGGACTGCTGCCCGCCCATTGCGGCCGTCAGGCTCTGCAGCATCCGCTCTGCCTGGCGCGACTTTTCCAGAAGCAACCCCATCAGCACGAACAACGGCACCGCCAACAGGAGCGGATTTGTCATCACGCCATAAACGCGCTGGGGAACAGCCTGAAAGAACACGAGGTCAAAATGCCCGGTGGCGGCGGCGACCAGCGCGACAATCGTCGGTGCACCGGCGATTGCAAGCAGGACCGGCACGCCGGAAAGAATACAGGCAAATACGGACAGGGCCAGAATGATGAGCCAGATGATATCGGCAGTCATGAAAATTTCCGTCGCATCGCGCCGAACAGCTTTTGAAGAATGTAGATCACCACAAGCGCAGGCAGGATCACTAGACAGGTCTTGACCAGAAACAGGCCGGGCAGACCGCCGGTTTCCGGAGAGCCTTCCAAGATCGCCCAGGAGCTTTTGACGAGCGGGAATGCCGTCCAGAGCATGATCGCAAAGACCGGCAGTGCGAGCAGGAGGTCTCCAAGCCAGTCGATACGCCGGTTTGTCCGCTCGCTCCAGTTCTGGCGAAACACATCGACCCGCACGTGCTTGTCTGCATCGAAGGAAACGGCGACAGAAAGGGCCACAAGGACTGCAAAAGCGTAGTTGACCGCGTCCTGGATTTCCAGAAGACCGTAGCCAAGCAGATAGCGCATCAGCACCATGGCCAGCTGGCCGAAAAAGACGATCGCGGCAAACCCCATGCAAAGCATGTGTACCGCCCGAAAGACCCTACGCATTCATCACTCTTGCTGCTGGAAGTCGCATTTCGCTCTGGTCCGGCTTCAAGACCCGACCTTCTGGAGCCCCCTCCTCAGCCCCGCATTGCGCCAAAGGCGAACCACACGGGACTTAGTCAGCTTAATGACCGAAATTGAGCGTGTATACAATGATTTGAGAGCTTTTTCCGGAAAAGGCGGACCACCCACAGAAGTCCGCCAACCGTGCTCCTGGAAATGTCGGCCAGCGGCATATCGCCTCGATTGAGTGCTTCGCACAGGCTTCTTGCTTATTGCGGAGCAAAATGGATTGCGGCATTGCAGCAAATGGGCTAGGCCGAACTTCTCCTCCACTTTCAGGGCGCTTGTGCCCTGCCCGGTTCTCCTCCCGCGGGCAAGGCACGATTTCGGCACTCTGGACAGTTTGCAACCACTCAATTTCTGGAGTTTGCGATGCTCAGCAAAAAAGTTCCGTTCGTTACCTTCCGCACCCGCGTCCGTGATGAATCCATTGAAGGTCCGAACCCGTTCCGCTGGGAAGACAAGACCAGCGACGACTACTTCAAGGGCAAGAAGGTCGTTCTGTTTTCGCTTCCAGGCGCATTCACTCCGACCTGCTCCACCTATCAGCTTCCGGATTTCGAAAAGCTGTTTGAAGAGTTCAAGGCTGAAGGCGTTGATGAAATCTATTGCATCTCCGTCAACGACGCTTTCGTGATGAATGCCTGGGCAAAGGCCCAGGGCGTCGAGAACGTCAAGGTTATTCCGGATGGATCCGGCGAGTTCACCCGCAAGATGGGCATGCTGGTTGCCAAGGACAATCTCGGGTTCGGCATGCGCTCCTGGCGCTATGGCGCGGTCATCAACGACGGCATCGTCGAGCAGTGGTTCGAAGAAGAAGGCTTCTCCGACAACTGCGAAAGCGATCCTTACGGCGTTTCCTCGCCGCAGAACATCCTGGAAAAGCTGCGCGCTGCAAAAGTGCAGGCCGCCTGACCCACCAGGAACTGGTCCAGCAAAAAGCCCCGGAGCAATCCGGGGCTTTTTCATTTTCCAACACGATTTCCAGAAACGCCGGAACTACTTGCGGCCTTCCAGGCGACGGCGTTCGTCCTCCGACCTCAGCTCCAGCCACATCGCGTTCAGGATCGCCATGGCGCAGGCCAAAGGCATTCCGAGGACCCAGGCAAAATACCACATGTTGCAGTCTCCTCAGTAAGCGCTGTGGTTGTCACGTTCGATGGTTTCTTCATCCACCTTGCCCCACAGGACCTTGTACACCCAGGCAGTGTAGACAAGGATGATCGGCAGGAAGATGAGTGTCGCCACCAGCATGTTGAACAAGGTCCGGTGGCTGGAAGATGCGTCCCAAACCGTCAGGCTGGCTTCGGGCTGAATCGATGATGGCAGGATGAACGGGAACATCGAGACACCGACTGTCGAGATGATCCCGAAAATCGCCAGCTTCGAGAAGAGGAAGATCGGCATTTCGAAACGTGTCTGCAAAAGCACGAGCGTTCCGAACAGGCCAAGGAACCCAAGACCGGGGGCCAGCCAGAGGATGGGGTGGACAGTGTAGTTGTACATCCACGCCCCACCTTCGATGACCGCCTGCTTCGCCAGTGGATTGGCTGCCATGTTCGGATCGATTTCGGATGTAATGCGGAAACCTTCCACATAACCGCTGGCAACGAGATACCCGCCGAGAGCAAACAGAGCGATGCTGAGGCCTGCCGTTACTGTGCCGACCCGCCGCGCGCGCGCAGCAATATCACCTGACGCCCGCATCACCAGCCAGACAGAGCCATGCGTGACGAGCATTGCCACCGACAACAGCCCGCACAGCAGTGAGAACGGCGAGAACAGAGCGAAGAACGAACCTTCGTATGTCATGCGCAGATCGTTATCGAGCGAGAACGGGACCCCGAGCAACACATTCCCGACGGCAACACCGAAGACAAGCGCCGGTACGAAAGACCCCGTGAACAGTGCCCAGTCCCAGGCGTTGCGCCAGGAGGGATCCGGCCGCTTGGACCGATACTTGAAGGCCACCGGCCGCAGGATCATCGCGGCCAGTACCACGAACATCGCCAGATAGAACCCCGAGAAGCTGATGGCATAGAGCGGCGGCCAGGCAGCAAAGATCGCCCCGCCCCCCAGGATGAACCAAACCTGGTTTCCTTCCCAGGTCGGGCCGATCGTGTTGATGACGACACGCCGTTCGATATCTGTCTCGGCAACAAAGGGCAGCATCGCGCCAACACCCATGTCGAAACCGTCCATCACCGCAAAGCCGATCAGAAGGACGCCGAGCAGCAGCCACCAGATCATCTTCAGGATGGAGTAGTCGATCATTTCATAGAGGATCATTTTCGATTACTCCGCTGGTACAGAGGCTGCGGCCGGGACCGGCTGCTTCGGCGCGGCCGGAACTGCATCCGGGTTCTCGCCGTCTTCAGGACCGATCTTGATGTATTTGATCATCAGCGTGATCTCGATCACCAGAAGCGTGCTGTAGAGCGCAACAAAGCCGGCGAGCGTCAGCAGGACCTCGGTCACGCTAAGGCTCGAGACACCGGCAGAGGTCGGCAGCATACTTTCGATGATCCAGGGTTGGCGGCCATACTCGGCGACGAACCAGCCCATTTCGCAGGCGATCCACGGCAAAGGGATCGACCAGACCGCGATATGCAACAGCCAACGGCGCTTTTCTCTCAGAACGTCCAGCCGTCCGGACGAAGAATAGTAGAAGAACACCGTGGTCATCAGGATGAAGAAGAAGCCGCACGCCACCATGATCCGGAAGGAATAGAACATCGGCATGACTTCCGGCACGGTGGACCAGGCGGCCGCGTCTACCTGAGCGGTGGTCGCTTCCATCGGATTGTCCGTGAACGGCAGCAGCAGATAGGCGTAACCAAGCGAGTTCTCGTTCTGCAGGAAGGTCTCGCGGACATCCGCACTTGCATTTGCCGGATCCTGCCGGATTTTCTGTAGCGCATCCCAGGCTATCGCACCCTGCCGGATGCGGTCCTTTGTCCGCTCAACCAGATCCTTGATGCCGGGAATGATCGTGTCGAGGGAGCGCGTTGCGATCAGGCCCATGACATAGGGCACTTCAATGGCAAAGACGTTCTCCCGCTTCTCCATATCCGCCCAGGCAATCACGTTGAACGAGGCCGGAGCCGGCTCGGTTTCCCACATGGCTTCGATCGTCGCCAGTTTCATCTTCTGGTTCAGGTTGGCCTCATAGCCGCTTTCATCCCCGAGAACGACAACCGAAAGTGCAGATGCAAAGCCGAAGGCGGACGCGATGGCCATGGATCGTTTGGCGATCGGAATATGGCGGCCTTTCAGCATGTACCAGGCAGAGATACCCAGAACGAACATCGACGCGGTGACGTAACCTGCAGACACGGTGTGCACAAACTTGGCCTGCGCCACCGGATTGAACAGCACTTCATAGAAACTGGTGACTTCCATGCGCATGGTGTCGGGGTTGAATGCGGACCCGACAGGGTGTTGCATCCAGCCGTTGGCGATCAGGATCCAGAGTGCCGACAGGTTTGTTCCAATTGCGACGGCCCAGGTGGCTGCCAGATGCTGGCGCTTGGAGAGCCTGTCCCAGCCGAAGAAAAAGAGCCCAACGAACGTGGCCTCCAGAAAGAAAGCCATCAGGCCCTCGATCGCCAGAGGCGCACCAAAGACATCGCCGACATATTGACTGAAGTAAGCCCAGTTCATGCCGAACTGGAACTCCATCGTCAGACCGGTAGCGACCCCCAGGACGAAGTTGATCCCGAACAAGGTGCCCCAGAACTTGACCATGCGCTTCCAGACCTCACGGCCGGTCATCACATAGACTGTTTCCATGGTGGCCAGCAGGACCGACAGGCCGATGGTCAAAGGCACAAACAGGAAGTGGTAGAGCGCTGTCATGGCAAATTGCAGCCGGGACAGGTCAACGACGTTCAGTTCCATCGCATTCCCCCTTTACGGACCGGAGAGGCCCGAGCATTTCGGCAGTCGTGTCCAACGTTCTATCGAACGGCAACAGGCACGTCTGCACATCAGGACGATCGACGGGTAAATGCCCTGTCGGAGGAGACCGGGCCTGTGTCGATCTTGATTGAAAACCCGGTTTTCGTCCCGATCCGGCAACGGCAATCAACTTCACAGTGAATGCGGATTGCAGCCGCCAATCCCGTCAATGAACCGGCTTAGAAAACGAGTCTTCCTATGGGCTGATCGTGGCCCACCGCCCCACCAAGGTCAATGCGACAGTTAGGACGCGACAACCTCAAGATGCGGAAAACTGCGGGAGAACTCATTGAAATTCGGAAAGAATTATTTCCGGCGACCGAATGCCGCTGCTGCATGGCGCCGTCAGATCCAGCACGCGGTCTGCCCGCTCCAACTCCTGTCGACGGTGCGCAATCATCAAGACGGCCGCATCGCCGCGATAGGACAAAAACCGGTCCAGAACATCCGCAGCGGTTGCGGCGTCCAGTCCCTCGGTCATCTCGTCCAGAACAAACAGGGTCGGCCGCGTCAGAAAGGCACGCGCCAGGGCAAGACGCCTCTGCTCTCCACCGGACAGTCCGAGTCCCCCCTCACCGAGTATGGTCTGCAGGCCTTCCGGATTTTCAGAAATGCGTTCAGCAAGCGCCGCCTGTTCAAGCGCACGCCAAAGTTCCGTATCGTGAGCATCCGGGTTTGCAACACGCAGGTTCTCGGCAACGGTCTCGTTGAAGAGGTAGGCCTTTTGCCCAATGACGGTAACCTTGCGGCGAAGCTCTTTCTCGGTGATGCGGTCGATTTCCAGCCCACCCAGAAGTATCTTCCCCTGCCGTGGCTTTCGTAACCGCGCAGCCAATGCTCCAATCGTCGACTTGCCGCAACCGCTGCGCCCTGCCAATGCGAGAATTTCGCCTTGATCGAGGTGAAAGGAGAGCCCCTCCAGAACGCGTCTGTCAGCACCGGGATAGCCAAAACTGACGCCTTCGAAATCGAGCGCAGGCGCGGCGTCTTGGTGTCCTGTCTCTGCTACGGAAAGGCTTTGCGAAGGCTCGATCTCATCGGGGCGACGCATCAAATGCATGATCCGACCAGCTGCCAACGCGACGCGAGGCAGCCTGGAAAGGCCAGGCAAGCTCATCGAAAATATTTCCGGAAGCCCCATCACCACCAGTATCAGACCAACGCTAAATGCCGCCGTCAGCGAGCCATTCCCGACTTCGTGCAGACAGACAAGAAGCATGACGGCTAGAAACAGCTGCCCAAGGAGCGTAGAGCCCGCTGTCAGCTTGCTGGTACGGCGATCTTCGACCTCCTGGGCTTCCGCCAATCGCGTGTCGGCGACAAGAACCGAGTCGGCAGCCGCGTCCAGACCGCCGTAAATCGCAAGGTCCCGTCGGCCTGCTGCCAGATCCGCAGCTCGAAGCCGCATGGCATCCAGCGCCGCGTCAGAGCGGCGAGCGGTTTTGGTGTCGGACCGTGCAAAGGTCCGGACTGCGAGCCCGAACCAGGCCGAAACGAAGACTGCTCCGGTAAGCAACAAAAGCAGCGATACGCTGCTCCAGACCAGAAGCAGCGAGACCGCAACAACCAGCGACAGCACCAGAGGAACAACCAGACGCAAATAAACCGTATCGAGGACGGCAACGTCGAGTGTCAGACGATTGAGCAGCAATCCGGATCGCTGACCGTCGTTTGTCTTAAGTGCCATCGCCGCAAACAGCCGGTTTCTGAACCCGGTCAGAAACCGGAACGTGGCGTCATGTGTCAGAACCCTTTCACCGTAACGGCCGGCAGTACGGACAATCGCAAAGGCGCGAATGAGTGCGCTTGGCGCAAAGATGTTCAAGAACGCGCCACTCAAACCCGCAATCGCCGCAGCGGTGATGAACCAGCCGGAAACGCCGAGCAGAAGAAGTCCGGCAGCCGCAGGCAGCAACGCCACAAGAATGCCAAGCCAGAAATGGAAGCTGTCGTACCGGTGCTGGGTGCGAATGATATGCCAGACAGACCTCACGCGAAGACCTCCCCTTCGGCGTGGGCGCCGAGCGCCTTCAGGTCAATCCGCCGCGAGGCGATTTTCCGAAGGGCCGGGTCGTGTGTGGCGATGATGGCGGTCCGGCCATCGCAAAGGTTCCGCAATCCCTCGATGACATCTGCCGCCGTTTCTTCATCAAGCGAGGCTGTCGGCTCGTCCGCCAGCAGCAGGACCGCATCCTTGCGCATCGCCGCCCTCGCGAGGGCCACCCGGCGGATCTCCCCGACAGAAAGGCCGAAACCGTCTTCTCCCAAAGGTGTTTCCAGACCACGAGGCAGGCGCTGGACGAGCGCTTCGGCCCCGGCAAGGCGAAGGGCTTGCCAGAGATCGTCCTCCGTAACCGCTGCAGATGTATCAACAGCTCTCAGGAGGTTGGCCTTGAGACTGCCGTGAAACAGCCTGGGCGACTGGCCGAGCCATATAACCTTTCGACGCAGCAATGGTGCAATCGCGGTTGCAGTAAGGTCGTTCACCTGAATTTCGCCGGAATCAGGCTCCTGGAAGCCCAGTATCCCGTCAATCAGTGTGGTCTTGCCGCTGCCGCTCGGCCCCTCGACCAAAAGCGTTTCATCCGGCTCAATCTTCAGATTGAACCCCTTGAAGACACAGCGCTCATCATGGGAGATGTTGACAGACCTGAACAGAATTGCAGGTGGGCCTGAAAGTGAAATGTTACCGACCGGCTCGGCTGATCGATCAGCGCGCTTAGGGTTTTCGGGGGTGTCCTGCGACGGAAAAAGTGTCGCCAGCTTTTTCTGCGCGGCAAGTCCGCCCGCCCGGTCATGATAGGCTGCCGCATAGGCACGCAAGGGGGCAAAGAACTCCGGTGCGAGCAGCAGAATGAACAGGCCCTGCGCAAAGGTCAGGGGCCCGCCCCAGGTTCCAGCCTGGATTTCACCCAATAGCGAGAACCCCACATAGACCGCGCAGAAGGCTATTCCGAGAGCAGAAAAGAGTTCCAGAACGGTTGAGGAGAGGAATGCGATCTTCAGGACGCGCATGGTGCCGGTTCTGAACCGTTCGCCCGCGTCAGCGATTTGCCGCTGGGTACGCTCGATTGCGCCAAACAGGGTCAGTGTTTCCAGGCCCCTGATCCTGTCCAGCAGACTGCCGCTCAGCCGCACAAGTTCTTCCTGTTGCGTCTCGCTCGCAGCCTTGGCACGCATGCCAATCAGCGCCATGAAAACAGGAATGAGCGGCCCGCAGACAACCAGGATCAGCGCGCCGAGCCAACTGAACACGGCAGTGGCGGCAACGATGCCGAGGGGTACAAGACGAAGCCGAACCTTCTGAGGTTCGAAATTCCGATAGTAAGGTCCAAGCAGGTCGACCTGTTCGGTAACATGGGCGGCAAAGGCACCGGAAGATGGAAATTCTGCAGACGGCGACGTTCTGGCGGCAAAGGAAAGCAGCTCTGCACGTGCCCTGCCCTGGATTGCACGAGCGGTTTGTCGAGCAACCGTTTCAGCTCGGTTTTGCAGAAACACTCTCAAAACGGCAACCAGCACGATGCCGGCAGCAGCCTGGAAGGCCAAGCCTGTCAGATCGCCTTCGATAACCTGGCCGTCATCTGCAGCAGAAAACAACATGGGGAGCGATCCGAGCGCCCAGGAAATCAGTCCGGCCTGTGCGATCCACAGCAGATCGGATACGGCAAGCAGCCGACCAGCCCGTTTCAGGCTGCGGCTTTCTCCTTTGTCCGGCCAGCCGAAAGCAGCTGCTGCTCCGCTGTCCTGCCCCTCACCCTCAGCCACCGTCCCGATCTTTTCCCTTTTTATTGTCATCAGCCGTTTAGTGTCGCCCCGTCCGCCCAAATTCAAGAGGCAGATTGCCACGGTGGCAATGGGAATGCCATGCAAGGGCGACCGGTATCGGCGCAGTACTGCGCCTGCAGATGCCTATTTTCTTTCACCGGATGCACAATTCTGCGAATAGGTTTTCAGGAGGTCTGCGAGATCTTTGTTCATGAAATTATCTCCTGAAGCTCCAGAAGACGACTTTGTGCAGGCCCTGTTCCAACAAACGCCCGAAAAAGGCAGCTGCTGTGTCTACCTGACAGTTGCCTTTGGCGGTGGTTCGCGGTGGTTGCTATCGCACGTGTCGATGCTCCAATTCGGAAAGCACCGCGGCAAGAACCGCTTCGGCGCGTTCTTCCGTGCACCTTGGCCTAAGGCGGGCAATCAGAAACGGGTCTCTGAACAGTTGCGTTGCGTCTTCAACCAATTCACACGCCCTTTTCAGTTCGCGTCCTTTAAATAAAGCGCCGAGGATCCCTTCCAGCATTTTCCGCAGTCTGCTCACATGGATGGTGACAGGTTCGGGATGCTCACCAGCCAGTGTCAGATAGGCCCGGAACAGGTCCGGATCGTCGTCGAACCTTTCTGACTTGATTGCGAGCTGCACCCTGACAAAAGCCGCCAGTTTCGATTGCCAGCTTTCCGCAGCTGATATTTCCACCTGAAGCGCAACTTCCACGTCTGCGAACCAGCGTTCCGCCAAGCCTGCCATGAGAGCCGCCTTGTTGGGAAAAAACCGGTAGACATTCGATTGCGACATCCGACAATCGGCCGCCAGATCAGTCACGGAAAAGCGCGGCGAACCTTGCCGCCGCAAGCGGTGTTCCGCAGCCTGCAGCAGGCTGTCCCGGATTTCGGCGTTTTCAACCTTCGGTCTTGCCATTTCTAAAGCCAACGCCTCACATTTTTTCTGTAGTCCAGGTAAGGCTGGCCAAACGTCTTCTCGGCGTTCCGCTCCTCAATCGGGATGTACCAGAACTGCGCGGCCAGAAAAAAGACGATTGCGAAAAGGACGTTCAATGCTTCGTTGGTACAGACAGCGACCCCGAGCAGCATCAACAAAAACCCAAGATACATCGGATTGCGCGAAAGCGCGTAGATGCCGGAGGTAACCAAGCGGGTTGGTTGCCGGAACGTATGGATTTCCGTTTCTTGCGAAATGAACGTGCCATGTCCCTTTTTCAGGAAAAACAACCCCAGAGCGACGACTGCCAAACCGGTCCACTGGAACGGTGCAGGAAGCATCGGCGAACCGGGACACAAGATCGTGACGGGGACCATCGACAACAGGAACAGGCCGAAAAGGACAGGCGGAATTATCTGAGGCATGAGAGGTCTCCAAACGCACTTTATAATAAATAATAAATTTCATCTTTTATCATTTTACAAGGCAAAAAAGAGGCGCTCCAGGCGAAACCGGGAGCGCCAGACCGGACTTGGTCCGGGAGGAATTACTTCATCGTCGGGATCACGAACTCGGCCCCGTCCTTCAGACCTGACGGCCAGCGGGAGGTCACGGTCTTGGTGCGGGTGTAGAACTTGAACCCGTCCGGACCATGCTGGTTGAGATCGCCGAAACCGGACTTCTTCCAGCCGCCGAAGGTGTGGTAGGCGAGCGGCACCGGAATCGGCACGTTGATGCCGACCATGCCGATGTTGATGCGGGACGCGAAGTCGCGGGCGGTGTCGCCGTCACGGGTGAAGATCGCAGTGCCGTTGCCGTATTCGTGGCTGAGCGGCAGATCGAGAGCTTCTTCGTAGTTCTCTGCGCGAACCACGGACAGGACCGGACCGAAGATTTCGGTCTTGTAGATGTCCATGTCCTTGGTGACGTTGTCGAACAGGCAGCCACCCATGAAGAAGCCGTTCTCATAGCCCTGCATGGAGAAATCGCGGCCATCGACAACCAGCTTCGCACCTTCCTTGATGCCCTGATCGACGAGCCCCTTGACGCGGGCAAGCGCTTCCTTGGTCACCAGCGGACCGAAGTCGACGTCGTTGCCGGCCGTGTACGGCCCGATCTTCAGTGCTTCCACCTTCGGCGCAAGCTTCTCGATCAGTGCGTTTGCGGTGCTTTCGCCAACCGGAACGGCAACAGAAACAGCCATGCAACGCTCGCCGGCCGCGCCGTAACCGGCACCGATCAGAGCATCGGCCGCCTGATCGAGGTCGGCATCCGGCATGATGATCATGTGGTTCTTTGCGCCACCGAAACACTGGGCGCGTTTGCCGGATGCTGTTGCACGGGCATAAACATACTGGGCAATCGGCGTGGAACCGACGAAGCCGACAGCCTGGATGGTTTCATCGTCCAGGATTGCATCGACCGCGCTCTTGTCGCCGTTGACAACGTTCAAAACACCTTCCGGCAGACCGGCTTCGATCATCAGTTCAGCAAGCATGATCGGCACGGACGGATCGCGCTCGGACGGCTTCAGGATGAAGGAGTTGCCACAAGCGATCGCCGGGCAGAATTTCCACATCGGGATCATGGCCGGGAAGTTGAACGGCGTGATGCCGGCAACGACGCCAAGCGGCTGGCGCATGGAATACATGTCGATGCCCGGACCGGCGCCTTCGGTGAATTCGCCCTTCAGCAGATGCGGCGCACCAATGCAGAACTCGGCAACTTCCAGACCGCGGATAACGTCGCCCTTGGCGTCCGGAATCGTTTTGCCATGCTCGCGGGAAAGAGCTTCAGCCAGCTTGTCCATGTCGCGGTTGAGAAGATCAACGAACTTCATCATCACGCGAGCGCGACGCTGCGGATTGGTGGCAGCCCAGGCAGGCTGTGCGGCAGCGGCATTGGCAATTGCCGCGTCCATCTCGGCCTGGCTGGCCAGGGCGACCTGCGCCTCGACTTCACCGGTTGCCGGGTTGTAGACATCTGCAAAGCGGCCGGAGGTTCCCTCCACGTGTTTGCCGCCGATAAAATGACCGATCTTCCGCATGTCGCGTTTCTCCCAATATGTCCTGACACCAGCCAAAAGGATTTTGGGCGAGCATCAAAGATGATGTCTTTTTTGACTTTTATTTTTGCTACAAACAAGAACCAGATTTCCGGACCCGTTGTGCGTTTTTTGAAGTTATGCAATAAAATGCCACAGAGCGTTTGAGACAAACGATAGGTCCAATTCCCCTCGGTTGTCATCCCGGCTGAAACTCTACCAAATGCCGGTGCGCAGCAAGACGTGATCTCACCACCATGAACTCGGCGGCCATGGCGCCTGGTATCCGAACATCGGTTGAAAAAAACAAATCAGAGCGGGCTGATTATCGCGGAAAGCAAATCAACATGAACTGGGACGACATCCGCATCTTTCTCGCGATCGCTCGAACAGGACAAATCCTGGCGGCAGCGCGCCGTCTCGGCCTCAACCACGCCACGGTGGCACGCAGGCTGACGAGCCTTGAAGACAGCATCGGCACACGCCTCTTCGACAGATCAACATCCGGCTGCCTTCTGACGGAAGCCGGCAGCCGGTTCTTTGACCGGGCAGAACGGATCGAAGCCGAGGCGGTGGCAGCGGAAGCCGACCTGACAAACAACACGCCGGAAATTTCCGGAACCGTTCGCATCGGTGCGCCCGATGGTTTCGGTGTCGCGTATCTTGCGCCCCGGCTTGGCAAGCTCACGGAAAAACATCCAGGACTGACGGTGCAGCTCGTTCCAGTACCCCGCTCCTTCTCGCTCTCCCGCCGTGAAGCTGATATCGCCGTGACAATAGACAGGCCGGAAACAGGCAGGCTGGTTGCCGGCAAGCTCGTCGACTATTCGCTCGGCCTTTATGCGTCAAAAACCTATCTGGAAAGCCGGGGAACGCCTTCCTCCGCAAGCAATCTGATCGACCACGATCTTATTGGTTACGTGGAAGACCTGCTCTACTCGCCATCGCTGAACTATGGCACCGAGATCCTCAAAGACTGGACCGCACGATTTGAAATCGCCTCCGCACTCGGCCAGACCGAAGCAGTCAGGTCCGGCGCCGGTATCGGCATCCTTCACGATTTCATCGCGCGCGATAATGCCGATCTGGTCGCAGTTCTCCCGGAGATAAAGCTTCACCGGGCTTACTGGATGGTGACACATGAAAGTTCACGCCCTCTCCGCCATGTCGCTGCAGCACAGGACTTTCTGCGCGATCAAGTCGCGCGCGACAAGGCGATATTCGGCTAGCCAGGCCGAAGGTGAAACGCGCTCGACCTACCGCCAGGGATCTGTCGCCATTATCCATTCCCTGGTGCGTGCTTCCGGATCGGCATTGCGGGTGATGTCGGTGACAACGGCTGCGATATCTGCGCCGTTCTCGAACACACCCGGCAGACGCTCCGGATTGAGGCCGCCAATGGCAACAAGCGGCAATTCGCCGATCTGCCGCTTCCACCGACCGACCTTTTCAACGCCTTGAGGCGCCCATTTCATTTCTTTCAGGATCGTCGGATAGACAGGCCCCAGCGCGACATAATCGGGCTCGACAGAAAGCGCTGTTTCCAGTTCCTCACCGTCATGGGTCGAAACGCCAAGTTTCAGCCCCGCCTTGCGAATGGCCGCCACATCGGCGTCAGCAAGGTCTTCCTGACCAAGGTGGACAAAGTCGCAGTCCAGTTCAATCGCGAGCTGCCAATAATCGTTCACGACAAGTTGGCAGCCGTGCTTCTCGCACACGCTCTTGGATGCTGCGATTTCCTTTCGCAGGACTTCATCACTCGCGTCCTTGATGCGCAGTTGAACCAGCTTGACGCCAAGCGGAACCAGTCGCTCGATCCATTCGGAACTGTCGACGATGAGGTAAAAGGGATCGAGCTTCATTCAAACACCGCCATTCCGAGAACCGGGGTAGAAGGAACCGCCATGTCGCGGGGTTCCAGGGGTTGGGCTTTATAGGCCAGGCGACCGGCCTCAATTGCAACTGCAAAGGCTTTGGCCATCGCGACAGGGTCTCCGGCCTTTGCGACAGCCGTATTCAGCAGTACCGCATCGAAACCGAGTTCCAGAACAGCGGCCGCATGGGACGGTCTGCCAAGACCGGCATCGACAACAAGTGGGATGCCTCTGAAGTGACTGCGATAAGCACGAAGGGCATCCGGATTGACCGGCCCCTTCGCCGAACCGATTGGCGCACACCAGGGCATCAACACCTGGCATCCCGCCTCAAGCAACCGGTCGCCGACAACAATATCGTCCGTCGTATATGGAAACACCTTGAATCCGTCATCGCTCAGGATACGTGCGGCTTCCACGAGGCCAAAGACATCCGGCTGCAGGCTGTCGTGATGACCGATCACTTCCAGCTTGATCCAGTCGGTTCCAAATAGGTCGCGCGCCATTTTAGCGGTGGTGACGGCTTCCTTTACCGAATGACATCCGGCAGTGTTGGGCAGCACCTTGACGTTCATTTCACGGATAAGGTCCCAGAACCGGCCGCCTCCGCCACTTCCTGCCGTTTCGCGCCGAAGGGACACCGTCAGAATTTCAGCCCCGGATACCTTCACCGCGTCCGACAGAATTTGGGGTGATGGGTACTGGGCAGTTCCAAGCAGGAAACGCGACGCAACGCTTTCGCCGTAAACTTCAAACATGGGCGTCATCCTCCCTGCATCGGCGACAGGATCTCGATACGGTCGCCCGCCTCAAGGAAGCAAGCGCTTCGTTCTTCAGCACAAACCAGATCGCCGTTGCGTGCCGTTGCAAGAAACTCATGGTCATAGGCCAGTTCGTCCAGAAGCGCAGCCAGCGTCGCGCTGACAACTTCCTGAGGTTCGCCGTTAATGGTTAGCTTCAAGGGACTTCTCCTGAAGGTGTTGCACGATCCTGTCTGCCGCCTCCGTGGCAAAATGCGGAGCAAGCAGGAAGCCATGCCGGTAAAATCCGTTCATTGACAACGTGTTGCCGGTAAACGTGAGACGAGGAAGATTGTTTGGATATGCCGGGCGGAGGCCCACCCCGGTTTCGATGATCTTTGCCTCGGCAAATCCCGGATGCAGGCTGTAGGCGGCATTCAGAAGTTCCATGGTGGACCGAACACTGACGGCCCCCTGGTCGCGACTTTCGATCATGGTCGCACCGACCATGAAGACCCCATTGTCACGAGGCACCACGTAAACCGGAATTCGGGGGTGCAGAAATCGCACCGGCCGCGAAAGCGAGACATCCGGTGCATGCAAGATCAACATTTCACCGCGTACGGGACGCAAGTGCGGATCCGGCGAGGCCATGCCGGTACAGTCTGCAATCAGGTCGGTCGACAAGGTGAAGTCCTGCGCCTCGAACCTGACGTGAGCACCACCTTCTGAAACCTTTGCCTTTAATGTGGTGAGAGCCAGGCGCGGATCGAGATGGGCTTCCCCGACAAAATGGAGCCCCTTTGCAAAACGGCCTGCGAGGTCCGGCTCGAGTGCGCCCAGCGCTGCGCTGTCGAGCCATTCAAAACCGTTGGTCCGAGAAGCGAACCGGCTCAATTCTCCAGTATCGCGCGGCGCAGCAACAACCAGCGTGCCATTTTGCTGAACCTGCCCTGGCAGGACCTTGCGCCACCAGCCAATGGACGCTTGTCCAAGCCGCAAGACCTCTTCTTCTGCGTTTTCCCGCTCACACCAAGGCGCCAGCATGCCACCTGCGAGCCAGGAAGCACTGGCGGACAAATCCCTGCTTTTTTCCACCAGTTCGACTTGCACGCCGCGCAAGACAAGCTCATGCGCCAGCGCCAGACCGGCGACACCTGCTCCCTTTATCCCGACCCTCATTCCGGCCCTCTTCCGGGAAAGACCGCAAGTCCTTCGCCTTTGCGCGATAACCGGTATCCCGCTTGCATAAAACGCATCTCCGTACGGACCGGAAAAGGTCCCGCATTTCGGACATTCGGCTTGGAAAGGTGGCCAAGGGTGGCGCATTGCGGCGGCAATTGCATTTGACCGAGAACACCTTCCCTTCGCCAGCATGACCTGGATCAGGTTCGTCGGGTCCCTGCACTGCGCAAGTGCGCCAGCAGTATCTCAGCCTCTTCTGGAGGCACCCCGGGTGAGCCCCTGTTGTGCCGCCCGTCAGGCGCACCTGTCAAGAGACAGGATGAGCCTTCAGCCCTGTTGCCGAGGGCTCGCCAGAAAGTCGTCGATTTCGGCAAGGGTGCTGAACCGATAGACTTTCAGATGGTCCGGAGGTTCGCGGTAGATGTGCTCCAGCTTGGCTCTGGCGGATTGTCTCGTTCGCCAGATGAACCTCAGGAATTCAACAGTTTGCCAGTTGAACTGCTCCGGGCAGCCCTCGGCCAGATCCGGACGGCTCTGCCCATTGTACTTCACGGACCGTTTCAGCACTCGAAATATGCGGCGCGTTACCGGGACGTCGAGCCAGATGAAAGTGTCGGCACGTTCGACTCGCTCCGCATAGGTGCTTGAATGACCGCCCTCGAAGATCCAGACATCCTTCAGATGGACCTCATGTGTCAGCCGGTCTTTCTCTTCCCGGGACCGTTCATTCCAGCCGGAGCGGTAGTGAATCTTGTCCATGTGGTACACCGGCAGTCCAGTTTTCCGCCCAAGGGCAACGGCAAGCGTGCTTTTGCCCGAGCCCGGGCCGCCAACGATCATCACGCGTTTCATGTCGCACCAAACAAAAGCAAGGAAGGGCTGGTCGTTATACAGATTGTGCAGGGGATGAAAACCCGAAACAGACTGTTCAATGGACACTTCGGCTTCGCAGGCCCTATCTAGTTTGCAAGACAGAATGTTCTTTGATGGAGAGGCAGATGAGCTGGTTGAATTGCCCTGATCCCGTACCGGGAAATGCTGCAAGCTGTGACCCGATTGAAACGATCATCGTACCGCGGACATCCGACCTCGGCGGATTTTCGGTAAGACGAGCCTTGCCGTCCGCCAGGCGGCGGATGGTTGGCCCGTTCATCTTCTTCGACCAGATGGGCCCGGCAGAACTTTTGGTCGGCGGCGGTATCGACGTGCGTCCACATCCTCACATCGGGTTGGCGACAGTTACCTATCTCTTCGAAGGCGAGATGTATCACCGTGACAGCCTTGGAACGGAGATTGCGATTGCCCCCGGTGCTCTGAACTGGATGAGTGCCGGCAAGGGCATCGTGCATTCCGAACGTGAGAGGCCGGAACGCCTGCAGAAAAAACGTCCCCTGTTCGGCCTGCAGAGCTGGGTGGCCCTGCCCAAACACCTGGAAGAGACCGACCCGACCTTCCAGCACCACGGCACTGAGGAACAGCCGGAATTTGCCGACAAGGGCGCTTCAGTCAAACTTATCGCGGGCGAGCTTTATGGCCACAAGGCACCGGTGAAGACAGCGTCCGACATGTTCTATGCCGATATCACG
The DNA here is from genome assembly GCF_009363335.1 of Labrenzia sp. THAF191a. Lineage (GTDB taxonomy): Bacteria > Pseudomonadota > Alphaproteobacteria > Rhizobiales > Stappiaceae > Roseibium > Roseibium algicola. Next base: position 4,897,325 of record NZ_CP045333.1, read on the forward strand.
CTGGAACCGGGAGCGAAGATCCCGCTGGATGCCGGATGGGAAGAGCGCGGCCTTTATACGGTCTCGGGCCAGATCACCATTGCCGGCCAGAATTTCGATCCGGCCCAGCTGCTGGTGTTCAAACCGGGTGATCATCTGGTGATCGAAAACACGTCTCCCCTGCCGGCCCGTTTCGTAGTGCTTGGCGGCGAACCGATGGACGGCCGGCGTTATATCTGGTGGAACTTCGTGTCTTCATCGAAAGAGCGCATCGAGCAGGCCAAGGAAGACTGGCGCCTTGGCCGTTTCGATACGGTACCCGGCGATGCGGAAGAGTTCATTCCCTTGCCTGACCGTCCGGGACCCTGACACTCCAGCCGCTTTCCAGTGGTGGTGCTTTTTCAAACCTGTCGGCGGGCCGGATAAGGTCCGGCTCGCCAAAGTCCAGAATGATGTTGAGCCGTTGGCTTGCCAGCGGGTCACCCGTCAGATTTGGATCTTCCGGCGAAACCGACAGCCGCACGCCCCTGTGTGTCGTTTCCAGTTGCCTGAACCCGGAAACCGCCTCGCGAAACACTTCCGGAACCGTCCAGCCATACCGAAGCGACAGGGCGTCGATCACCAGCCAGACCGCATCTAGGCCGATCTGCATCTGGCGTGGATCTTCCACCACCAGCTTCAGCCGAAGATAATCGATGCTTTTTTCCGATGGGCCGCGCAGCAGAAAGAAAAGAGTTGTCGAGCCGTAGTCGACGCTGGGTGTAGTCAAGGGCACCAGGTCGGATGCACATTGCCAGCGGCCTTCGCTGAAAGGCGCCCGACTCCAGCCGGGGTTTCCGAGCCCCAGAGACCGTAATTCGTCGCATAGCTGATCCGGCTGGCCCAGGAAGCTGCGTTTCAGCTCCGCTGACAGTTCCGGTTCCGGAGCCAGCAGCACCTGCTTGGCCGGAGACTGCAGGGAAGAAAGCGGATCAGGCATCAAGGGGGCGGTTGCAACGCTTTCCTCCCCCCCTTGCCCGGCAAGGTGAAGGAACAGGCCGCCAACGGCGAAACCGGCAGCCAGCAACGCCAGGGTTCCCCAGATGTAGTACGGCGTCACCTGAGAACGTTTACGAGATCTGGACGCGCGTGGTGGCAGGCCTGACTTCCTGGGCTCGCCTCCTTCAGACAGAGTTTCCATGTCCGGCTCGGCCCAGCGCGGGCCTTTGGAACGGTGCCCCGGCCTCGACCTGGAATGCGCTCCCCTACCCGTCCGGTCTGCCGACAATGCAGCCGATCCAAGCAATTGCCTGAGCTTGTCTGCGAAACCCGCCATTCAGTCCCTTAACACCGCGATCCTCAACCGAGTGGTCAAGGGCACGGGATTTATCAAACCAATACCTTGAAAAGGCAACCGGATACCTGTCATGTAAGCGCCGCTTCCACGGTCGCGCAGCCAAACTAACGCTCGCACCCGAACCAGAACCAAAGAGGCCCCGAATGCCCACCTTTCCAGGTGACACACCTGACCTGCGCCTTGCGATCATCGAGACAGCCCGTGCCTTGCCTCGTCTCGGACTGACCAAAGGCACCTCAGGAAATGTCAGTGCACGCACCGAATCCGGTTTTTTGGTGACGCCGTCGGGAACGCCTTACGAAAATCTGACTGAAGACAAGATTGTCGCGCTGGACTGGGACGGCTGCTACCGCGGCGAGACACTACCGTCTTCCGAATGGCGGATGCATCTCGACTTCTATCTGGCGAAACCGGAATGCGGCGCAGTGGTGCATTGCCATAGTCCTCGCGCGACCGCCCTGTCCTGTCACCGGCGCGGCATTCCAGCATTTCACTATATGGTGGCGCTTGCCGGTGGCGACCGTATCGAATGCGCCCATTACACCACCTTCGGCACCCGTGGATTGTCCGAGGCAATGATTTCAGCACTTGGTGACAGAAACGCCTGCCTGCTTGCAAATCATGGGCAGATCGCCGGTGGAGCAACCTTGCAGAAGGCGCTTTCGACCGCGGAAGGCGTGGAAGATCTGGCAGACCAGTATCTATCAGCCCTGATCCTGGGTGAACCTGTGATACTGGATGCGGAAGAAATGACCGCGATCTTGAAAAAATTCAAAACCTACGGAAAACAAACAAGCGAACTTGAAGACGGCCAGACAGCTGCCTTCGAACTGCCAAGACGGATGGACTGAAAATGCGGCTGGGAATTGACTGGGGTGGAACCAAGATCGAAATCATCGCTCTTTCCAACGAGGGCGAGGAACTGTTCCGGCAACGGGTCGACACCCCCAGGGACGACTATGAAGGTTGTCTGGAAGCAGTCCGTTTTCTGGTCGAGGCGGCCGAAAAGGCAACCGGACAGACGGGAACGCTCGGTCTTGGCATTCCCGGTTCGCTTTCCCCCAAGACAGGTCTGGTCAAGAACGCCAATTCCACCTGGATGAACGGCAAGCCCCTGGACCAGGACCTGCAGAGGGTACTTGGCCGCCCGGTGCGTATCCAGAATGACGCAAACTGTCTGGCTGTTTCCGAAGCGACCGATGGCGCAGGTGCTGGAGCGCATATCGTTCACGCCATAATCATCGGCACAGGCAGCGGTTCGGGCATTGCCATCGACGCGAAAGCCCATCTTGGTGCCAACGGCATCGGTGGCGAATGGGGAGCGATCACCGTGCCCTGGCTAAAGCCGGAAGAGTATCCGGGTCCCGACAGCTGGATCGGCCACAAGGGCGCCATCGATCGCTGGTGTTCGGGAACGGGCTTTCAGCTCGACTACAAGGACAGGACCGGAACGCTGTTGAAAGGCCATGAAATCATGGCGCTGAAACGCTCCGGCGACACGGTGGCAACTGCCGTCTACGAGGCTTACGTCAGCCGTCTTGCCCGTGCGCTTGCAATGTCGGCTAATCTGCTCGATCCGGATGTATTCGTCCTGGGTGGCGGCATGTCGAATATCGACGAGCTATATGCCGACCTCCCTCCCGCAATGACGCCTTACATCTTCTCCGATACCTTCGAGACACCGATCCGCAAGGCTATGCATGGCGACAGCTCTGGTGTGCGGGGAGCGGCCTGGCTCTGGGGGTGAGAAATCACCTGGAAGCCAAAGACGACAAACCGACCCCGCGAGTTGCGGGATCGGTTCCTGGGGTATGGCAAGACTAGTTTGACTTTTTCGCTACAGCGCCGCGCCCTTTGCTGACGAGCACAATCCCGGCCCCGACAGCTGCGACGGCCGCCAGTTTCGCCAAGTTTGGCACTTCACCAAAGGCGAGATATCCGAGGCCAAGACCAATCACCGCGGCAACGGAGCCTATCTGGCTGAGATAGACAGGCCCGGCTGTGTGCTGCAGGCGAAAATACAGCCCGTACTGAAAAGCGAATATCGTTATTTGGGCTGCCAACAGACCAGTGGCCTCAAGCGACCAGGTGCCGGGCACAACGGGGATACCAGCCGTGGCAGTAAATAGTCCGAGTGCCGCGAACCCGACCAGCATCATGCCGAGAGCAAGATTTACCGGCCGTGCGCCTGCTGGCCACTTGACCGAGCGATAAATGTTACCGGAAGCCAGGAATACAGGGATCGACAGCGCAAACATCGCCCACCAGGAGGCATCCACGGAAAGCTGACGTCCGGACGCCGCCAGCAAGATGCCACCGGCCAGACCGAACAGAACGCCAACCCCACGCAGAACCTGAAACTTCTCCAGGCGCAACAGAACAGCAAATCCATAAGTCAGAACCAGCGGAAATGCGTAGCTCAGCGAAACAAACCCCGCCCCGACCTTTGGCGCAGCAACCACTGCGATCATGTTCGGGGCAATGAACAGGAGACCGCTGACCAGCAGGTAGAAGGCAAACTGGCCCCGGCTGACGTCTGTGTCCCCTTTAGCGGCGATACTTCCTCCGGCTGCAATCCTGCTAATAACGAACAAACCCGCAGCACCGCCAAGGATGGACCACTGCAACAGGGCCAAAGGATGCCACCCGGTCATGGGGGCGGCCTTGGCAATCACCGTGGATACGGCGAGAAAACCACCGACGATCAACAACAGCACCAACGGCTGATCCAAGGGATTTTCACGCCTTTCGCCTGAAAGAGATGCTTGTTGCTGCAGGGAAGCCGCACTTGCGGATGTTCCTAATCTGGTCGTGTCCACCATGGGACTGTCCTTCCTCACAATTTGGCGCTGGCTTGATGCTGCACCGTTGCCAGAACAGATAACGCATATTATCTCGATTTCAAGATACTTAATTTCAAGATTCTTGACATCAGTTGACAGAACCACCCGAAACGGCCAGTATCGAAACAACAAAAACAGTCGATATGTCAGCTAGTTACGCAACCTCTTGCTCCCTCGTGAAAAAGTGCGTCATCTGACTGGAAATGATCTGGAGTTTCCGACCATGACCACCCGGTCAAGCGACACCAAGAAGCCATCGGATCACCTGTTCGGAGATCCGGAAGACCTGCTAATCGACCGTGCGGAGCGCGCGCGCAGGCAATGGCAAAGGGAAATACCCGAGATCGCGGAGCAGCTGTCGCCAATGGTTCTGCTTGGACGATTGAACGAAGCGTCTCAGGTGATGGGTCGCGATTATCTTGCCCCTGCCTACGCGGATATCGGATTGAAGACGGGTGAATTCGATGTTCTGGCAACCCTCGTGCGGTCCGGACCACCCTACAAGCTGACGCCGACGGAATTGTACCGGACCACGATGATGAGCTCGGGCGGCATGACGGCCCGGGTCGATAAGCTGGAGAAAGCAGGTCTGGTTGAACGCTGCCCGCATCCGGACGACAGACGGGCACTCACCGTTTGCCTGACCCCGAAGGGACTGGACCTGATCAAGGGACAAATGCCCGACTACATTGCAACACAGCAGAAGGCTGTGAGCGGCTTAAGCGAAAAAGAACAACAGCAATTGTCAGACCTTCTGGAAAAGCTCATTCGCTCCGTCAACGATCCTCTTGGCAAGACCTGACTGGCGCATACGCTAGCCAGGCGCTTCTGGTCTGGAAACCACAAGCCGCCCCGGCCTTGTGACTTACCGTCACTGTGATCGAAACCCGGATTGTTTTCCTGTCCCAGATGACCAATTCTTGTCCGTAACAACACACCGGGACCACACATCATGCTCAAATTGGTTACGCGCATTTTCGCCATCATGCTTTTCGTCCTGCCGGCACAGGCACAGGAAGAGCTGCAGATCCGGGATATTGAAAAAGGAACCGGCGAAGAAGCAAACGTCGGTGAAACGGTGGTGGTGCACTACACCGGTTGGCTGATGGACGGAACGAAGTTCGACTCCAGCGTCGACCGAGGCACGCCGTTTTCGTTCACACTGGGTGAGCGGCGCGTTATTCCCGGTTGGGAAAAAGGCGTCGAGGGCATGCAGGTCGGCGGCAAGCGCGAGCTCATCATTCCGCCAGACATGGCTTATGGGTCGCAAGGCGCAGGCGGGATCATTCCGCCGGATGCCACATTGAAATTCGAAATCGAACTGCTTGAGGTCAAGGCGAAGAAATTCTCTGATATCGACAACGGCACCCTGAAGGCAAAGCTCGCCTCAGGCACCACGGTCATTGATATCCGGCGTCCTGACGAGTGGAAGCAAACCGGCGTCATTCCGGGCAGCCACCTGGTTACGTTCTTCAATGACAGTGGCCAGGTGAACCCTGCCTTCGGCAGCGAACTTCAGAAGTTGGTTTCCGGCCCCTCGGACGAAGTGGTGTTTATCTGCCAGACGGGGCAACGAAGCCAGGCTCTGTCAGAATATCTCGCCGGACAGGCCGGCTTCACCAACGTGGTCAACGTCGAAAAGGGAATTGCACACTGGATCGAAGATGGCGGCGAAGTCACCCAGGCAGCCTTGCCGGAGAATTGCTGGCTCTGCTGAATTCGGATCGTCCGCCTTATTCCAGTTGATCTGCAAGAGCCCGTCAGACAAGGCCGCCACCGCTGGTTCAGTGATCCAGTGGCGGCATACGGTTCCAGGCATCGAGCGCGGCGATCTTGTAGGCCTCAGCCAGCGTCGGGTAGTTGAAGGTATTTTCGACGAAATACTCCAGCGTACCACGCAGATTGAGCACAGCCTGGCCGATGTGAACCAGTTCGGTCGCGCCCTCGCCCACAATATGACATCCAAGAAGCCGGCGGGTCTTGAGCGAGAAGATCATCTTCAGCATGCCGGTATCGAGACCCATGATGTGGCCGCGTGACGTTTCGCGGAAACGGGCAACGCCGCACTCGTAGGGAATGCCGCGTTCCTTGATCTCCTCCTCGGTCATGCCGACGGTCGAAATTTCCGGAACCGCATAGATGCCATAGGGAAAATACTCGGGCGGATCGTAGGCCTTTTCTCCCAAGGCCTGACAGGCCGCAATGCGCCCCTGCTCCATGGAGGTCGAGGCAAGGCTCGGAAAACCGATGACATCGCCAGCTGCATAGATATGCGGCACGTCGGTCTGGAAAGTCATCGGGTCGACCCTCAGACGACCACGATGGTCCACTTCCAGGCCGCAGCTTTGCAAGTTCAGGTTCGGGGTCGCGCCCATGCGCCCTGCCGCGAACAGGATGACGTTGGACCGGACACTACGGCCACCTTCCAGCGTGATTTCACATTCTGCGGGACCGTGTTTTTCGATCTTCTGGACCTTTGCACCAAAACGCAGCGCAATTCCACGGTCTCGGAGCTGATGCGTGAAATCGGCAACGAGCTCCTTGTCCAGGAAGTCGAGCATCGTGTCGCGCGGCTCGATCAGCGTCACGTGTACATCGAGTGCGGAAAATATCGAGGCATATTCGACACCGATAACACCTGCGCCGATGACAGCGACCGATCGGGGCAATTCGCCAAGCTCGAGGATCTCGTCGCTATCGAGAACATATTCTCCATCAAAGGGAACATAGTCGGGGCGGAAGGGCTTGGTTCCGACGGCGATGATGAACTTGTCCGAGGTGATGAAATGAACTTCCCCGGCATCGCCCTCCACTTCGATCTTGTGCGGCTCGATGAACCTTGCCTCGCCCCGGATCGTATCGACCTTGTTTCGGGCAAACTGATGCTCCAGAACCTCGACCTCGTGATTGAGGGTGATGTGCAACCGCGCGCGAAGGTCCGCAGCCGTCAGGTCTTCCTTCACCCGGTAGGAGCGGCCGTAGAAGCCGCGTTCGCGCCATCCGGTCAGGTTGAGCACGGTCTCACGCAAAGTCTTGGAAGGAATGGTTCCGGTGTGCACCGAAACGCCGCCGACCCGCCGTCCGCGTTCCACCACCAGAACATTGTAGCCGAATTTTGCCGCCTGGATCGCCGCCCGGCGCCCGGCCGGTCCGCTGCCGATCACAACCAGATCGTAGTGTTCCATGTGCCCCTCACTGCCAGTTTTCTGTCAGCCACTTGGCCTCCGTTCGTGCGGAGGCACCTTGTTGAAAATCGCTGCACTGCAAAAACAGCATCTTGGCGGAAGGGTCAAGAAGGCAAGCGGAAAATGAAGGTTTTCCGTGAGCTTTGGTGGAGAAGCCGGTCCTGACCAGAACTTGTATCCAGGTTGCAAGACAAACACGGTCCGTCGTCTATATACTCGCCATCGATGAGATTCTCGGTCTCTGCCGAGCCATTCCCCTCACATTTCATGCGACCTTTCAGGAAGCTGAAGTTCGAGAGCGAAACGTTAATATGAAGCACCTTCACGACAGCCAGGCGTGAACGGGATTCCCAACACTGAAAGGGTCGACCACCGAAATGGGATCATCGCCTTCCCAGACGGCGTGCCGGGCAATGGCATTGCTTGAAAGTATTACAGTCAGGCTGCCGCATGCGTTGGTTCTATTAAGTGCGATGCTGCTTTCGCCGAACGATAGCGCGAAGGCGGAACAATCCGGCCAATGCCCGATGCATGAAGAGATCGTTCTTGCAGCGGAAGATGCCTTTTTTCCCTATTCAGGCCTTCATGAGGGAGAGCTACGCGGCTTTGCAGTGGATCTAGTAACCGCTGCCTTGAGCGCAAAACACTGCGACGTCACGCTCCACGTCATGCCGTACAACAGGTGCATACGCGAGGTCGCCCAGGGCAGGCAGCTTGGCTGCTTCGACACCACCGGCTCGGATGAAAACAAGCGCAATTACATTTTTCACCAGACACCGCTCTTTTTCGGAAAGATCCTGGTTTACAGCCATCCGGACAACACGGCGAAATTTCATCCCGATTTCCTGAAAGACAAGACCTTCTCCGTGGTCAGAGGGTACACCTACACCGACGCCTTCGATGCCGATGAGACGATCTCGAAGGTAGAGGTGGATTCCGATCTGCAGACACTTGCGCTGGTAGCGAAGAGGCGAACCGACTACGCCGTCGCCTACGAAAAGGTTGCCGACTTTCACATCAGCAACAGTCAGGATCTCATTTCCCCAGCCCCCAAGGCCGTCCACGAACTCGCAAGGTTCGGTCTCTTCGTATCATTTTCCAAATTGACGCCCGAGCGCTCAAGCGCGGTAGCAGCCCTTCTCGATGAGGGACTGCACGCCATACAGGAGAATGGGACGTATGATGATATCGATGCAGCCTGGGACGCATGGCTGAAGCACGGTCTGAAGGACGGGCGGCCCGCGCCGCACTGGAAAAGCCGGTAAAACGTCAGGTAGTCTTTTTTCGTTGCCATCCAGAAGCGTATAATCTATCCCTCTTGCCATGAACATGAACCTGAAAGCAGCTTGGTGGTGGCGTCGCGCGAAATAGGCGGCCAGCGATCAGTCATGCTCTGAAGGGATCGAGTATCAAACCAAAGGCCGCCGCGGGACACCGCTGGCGGCCTTGGTTCTTTATAAGGCCGTCACAAAGGCAGCCACCAGAACGGGACCAGAGACATGCCGGTGCTGGCAGACCAGACCTATGAAACCGATTGCGGGATCACCATCCTGCGCACATCGCGCCCTTCCGACTACGAAACCGGAACGTCGGAATGGATCGACCGGCTGGATGCCGAGATGGGGGCGGTCCTTTCCTCCTCCTATGAATATCCCGGACGGTATACTCGCTGGGACATGGCGCTGGTGAACCCGCCCCTGGTGATGGAAGCAACAGACAGAAACGTCGAAATCCGTGCGCTGAACGACCGCGGAGGCCTGCTGCTGCCGGCAATTGCCGAAGTGCTGAAAAAACATGACGATGTGGCCACCTTCAATGCCGACGCCGGCAAGATCCAGCTGACGGTCAAGCGGCCTGACCGGTTGTTCAACGAGGAAGAACGCTCACGCCAGCCGTCTACCTTTTCGATCATCCGAGCCCTGAAGGACATGTTCGCCTGTGGCGATGACCAGCTCGGGCTCTACGGCGCCTTCGGCTATGACGTTGCCTTTCAGTTCGAGCCCATCGAACAGAAGCTCGACCGACCGGACGACCAGCGCGACGTCGTCCTGTTTCTGCCGGATGAGATCCTGATTGTCGATCACCACGGCAAACGCGCCTACGTGCTGGAATATGACTTTGTTGTCGGTGGTCGTACCACCAAGGGCATGGAGCGGACGGGAGCCAAGCAGCAGTATACGCCGGCGAACCGCGACCCGGGCCGCGGTGATCATGAATCTGGCGAATATGCAAAGCTCGTCGAGAAGGCCAAGGACTACTTCCGCAGGGGTGATCTGTTCGAGACCGTGCCCGGCCAGACCTTCTACGAGCCCTGCGCCAATCCACCGTCCGCCGTTTCGCGGCGCCTCGCCCAGATCAACCCTTCCCCCTATTCATTCTTCTTCAATCTCGGCAATCAGGAATATCTCGTCGGCGCTTCGCCGGAAATGTACGTGCGGGTCACCGGTGGTCGCCGGGTGGAAACCTGCCCGATTTCCGGAACGATCCGGCGCGGCAAGAACGCCATTGAAGACGAAGCCCAAATCCGCAAGCTGCTGAACTCCGCCAAGGACGAAGCGGAACTGACCATGTGTTCCGATGTCGACCGCAACGACAAGAGCCGCGTCTGCGTTCCCGGCTCCGTTCGGGTGATCGGGCGGCGGCAGATCGAAATGTACTCCCGCCTGATCCATACGGTGGACCACATAGTAGGCATCCTGCGCGAAGACATGGATGCGCTCGACGCTTTTCTCTCCCACACCTGGGCGGTAACCGTGACAGGCGCACCCAAACGCTGGGCCATGCAGTTTATCGAAGACCATGAAAAGTCCCCACGCGCCTGGTATGGCGGCGCGATTGGTGCCGTGCTCTTCAATGGAGACATGAACACCGGCCTGACGTTGCGCACCGTGCGCATCAAGGACGGCACAGCCCAGATCCGTGCCGGCGCGACCCTGCTGTACGACAGTGTTCCGGAAGACGAGGAAGCCGAAACCGAACTGAAGGCGGAAGCCATGCGGGCAGCCGTTCGCGAGGCCGGTCTTGCCGTCAACGCGCAAGAGAAGCGCGAGGACCGGAAACCCGGCAAAGGTATGAAGATCCTGCTGGTCGATCACGAAGACAGTTTCGTGCACACGCTTGCCAACTATTTCCGACAGACCGGCGCAGATGTCGTTACCTACCGAACCCCGGTGGCAGACCACGTTTTTCACGACGTCAATCCGGATCTGGTGGTCCTGTCTCCCGGCCCAGGCAATCCCAAGGATTTCGACTGTGCCGCCACCATCGGCCGAGCGCGCGCTCGCGCCTTGCCCATCTTCGGGGTCTGCCTCGGGCTGCAGGCGCTCTCCGAATACTTCGGGGCGGAACTGGGCCAGCTTGACGTACCGATGCACGGCAAGCCATCGCCGATTTCCGTTTCCGGAAACTCGTTGCTGTTCGAAGGCCTCAACGCCCCGGTGGTCGTCGGCCGCTACCACTCGCTTTACGCCAAACGGGAAACGGTGCCGGCAGATATCCGCGTGACAGCGGAAACCGAGGACGGGATCGTGATGGCGATAGAACACGAGAAAGAAGCGATCGCGGCGGTGCAATTCCATCCGGAATCGATCATGTCTCTGGATCAGGATGCCGGCCACAAGATTATAGAAAACGTGGTTACACGCCTTGTCGCGTCAAAAGACCAACAGGTGGCAGCAGCTTCCTGATTTGCGAGCATCCGGGCAATGTCAGCCCTCTCCAAACGTTGAAATCACGAACGGCGCCGTTGATGGCGCCGTTTCACTTTTTCCATTCAACGTCTTGTTTCTCAATACCGTTTACCCACGCGCACGAAAAGTGCCTGCCCATTTCGTTCCTGAAACTTGATGTTCCTCATCTGAAAATTTCGTGACTGAAAAATCAGGAACGATACCGGGTGTCATTGCATTTTCTCCCCGACCGCCTCAACGGCACGGACCTCAAGTCAGGTTTCAGCCAGTTGCAGGTGTCTCACGAAGCAAAGGAGAAAACCAATGCTTACCCTTAAGAAGACAATCGTTCCGCTCATGAGCGCATTCATCGCCTCCACGGCAATGGTCGGCTTCGCACAGGCGGAAGACCCTTGCGGCAGCGACGGAAGCGGCGACAAGCCAATCGTTGCATGTCCTGAAGCAAACGCAGCAGCTGCGGCCGATGCACCGGTTGATGCCCCCAAAGCAATGGTGGGCGATCTTGACGGCGACGAACCGTTGACAGCCGAACAGCAGGTTGAAGGCCGTGTTGAAAACCACGCTTCAACCAAAATGGACCTGGACGGCAATCAGGCAACCAACCAGCCGCTCATGGACAAGACCGACGGCAACGATTCCTAATTGAGCCGTCGAAAAACAGTCGCGCCGAACCGGCGCGGCTTTTTTTTTCTTTCAACTCCCGGCACCCTCGTGATTTTTGTCACGATTTTTCCCGCAACCTGAGGTAAAGCTGACGCAGTTTTTTTGAAGGAGATTTTCCTTGCATATTCTGCTTGCAGCTCTTGGCATTTTAGCCGCCGGCGCTTTTTGGATCTATCGAGTTCGCAGGGTCGCCGACAACACCAGGGTGGTGCTTGATGCTGCTCAAGACGTCAAGGCAGCCGCGCGGCGTTTCGGTTTCAGGACACGAGCAAACCAGCACCCGGCAGAAGGTGTCGATGATCCTCGTGTTTCGGCTGCATCTCTACTGGTCCTCGTCGCCGAAACCGATGGCGGCATTTCCAGAGCCGAACAGGATATGATCCTGGAACAGCTTCAGTCGGTGTTTGCAATGCCTGCCGGTGAAGTGGAGGAATTGTTCCAGTTTGCCAAATGGCTCGCCAATCAGAGCAGCAATCCGGACGACATGATCCGGCGCCTCATCAAACGTACGGTAAATCTTGGCGGTCGCGACACTCTGCCAGACTTGATCCGCATGGTCATTGCGGTGGGAAAGGCCGACACCGGAACCCTTACAGACGACACCCAACAAGTGATTGAGCGTCTCAAACAACTGAATGCCTGAGATCTAATTTTACGTTACGTAACTTCAGTATCGAAAGATAAGTTCTGCATCTTCGTTTCGCATGTTTCAGCATGATTTGAAGACTGCTTTGCCAAAAGAAAGTTGATTAACAGATTACAACAGAGTTCTATAGATATACGCAGTCTGGTTTATTCAGCCTTCACTGTTGAAAAGTATAAATACCAAATCCTGTCAAAACAGGTTTCAGGGAGACATGATGGCCGTAAGCGTACCAGAGGCAAGGACACGCAGGGTTCGGTCGTGGGGTGACGCATGCCGACGCCTCGGGGCGGCAGCCATTCTGATGTTTCCCTTTTATGGTGGACCTTCCGCAGCCGAAGATGGCGCGTCGATGAAGAACCACATCCTCGGTCTTGGGACCTGCCCTCCCTGGAACCCGCAATCGGTCGAAATCTGCCGTTACAGCGTTGACAAGGTGATGTCCTCACTGGCCCCGAGGCTCGACGCCGGGCCTGACCGGCAACACTTGCTTGTCAACGAGGGCGCCAGTGCTGCAGCGCTCAAACTCAAGGCAACAGAACTTGCCAACAAGCTCGGACCTGAAGACAGGCTGGTGATCTACGCCAACTTGCCACTTGGTGTTGTCGAGCCAACCGGCAACACTGACCAAACCAACTATGCGCTGGAACTCTGGGCAAGTGCCAGGCCCGAGACAACGCTTCAGGCGATCAGCGACGGAACCTGGATGTCTGCTTCCGCATTTGCGGCACTGATCCACGCCATTCCTGCTGGCGAAGTCATTCTGATACTGGACACCAACAATCCTCAGGCGTTCGACCTTGGCCTTCTTGAACATCATTCGGTCGATAACAAGAACAGGCCGGAAGCGTTGGTCATTTCCTCTGGCCCAGGCCAGTCAGCCAATTATTCCGCAGACCGCACGATATCGCTGTTCGGAAAGCATCTCGCTGTCGCGTTGCACGCTGGCGAAGGCACCCTGCAAGACATAGTGACGACGGCTGTCAACGGCACCCGGCAGGCGGCCATTCCCATTTGCGCGGAACTCAAGGAAAAGCGAGGCGAGACAACCGAACCGCAGCCCGACTGCACCCAGGTGCCGGAAATACACGATCCGGATGCCCTGCTGAACAGGACCATGCTTCTGCCACTGTCGGAATCCAATGTGAACTGACGAGGGCGTCTAGCTGGCTAGGTTCTTCTGGTTGGCCGCTTCAAACACCTGCAGCCCGCCGAACTTCAGCCGATCGAGCGCTTCACTCACTTCTTCCGGGATACTCCGGACAAGTTTGGACGTTGGTGCGGGCATTCCGATCAGATAACCCTGAGCTTCGTGGCATCCGCGCTGTGCCAACAGGCAGAGCTTTTCCGTGTCTTCCACGCCTTCGGCGACGACGCGCATCTTGAGAGCCTTGCCGAGCCTGACCACCGTTTCGATGATCGCCAAAGAACCGTAATTGCGCTGTGCTTCGGAAACGAAGGACCGGTCGATCTTGATGCAATCGAAGGGAAAGCGGCTCAGGTAGCTGAGGGACGAATAACCGACGCCGAAATCGTCCAGCGCTATTTTCACCCCGATTTCCTTTAGGCGTGTCAGCACCGCCAACGCTCTGGCGTCGTCTTCAATCAGGGTGTTTTCGGTGATTTCCAGTTCGATCCGGCCTGCCGGAACACCTGACGTTTCGATGGCTCTGCGAACGTCATCGACAAAATCCCGATCGCGGAACTGAACTGGGCTGACGTTGATACTGATGCTGGCAGTGGTGATTGTCGAGGAGGCTATCCTCAAGGCTTCAGCCAACACATACTTGCCGATCGGAACGATCTGGCCGGAAGCCTCCGCGACGGGAATGAACTCGGCAGGACTGACAAGTCCACGCTCGGGATGGTTCCAGCGGATGAGAGCTTCATAGCTGACGATACGCGCGGATGCCAGGCACATGCGCGGCTGGAAAAACAACTCAAATTCGCCCGCCGAGAGTGCCGTATTCATGTCCTTTTCCAAGGCCCTGCGCTGGCGAACTTCATCCCCCATGCCCGGCTGGAAGACACAATAGGTATGCCGTCCGCCGTTCTTGGCGTTATAAAGCGCGATGTCGGCATTGGAGATGACCTGGTCTTCGGCGTCGTATCCGGTCATCAGTGCAACACCGATGCTTGCTCCCGGTTTCAGAATTAGCCCGTGGCCACAGTCGATCGGCTCCGACAGGGACTTGACCAGACGCATGGCCATATCCTCTGCCTGATTGGCGAATTGAATGCCGTTCTGGATGATCGCAAACTCATCACCGCCGAGGCGTGAAACGGTATCGCCGTGGCGGCACGAGTGGCGCAAACGCTCGGCGGTGACACGGATAACGATGTCACCGACCGGGTGACCGTGCAGATCATTGATATCCTTGAAACGGTCCAGATCGATGATCAGAAGGGCTGCCGACATACCATACTGCTTGCACTTGCCGATGGTCTGTTTGAGCTCGGCATTGAAGACGGCGCGATTGGGCAGGTCCGTCAACGGATCGTGCTGGGCAAGGTGCAGGATCTGTGCCTCAGCCTTCTTGCGCTCCCTGAGGTCAACCAGAGCGGAGACTCGGGTCGGAATGCCGCGATAGGAAATGACACGGGTGCGGATCTCGACGGGTACACGCTCACCGGAGCGGTTGATCAGAGTGACTTCCCTCGGTTCCTTTTCCGCCTTGACCAGATGCTCCTCGAGCGTGCCGGCGAGTTCATTGTCGACAAACTCGTACAATCCACGCATCTCGAGTTCGTCGATCGGATAACCGATGAGATCCTCGAAGGTCTTGTTACCGTCCAGGATCCGTCCGTCGACCGAAATGACGATTGCATCGAAAGTGGCGTTGGCAAGGGCCGACAGGCGTTCGGCCTCTTCGCGTGTGCGCTTGGCATCTGCGGCACGATTGTGAGCCTGTTCCTCGTTCTGAACGGTGTCCATGAGCGCATTGAACAGACGCGTCAGACGCTCTGAATCATCGCCCTTGGCAACTTCCAGCCTCATGGAAAGGTCCGCCTTGCCGGCGATCAGGCGATCAAGAGCATCTTCCACATGTCCGATACCGAGCCGCGTGCCGTGCTCCGCCTCGTTGAGGCCAAGATCCTCGCTGGCAATGTCGAGCCGGATCGGCTGCATCTTGTTCAGGACGGACAGGACGAGCCAGCCGGACCCGAAACTCCAGACAAAACAGGCAAGCGCTCCGGTAAACTGGACCAGAAACTGCGGCAGATGAGCTCCCAGCGGCAACTGGTCTGCTGGTGCCAGAAGCGCCAGGCCCAGCGTACCGGCAACGCCTGAAAATCCGTGTACGCTGATTGCACCGACGGGATCGTCAATCTTCAGGACCCGTTCCAGAAGGATCGCACCGAGAATGGCAACTGCACCACCGGCGGCGCCAATCACCAATGCACCGACCGGGGTCAGAAGATGGCAACCGGCAGTGACGGCAACCAAGCCACCCAATAGCCCCGAGATCGAGTTTTCCGGCAGAATGACCTTGTCTTTCTGACGGCCAAGAAGATACCCCGCCCCGGTGCCAGCGGCGGCGGCAAGAACGGTGTTGGCGAGGATCATCGGCACATGCCAGGAGGCGGCAAGTGTGGAGCCGCCGTTGAAGCCAAGCCAGCCCACAAAAAGGATCAACGCACCAGACGTTGCAAGAACGGAGCTGTGGCCTTGAATGCGATAGGCCCGCCCGTCCACTCCGAAACGGCCGGATCTCGGCCCCAGGATTACACAGGCAGCCAGCGCGATCCATGCGCCCGTGCCATGGACCACCGTTGACCCGGCGAAATCGACAAAGCCGATGTTGGCAAGCATTGCCGTGGCATCTGAAAACAGCGCCTGTCCCCAGGCCCAATGCGCAAACACAGGATAGATCAGCCCGGCAGTCAGCACGGAACACCAGATATACGCCGAAAGGCGCATGCGTTCAGCCACCGCACCGGAAATGATTGTTGCCGCCGTACCGCAGAACATGACCTGAAAGGCGAAGATGGTCAGGCCCCAGGGGTCAAGCTCCGACAGACCGAACAGCCGCGTGTCAAATCCCGCAAACCAGCTTCCGCCGGCGCCGAATGCCAGCGAAAAGCCAAAGACCGCAAAGATCAGAACGGAGACGGCGAGATCGAGAAGGTTCTTCTGGGCAACGTTGATCGAGTTCTTGGAACGGACGAGGCCAGCTTCCAGCAACATGAAACCAACTTGCATCAACAAAACCAGTCCGGCTGCAAACAGCACCCAAACCATGTCCAGGCTCTTCTGGAAAGTCGCCAGCTCCATTGTCTGCGCGGCCACTGCAGGCCCCGCCACCAGAATACCGGCACCGCAGAGAACGGAACCTGTGTATGCCGCCCGGCTCATGATGTATTTGCCCCGTCGTTCGAAAACACAGGCATGATTTCGCCGAGAGGTTAATTCTGTCTTGCTAATTTTGTCAGGTCTTTTACTGCAAAATGGATGCCCATTTCTTCAGCAACCTCACCTAAATTCAAATGAACAAAATCCTAAATTTAACTAACTGAAATAATTGATCAAATTCGCCGCAACCACGCCAGCACCAACGCCGTACCGGGTATATCCCCGCAGAAAACATGCTCAAAATTCAAGCAGCTAACAATCTGTAAAACCTGAATAATTTCTGCCGCCACTTGCCAACAGGCAGTTTCACATCAACTCACACAAGCGGATTGCAGGAGCATCTTTTTCAACGGCCCTGTAGTGTTCTAACCGGTAGTCCCATCAGGGAGCGCACATGCCCGCCCGGCAATGGCCTCTCCAGTTCCAGCAACAGCTGCCTCCGCCTGGCGCACCGCTACCACACCCTTGAGCCGGGCAGTCAGCCACGTCCAGTCTTGCGGATCCACCCTCACCTCTCCCGTTGCGCTTCGTGGAGGGATCTCCCGGAAGCCATCGTCCTGGGCGTCGGCAATCGCAAAGCGGAAAACATAGTTCGGGGTCATGCCCATGCGCAGATCGGAGATGACGAGCTTTCCGTCGTCCAGTTCGGCCCTGTAGTAGCCACGGCTGAACCAGTCCAGTTTCCGGAAGGCCTGCGTATCTTCAACACAGGAAACGAGTTCCGGGTGTCGTGGATGGGTATAGATCTCCGGTTTCCCGCCCTCGTCCAGAAGCGAATAATACAGATTGTCGTAGCGATCTTCCTGAAGGCCGATGACCTTCCAGACGAGAATGTTGAAGGGCGCGGCAATTGCAAAAACCTTGTCTGGAAGAATGCCTTCCTGCCTGAACAGATCCTGCGCTTTCTGCTCGACATGACGCTGAAGGACGACGCTCAGGCCAAGATATCCGGTCGAAACCACCAGCGCAGCCGTTATCCAGGCCTGAAAGCGCCGTGTCCAGTTCTTCCTGAACAGAGCCCAGATCACGACGGCCAGAAGAGGCAGGGTATAGAGCGGATCAATAATAAACACCGACCCGACGCCGACGGGATCCGGATAAAAAGGCCAGAACAGCCGCGTGCCGTAGACCGTCATCGCATCAATGCCTGCATGGGTGGCAAGACACAGGAAGACAGTGAGCCAGGTCAGCCAGCGGCAGTCCCTCAAGCCCTTGAACAGCCTTATGAGCCCCTCGCCCAACAATGGCGCCGCCAATGCATGTACAAAGACCGAATGGGTCCAGCCGCGATGGTAGACGAAACTGTCGATGGGATCGTCATAGGGGATCAGGACATCCAGATCCGGCAACGTCCCGAAGGCCCCGCCGATAAGAGCGGCCTTTCTGGGGCCGAGTTTTTTGCCAAGGAGTGCTGTGGAGACGGCTGCGCCGAGAACAAACTGGGTAAGAGAATCCATCTACTGCCTTGGATCTGAACCGGAAGGTAAGCCGGATATTTGCGGCGGAAGCATGCGAATGACAAGGGTCTTTGGCGAATTGATTTCCCGAACTACCAACAGGCCTTCAGTCTGAAGCGATTGTCTTGCCTTGTCATAACCTTCAAATGACAAACGCCCCGCGGCCTTTCGGGCGCAGGGCGTTGCAGTTTCGGTGCCGAATTTCAGTTCAGCTCGTCGTCAGTCGACCACCCGGAAGGCGCCCTTGGAAGCGCTGGTGGTCAGTTTGGCGTAGGCGCGAAGTGCCGTTGAAACCTTGCGCTTGCGGATCTCGACCGGCTTCCAGGCCTGATCGCCCTTTGCTTCCATTGCAGCGCGGCGTTCGGCAAAGACTGAATCCGGCAGATCGACCTTCAGAACACGGTTCGGAATATCGATCACGATAGGATCGCCTTCCTCGACCAGTCCGATAGCACCGCCTTCGGCAGCTTCCGGAGAAATGTGGCCAATGGACAGGCCCGAAGACCCACCCGAGAAACGGCCATCGGTGATCAACGCGCAGGCTTTGCCGAGACCCTTGGATTTCAGGTAGCTGGTCGGATAGAGCATTTCCTGCATGCCCGGACCGCCGCGCGGACCTTCGTAGCGGATCAGCACCACGTCGCCTTCCTTGACCTTGTTGGTCAGGATCGCGGAGACGGCACTGTCCTGGCTCTCGAAGATCCGAGCCGGACCGGAGAACTTCAGGATGCTTTCGTCAACGCCGGCGGTTTTCACCACACAGCCATCCTCGGCAATGTTGCCGTAAAGCACGGCCAGGCCGCCATCCTTGCTGTAGGCATGTTCCGCCTCGCGGATGACACCGGTCTTGCGGTCGATGTCGAGATCGTCCCAGCGGCGCTCCTGGCTGAAGGCAACCTGTGTCGGCACACCGCCCGGTGCTGCACTGAAGAACTTGTGCACGCTCTCGGAGTTCGTCTGGCGGATATCCCAACGCGAGAGTGCTTCCTTCATCGTGGCCGAATGAACTGTCGGAAGGTCCGTGTGCAGCAGCCCTGCCCGGTCCAGTTCACCGAGAATACCCATGATGCCGCCCGCCCGGTGGACGTCTTCCATGTGGATGTTTTCGACCGCGGGCGCGACCTTGCACAGCACCGGAACCTGTTTCGACAGACGGTCGATGTCATCGATCGTGAAGCCGATTTCGCCTTCATGGGACGCTGCCAGAAGGTGCAGGATCGTGTTGGTGGATCCGCCCATGGAGATATCGAGGCTCATGGCGTTCTCGAACGCCTTGAAGTTCGCAATGTTCCGCGGCAGCACGCTTTCGTCGTCCTGCTCGTAGTAGCGTTTAGCAAGATCGACGATCAGATGCCCTGCTTCCACGAAAAGCCGTTCGCGATCTGCGTGGGTAGCCAGCGTCGAGCCGTTGCCCGGCAAGGCCAGACCAAGGGCTTCCGTCAGGCAGTTCATGGAGTTCGCCGTGAACATGCCCGAGCAGGATCCACATGTCGGGCAGGCATTCTGTTCCATGGTCAGAACGTCTGCATCGGACATCCGGTCGTCGGCAGCGGCAATCATTGCGTCGATCAGGTCGACAGACTTGGCAACGCCATTTTCCAGCACCACCTTGCCGGCTTCCATCGGCCCGCCGGAAACGAAGACAACCGGAATGTTGAGCCGCATGGCAGCGTTCAGCATGCCCGGGGTAATCTTGTCGCAGTTGGAAATACATACCAGCGCATCTGCGCAATGGCCGTTGACCATGTATTCGACCGCATCGGAAATCACTTCGCGCGAGGGCAGCGAATAGAGCATGCCATCGTGACCCATGGCGATACCGTCATCGACCGCGATGGTGTTGAATTCCTTGGCGACACCACCAGCCTTTTCCACTTCTCGGGCAACCAGCTGGCCGAGGTCCTTCAGATGGACGTGGCCCGGCACAAACTGTGTGAAGGAGTTGGCGATGGCGATGATCGGCTTGCCGAAGTCGTCGTCCTTCATGCCGGTCGCGCGCCAAAGGCCGCGCGCACCAGCCATGTTGCGGCCGTGAGTGGATGTTCTGGAACGATACGGGGGCATTTTCGTTTCTCCCTACGTGTGCAGGCCTTTGTCCCTCCGGCGCGACGTGCTGCCGGAGCGGATCAGGTTTCCGCGCCCGAATTAGCTCTGATATGGGTTTGACAGGTTTTTTTGCCGAACGAAAGGCCGGAATGGGAAAAAAGAGTACGCTCCGGTACGGTTACCAGTCACAGCCGCGGCCGATGCTGAAATCACTCCCGATTATTGCCTTCGATATGCCCCCGGCGACGTCCCGACAATCCGTTTGAAGGCCCGTGCAAATGCTGCTTCCGACTCGTAGCCGAGCCCAATGGCAATCTCCGCCAGTGTACGTTTTCCTTCCTTCAGATCCATTTGTGCCAATTGCATGCGCCAATGCAGGGCATACTGCATGACACCTTCCCCGGTCAGTTGCTTGAAGCGCGCGGCAAATGCGGAACGTGACATACCAGCCCTTTCCGCCAACCTGGCAATGGTCCAGCCTTCCTGCGGGGCACGGTGAAAGGCCTGTAGCGCCCGCCCGATCTTCGGATCGCGCAAGGCTGCAAGCCAGCCTGTTTCAAGCGCCTCGTTGCTCTGCAGCCACGCCCGGATCGCCTGTACGACGAGAATATCCGTCAGGCGTGTCAGCACTGTTTCTCCGCCCGGCTGCGGATTGCATGCCTCTTCTGCCAGGTATTTCAGCGTGCTGTAGATCCATGGGCCGGCGTGCTGAGCGAAGGTGTCCAGTCTTATGACCGGGGGCAACAGCTGCTGCAGACGTTCGGCAGCCGCGTGGTCGAGCTTCAACACTCCGCAGGTCATCCGGGTGACGGCCCCTCCCCCACCAAAAATCATGGTTTCGTAGGACGGGCTGTGTCGGATGGCAGGAATGTCGAAGAGAGGCGTTGCGACAGCTTCGGCATCACTACTCATGACAACCGGTTTGCCATGCGGCAACAGCACAAGCTGCCCGGCGGTCAAGGAAATCGTATCGCAGTGCTCCGTCTGCAGCAAACAACTCCCCTCGGTCACCACCAGAAGAACCATCTGTCCACCCATGTCCGGAACATCAATCGCCCAGGGAGCTGACAGTTCGGGATTGCAGTAGAAGGTTCCCGTGAGCCGTAGAAGATGCAACACATCGCCAAGCGGAGCAAAATCCAGCGAGGGGGAGGATTGGTCAGCTTGCAAGACCGGACTTGGCAAGGACATCAGGAACTCCCTCTTGAACGCTGGTCACCGGCCCAGAAATCTGGACGATCTGCAAGTTTTCTTATTCTTTATATCATAGATCATCTGGCGCACGTATCAGATCCTGGCTTCCAGTTCAAACGAACCGGAGACAGCCAATGAACACCCTGAGCAAAAAAGCCGCCCTCGCCCTGTCCGCCCTGACCTTTCTGGCGATCGGCTCCCTGATCGTCTTTGCGCCGCAGCTACTGTTTTCTTCAAACGGAATAACACTCAATCCTTCCGCGGCGATGATGAGCGAGGTTCGCTCGCCCGGCGTCCTCATCTTGCTGGCGTGTTTCGCCGCTTCGATGGGTCTTCTCTACCGTTCGTGGGAGACAATCGGATTGCAGGTGTCCGCCGCCTTGCTGCTTGGCTATGGCACGGGCCGGCTTGTCAGCCTGGCCCTCGACGGCATGCCGCCTGCACCACTTGTCGCCGCTGCCGCAGTGGAGTTGGGACTTGGCTGCTGGTGCACCGCTCACCTGCTTGCCAGCAGGGCAAATACCCTTTCACATGCATAAAAAGAAAGCCGGTGCGGGTCGAAACCCTGCACCGGCTATCCTTCAGACCGCCCCGGAGGGGGTGGATGTCGGGCGGCCCGAAACCTTCTGGATTACTCCGCCGCGACAGACGCTTCTGCCAAGGTGGGATAATCCGTGTAGCCTTTTTCGCTGCCGCCATAGAGCGTATCGGTATCCAGCGCGTTCAGCGGAGCATGCTTCTCCAGCCGCTCGACCAGATCCGGATTGGAAATGAACGGACGGCCAAACGCGACAAGATCGACTGCGCCCGTTTCCACTGCCTCGATTGCGGAAGCACGGTCGTAACCGTTGTTGCCCATATGGGCGCCGTCGAAGAGTGCGTAGAGTGCAGACAAATCGCCACCATCCGGGATATCGCGCGGACCACCGGTCTGGCCTTCAACCAGATGCAGGTAGGCAAGACCATAGCCGTTGAGCAATTTGATCGCGTGCGAGAAGGTCGCTTGCGGATTGCTGTCGGCAATGTCGTTGGCGCTTGAGAACGGGCTCAGCCTGATACCGACCCGGTCAGCACCCAGAACACCAACAACGGCATCCATGACTTCCTTCAGGAAGCGGCTCCGGTTCTCGATGGATCCGCCGTAGGCATCGTCACGCTTGTTGGAGCCATCGCGCAGGAACTGGTCGATCAGATAACCGTTGGCAGCGTGAACCTCGACACCGTCGAATCCCGCTTTCTTCGCGTTCTCGGCGGCTTTTCGATAGTCCTCGACAATGCCCGGGATCTCGCTGGCGTCCAACGCGCGCGGTGTCGGCGTATCGACGAATTGCGTCCCGTCAAACGTCTTGGACTTGGCGGCAATTGCGGAAGGAGCCACCGGATCTGCGCCACCCGGCTGGAGAACCGGATGCGAAATGCGTCCGACATGCCAGAGCTGGATGACGATCTTGCCACCCTTTGCATGAACCGCATCGGTGACCTTCTTCCAGCCCGCGACTTGCGCATCTGAATAGATGCCCGGCGTCCATGCATATCCCTTGCCCTGCGGCGAGATCTGCGAGGCCTCGGTGATGATCAATCCTGCTCCGGCACGCTGATCGTAATATTTCACTGTCAGATCATGCGGTGCATCGTCTTCGTGCCGGGCCCGGTTGCGGGTCAACGGTGCCATCACGATACGGTTCTTCAGTTCGATTGCCCCTGCCTTTGCGGGCGAAAACAGTTTTGCTTCTGACATTTTCTTCTTTCCTTTTGAAGTTTGTCTGCTTCACTATTTCTGGACTAATCAGTCCAATATTATGCGCACAACTCCGTGGTTCTTGATGAACGCTTCCACACCACCCGGGCGATTATGGCATCAGGACGGTCCGTGCTTGCTTCAGGGTTCTGGCAATCCGCTCTGCCGGAACTCCAGCCTTGCGCAGCGCCAGGGTTCCAATGGCAAGCGATGAATAGGCGCTCGCCCTATCCCGGACAGCATCCGGGTTGTCCGGGTCGATCGCCCTGGCAAAGAGGTCTTCGATGTTTTCCAGGTGACGACGACCAATCTCGGCAACCTTGTCGTCATGGGGCGCAAGTTCGGTGATGCAATTGACCAGAAGGCAGCCCCTTGGGCCCCCTTTCGGATCTGACAAAGCCTGCATCATCGCGTCTACCGCGTCATCTTCAGCGGTTTCGGCAACTTCCTTCAGGCCACGGATTCCGTTTTTGGAATAATGCTCCAGCGCTCGCAGAAACAGCGTCTGCTTGCAGCCGAAAGTCGCGTAGAAACTGGAACGGCTAAGCCCCATTGCCTTGGTGAGATCGTCCAGAGAAGTCGCTTCAAAGCCCTTCTGCCAGAAAACATGCATGGCCGCCTCAAGCGCCGCAGCTTCATCAAAGCTGCGCGGCCTGCCCGGACCTGCCGCGCGTTTTTCCGAGCCGGAAATATGGACCTCTGCGTTTCTCATGCCTCTGATATGGACTACGCAGTCCAGAATGCAAGAGGAGCAGGTCTGATTTCTGGACCGATCGTTTCAGATCATCCCGACGTCTGGCCAGTCCAGGATAAGACTACATACGGCACGAACCGGCATAGGCATCGCCGACATCGTCGAAGACCCGGGCAACGGCTTCCATCTCATAGAGCTTGCTGGTGCGCCGGACCCCTTCCACAATATAGAAATCCTGAATGGGAAACTGGTTGGAATTGAAGCGGAAGTCCCCTCGCACGCTTTCGAAGGGCGCTGCACTGATAGCCGAGATCAACGCTTCCTGGTCCTTGACGCCCCCGGTCAGCTCCAGGGCAAAATGGATCATCTTGGCTGCATCATACCCTTGCGCAGCGTAGACCGATGGCTCGTACTTGTAGGCCTTGCTGAACTCCCGCACGAACCTCTTGTTGGCCGGATTATCAAGGTTAGGCGCCCAATGTGATGCGCTGTAAAGTCCTTCCGCCATCTCCGCCGTATAGGGAAGCGTGACGGCATTGACCGTGTCGGACGAGAGGAACGGTACAATACCCTTCAGCCCGGAAGTGTGGAACTGTTTCACCAGTTCCACCCCCATGCCGCCCGGCATGAAGGTGAAAATCGCATCCGGTTCGATTTCCTCGATCTGCCTGAATTCATCCGAGAAATCGGTCTGACCCAGTTTCGGGAACAGTTCGCGGGCGATCTGTCCCTTGAAATGGCGGCGGAACGCGGCAACGGCATCCCGGGCAGCTTCATAGTCCGGGGCGATGGTGACGACATCCTGGTACCCTTTGAGGCTGGCGTAACGCCCCATCGTCTCGTGGACCTGGTCGTCCTGTGACGCGGTGGAGAAGAAATAACGGCTGCAATTGCGACCGGCGATCGGCGCAGGCCCGGAATGCGTTCCGATAAACAAGGTCTTCGACCGCACGATAGGATCGTGCACGGCAAGCATTACCTTGGAGAAATTGACGCCGACGATGAGATCGACGCCATTTTCCTCGATCAGTTTCGTTGCCTGCTCCAGCGCATTGTCCGGGTCCAGCTTGTCATCGACCACGATCACATTGGTGGGCAAGCCACCAAGCGCGCCATTGGATTGCTCGACGGCCAGCATGAAACCGTCGCGCATGTGTTCACCGTAGACGGCCGCCGGGCCGGACAGTGTCGCCAACAGGCCGATCTTCAGTTCCTGCACATCCTGCGCGGCGGCCGACTGGCAGGCGAACGCCAGTCCAGCAGCAAGGCCCGCCGCCAATCCGACCGTGCGAGAGATGAGGTGAGAGATCCAGCGCGTCATGATCTTTTTTGCCTGTCGTTTCTGGCTTCGCCTTTCGCCCTGCCCGGGCGAAACGCCTGCCGTTCATTCTATTGGCAGGCCGTTTGCATTCAGTTTGTCAGAGACAGGTTAGGCTTTTGCAAACGCACATCCATTTGGCCGCGCAAGACCACAGACCCGTCACATTTCATGCAAAATTCCCTACTGCCGCCGCAATCCGGCCTGCGTGCCGACGCATTAACGAAGATTAATGCTCCGGTACCCAGATATGGCAACCGCTCCGAGCGTGCCCGAACCGCAAAACCAGGAGGGCCACATGTATTCCGTCACCGCGCCAGCCAACACTTGCGACTTCCCCGAAGGCCACGATCCGGACAATGCACCTCAAAAGAACGAGCTGAAGCTCGTCGTTCCCAACGATCCTTCCAAGGACGATGAAGTCCCTCTTAGCGAAACCGAAGTTCACACAGTGGCGGCAGACACAGGTTCTGACGCCAGCACACTTGCCGCCAAGATCCTTCAGATGCATGCAACCGCCGACGAACTGAAGCCGACAGCCTCCCGCCGCCCAACGCTGACAGGTGCAACGGACGAAGCCGGCTTTGATATGCCAGGCGTGTTGCGCACTCCGGTACGAGGCTCGCGGAATATCGGCCTTCAGCCTGAACAAGTCCCCGCACCTGCAGCCGCTTCCAAAGCGGCAGCCAATTTCCGGCATGGTCCGAGTTTCAGAACCCTGTTGATCAGTACACTTGTGATTGTCGGCGTCGGCGCAGGAGCAGTCTATTTGAGCCTGAGCGACCTGCTGGCCGGCAAAGAGGCAGACAGCCGTACGGTCCAGACCCAGCTGATCAATACCGAACCGACGATCGAGAGCCTGATTGCAGGCGCAGATCCCGAATACCAGGGCAGGACGGATCTGACCGCAACACCGACCGCGAGCGCAGAGCAGGTAAAATCGGCCAAGGACCGTATCCGCGAGGTATTCGCCTCAAGGTCGATAGCGTCCACTACACCTGAAGACCATTCCAACCCGCTGGGTCATGACACCAACAAGGTTGCCGATGACAAGATCCAGTCGCGACTTGCTCCAGCTCAGCCCGCCCCTGTCAGAACCGATAGCCAATCGGCACGCGGCACCACCAATACCCTCGTTGCCCGCGCTGCTGCAGCAGTGCCGGAGACCGACGAAAATCCGGTATCGGATGCATCGCCTCTGGAAGCTGGCATTGCGGCCGTCTCGGCACCCGGCACCGAAACTGCATCCACCTCTACTTCGGAAACCAGCACCGCTGCTTCGGACTTTCCGCTATCGGCAAAAATCAAGTCATCCGTGAACCTGCGTGAAGCGCAGAACAAGGATGCAACGGTTCTGGCCGTCATTCCGGCTGGAGCCGAGGTTCGTTTCAACACGTGCGGCAACTGGTGGTGTGGCGTCCAGTATGACGGCAAGACCGGCTACGTAGGTGAAAGTTTTCTGGAACCCCAGCAGCAACCATGAGTAAAACCTGCATTTGCCAGGTAGAGCCTTGTTAAGTGTCGAAGCGTAATATCCCGTCGATTTAAGTTTGCCCTGCGGACCGCGGGGACAGTTGCATCGACGGGCGCAATCAGCAGCGCCTGTGTCGATAGCTCTCGATATGTCGCAACACTCTTCCGGCCGGTCTCGGCATTTGGATTGTTGCGCTTTCGCGGTGCATGTCAGGCACTGCAGACAGGAGACGGACCATGGCAAACCGTGCAGCCCTCAGCCTCAGCGCTTCCCTTCTCGTCGGTTTCTCGGCCGCGATCACGCAAGCTCAGGCGGATGGAACCGATTGCACAGTCTATGCGACCGACTATGCCAACGCCCGCATGGGCAGCGGTGATGTCGTCGGAGATGCTGTTTCCGGCGGCATGGCCGGAGCGGTTGTTGGCGGCGAATGGCGCGGGGCATCGGGCGCTTATCGCGGCGCCCGCGCGGGTGCAGCACTTGGCATCCTGAACAACATGGGCTCGATGCCCGGTGGCTGGCAGGCCCTTTACGACATGGCCTACCAGATGTGCCAGCAGCAGACCTCCGGGGTAAACGCCCCCTATTACCAGTCGCCCAGCGTCGGAACTTCTTCCTCCGACTGTCGTTCTTCAGCCAGCGTCAACGCGCCGCTGAAAAGATCCCCGAACGGTGGCATCATGGTCGGCTCTGATTTCGGCAATTGCCGCTAGCACCGCAGCTTGCCGCCAAAGACTTGGTGGAAGAGCCTTCAGCTCGCCCTGCCGACGGGTTGACGTTACAGGCGAAGCACAGTCAACTATGGCCGATTTTTAAAGGCTCCGGCCTGCCTTTGCGCCCAACGACAGGATTTTTCATGACACTCCGCTTCTCCCCGAAAATCGCTGCGACCGCCCTCGCCGGTTTCTGGCTCGCCACCGCGCCTGCTCAGGCGCAACAGTGTGGCGGCGACTTCCGGCAGTTCCTTGCAGGCGTGAAACAGGAAGCGATTGCCAAGGGCCTTTCCGCGAATGCGGCAGACCAGACCCTGGCGGGTGCGCAGGTCGACCGCAAGGTGCTGTCGCGTGATCGGGCGCAGGGTGTCTTCAAGATGACCTTCCTGGACTTTTCCAAGCGGGTCATCTCCGGCTACCGGATGAAAAACGGCGCCGCGAACATGAAGAAATACGCGAGCGTGTTCCAGCGCACCGAATCCGAATATGGCGTTCCGGCACCTGTCATTACAGCTTTCTGGGCGCTTGAAACGGATTTCGGCGCGGTTCAGGGCGATTTCAACACCGTCAATGCGCTGGCCACGCTGGCTCATGATTGCCGCCGCCCGGAACTGTTCCGGCCGCAGCTGATCGCTGCCATCGAGATGGTCCAGCACGGTGATCTTGACCCGCGCAACACCACCGGCGCCTGGGCAGGTGAGATCGGCATGGTTCAGATGTTGCCCGAAGACATCATCAAGTTCGGCCGCGACGGCGATGGTGACGGACACGTGAAGCTGAAGGAAAGTGCCGCCGATGCCATTCTGACCGCCGGTGCCTTCATCCAGAATCTGGGCTGGCGCCGTGGAGAGCCCTGGTTGCAGGAAGTCAAGGTGCCGCAGAACCTCAACTGGGCTGAAACCGGGCTCGACAAGACCAAGACCGGTGCCCAGTGGGCGGCTCTTGGCGTGCAGCCGCGCTGGGGTCAGATTTCCGGCAACCTGCCCGCTTCACTGCTCCTGCCTCAGGGCCGCAAGGGGCCGGCATTCCTCGCCTATCCGAATTACAGCATCTATCTGGAATGGAACCAGTCGTTCGTCTACACGACCACTGCCGCCTATTTCGCGACAAGGCTCGCCGGCGCACCGGTCTACACCGAAGGCAACCCGGACCTTGGCCTGGACGACGCCCAGATGAAGCAGCTCCAGTCGAAGCTATCCAGCATGGGTTATGACGTCGGCAAGATCGACGGCATCCTCGGCTCCGGCACCCGAAATGCCGTGCAGCAGGTACAGCAGAAGCTTGGCATGCCGGCCGATGCCTGGCCGACACCTGAACTGCTGCGCCGTCTCTGAGATCCAAAATCTGAAGACCGCCAATTGCTGCAGTTCTGGACGAGATATTGGCAAATGCGCAAAAAGCCCGGAGCCTCGCAAAGCCCCGGGCTTTTTATTGATGTGACGAGTTAAACTCAGTTGCTGCCGCTCATGCCGGCTTTCAACTTCTCCTCGATCGATGACAGATTGAAGGATCCAGGTGTCTGGCTTGGCGGATAGTCCTGCATTGTCTGCAGGAACCTTGAGGCCAGTGCCTGGATCGGAACGATCACGAACGCACGGTCCAGCAACCAGTCGAAATAGATATTGGCATTGTGCTGGGCCTTTTCGAAAGGATCCCGGCGCAGGTTGAAGACGGCGGGCACACGCAGTTCCGTGAAAGGCTCCTGCCAGACGCCGAAGGCCTGACCGCGGTTTTCCAGGAACACGACCTTCCAGTCGTCGTACCGGGCCGCAACCACCTGACCATCGTCATTCACGTACCAGAACTCATGACGCGGCGATGAATCGGTCTCGCCTTTCAGATAGGCGTTGAGGTCGTAACCGTCGATGTAGTTGCGGTAAGTTCGGCCACCGAGTTCAACACCTTCAAGAAGCTGTTCCTTGATATCCGAAGCCCCTGCAATCGCGGCAAAGGTCGGCAGCCAGTCTTCGTGGGCAACGATACCGTTGAGCGTCACGTTTTCCTGGAAGACGCCGGGCCAGCGAACAAAGGTCGGCACACGATAAGCGCCCTCCCAGTTGGAATTCTTTTCGCTGCGGAACGGCGTCGTGCCGGCATCCGGCCAGGTGTTGAAATGCGGGCCGTTGTCGGTCGAATACATCACCACCGTGTTATCGGCGATGCCGAGCTCGTCCAACAGGTCCAGCAGCTCGCCGACATGCATGTCATGCTCGACCATGCCGTCGTGATAGGTATCCCCGCTCGGGCCGGCAATCCCTGTGTGCTCCTCCTTCACATGTGTGCGGAAATGCATGCGGGTTCCGTTCCACCAGACAAAGAAGGGAACGCCCTCTTCCACCGCTTCGCGGATAAAACGCTTGGCTTCGGCGAGCGACTCCTCATCGACGGTTTCCATGCGCTTCTTCGTAAGTGGACCGGTGTCCTCGATCTTCTGCGTTCCGTCTGCATTGGCCCAGGTATGAAGCACACCGCGCGGACCGAACTGTTCACGGAAGGTCTTGCCGTTCGCCAGAACCATGTCCCCCGGATAGTCCCGGTTTTCCGGCTCTTCTTCAGCATTCAGATGATAGAGATTGCCGAAGAACTCATCGAAACCGTGGTTTGTCGGCAGATGTTCGTCCAGGTCTCCCTGGTGGTTCTTGCCGAACTGGCCGGTCTTGTAACCTTGTGCCTTCAGGACGGTCGCCATGGTGACGTCGGTTTCCTGCCAGCCTTGCTCTGCTCCCGGCAAGCCAACCTTGGTCATGCCTGTGCGCACAGGTACATTGCCCCCGATGAAGGCAGCGCGTCCGGCCGTACAGCTTTGCTGGGCGTAATAGTCGGTAAAGGCAACGCCTTCCTGTGCGATCCGGTCGATGTTGGGCGTGCGGTAGCCCATCATGCCACGGTTGTTGTGGCTGATGTTCCACGTGCCGATATCGTCCCCCCAAATAGCGAGAATATTCGGCTTCTGCGCCTCCTGCGCCAGACTTGTCTGGGACGTTACGGCAAAAGCTGCCGCAAGTCCGAGAACCACCGCGCTCAAACGCGGCAACATGCGAAAATGGCTCATGAAAACTCCCACCTGAATGGTTGTCAGGACTGCGCGCTCAGATTGCAGACACACTTCCGCATCGTCCAGCACGCAACCCCTAATTACCTTAGGTAAGTTTTGTGATCTGGCAAGGAATTTTCAATATTTTACAAAAAGTTCGAATTCCCTAATGTAGGGACAATCGAAATACGCCTTTACAATCAATGGGTGTACAAGGCAGCCAGGCGAGATTTCTCGCCGCTATTCGACCTTGTTCTTGTTTGCACCCGGCTTGTCTTCGGCAACCGTTGCCACACCGTCATCACCGAGCAGGAAAACAGCCAGGATCTTGGCCGGCCCTTCACCGGTGTTCTGCCCTTTGTGCGTGACATCCATCGCTTCAAGAAGACCGTCGCCGGTACGGTAGACCTTCTTGCCAAGTTCCTCGTAAGTGACGGTAATCTCGCCTTCCAGAATGTAGGCAAAAAGCGGCGCGTGATGCTGGTGCCACTGCGTCTCCTCACCCGGCTCCATAGTAATCTCGATGGCCTTTATCGAAGGGTTCGATTGCGGAAAGGCGACCTTTTCACCGGCAACCGTCGTGTCTCCGGAAAACACGTCCCGTACCGTTGCATAAGGCGTTTTGGCGGCAGCTTCTTCGTCCTGCGCGGCTTTGGACCCCGGCTTGGCATGCGGCTTGGACGGCGCGGGCTTGCCGTCAGGCGTGATCGACTTGTCCGCCGACAAGACTGGCGTCGCACAAAGGGCGCCGCTCAGAACCGCAATGAAAGCAAAGCTGGACAGCTTCATGATAAGTCCCCGGTTTGATTTTTATCTCGGCGTTTTCAGGCCCTCAGCAGGGCAACTCGACCGTCGACATGTGGTCGCATTGTGCACGACCTTCCGTGGCACAACAAGATTTTCACAATGACTTGAACCGTTTATCCAAGCAACGATCTGAGCTTCGGTGATATTTCCACCTCGATCACCGTCGTTCCCCTGTAGGCCAGGGCTGCGGAAAGAGCAGCCTTGAATTCGTCGGCGGTTTTCGCCTTCGCAGTCTCTGCGCCGTATCCACGCCCAAGTGCCTCGATATCAAGACCGGGCAGATCCAAACCCGGAACGTTCGGCGTTTCCTCCAGGATCGCAAACTCCTTCAGGATCGCATATTGACTGTTGCGCATGGCAACGAAAACCACATGCGCTTCCTCCTGCACGCCGGTGTAGATGCTCTGCACCGAATACTGGAACGAGCCGTCACCGATCACGGCGATTACCGGCCTGTTGCGTCCGCTCGTTTCCTCGGCAATCGCAAGACCGACAGCGGCCGGCATGTCCCAGCCGAGACCTCCGGAAGCAAAGGTGTAGAACGTATCCGGCTTGTCGATCGGAATTTGCCGCTCCAGCTCGATGACGTTGGATGGAGATTCCTCAACCAGCACGAAATCTGACGGCGCAGCCTCTCGGATCAAGCTGTAGACTGCATCCGGCGTCAATGGCAGGGCCGAGTAGTCGGGTACCGGCGCCGGATCCTTTTTGTAGGGATTAGGCTTTTCCTCACGTCGATCCAGCTGAGGCAGGATTGCCTGAAGAAAAAGCCTGCTGTCCGAGACCAGGCTGTCGCCAACCGGGGCCTTGGCCGCCATGTCCGGATCGTCTGTAATTTGCAGCAGCTTTGTGCCTGCCGGAAGGTAGTCTCCCGCGACATATGGATAGTAGCGAAAAACCGGTGCTCCGACGGCGATGACCAGATCGTGCCCCTCGAGCCGCTTGCAGATCGGGCCGATGGCCGAAGGCAACGTGCCGGCGTGGAGCCGATGACTTTCCGGAAATGGCGTGCGCTCCGCGAAAGGCGCCGTCAGAACCGGGGCAGACAGCGTTTCTGCGAACGCTATCCCTTCGTCCCAGGCTTCTGACCGGGCAATGTCCGAGCCGTAGACCAGAACCGGA
The DNA here is from genome assembly GCF_009363335.1 of Labrenzia sp. THAF191a. Taxonomy (GTDB): domain Bacteria; phylum Pseudomonadota; class Alphaproteobacteria; order Rhizobiales; family Stappiaceae; genus Roseibium; species Roseibium algicola. The sequence goes on from NZ_CP045333.1 coordinate 4,929,614, forward strand.
GTTTTTGCTGCGTTGATACGCTCAGCGAAATCTTGGATTCTGGCAGGGTCGGCGGCCGAACGCAGAGACACGGACCGAACTTCTGCGGGTCCCTCCATTTCCTTGTCCCAGTCGTCCAGCGGGAGAGACAGGAACACCGGCCCGCTCGGCTGCTGGATCGCTGCCGCGTAGGCCCGCATAAAAGCGGCCGGCACGTCCTGGGCCCTTGCCGGTTCATAACTCCACTTCACCCATGGCTGGGGCAAAAGCGTCGCATTGATGTTGGTAAGAAGCGGCTCGAGCAGCAGCATGTCTCGGGTCTGCTGTCCGGCGGTCAGAATGAGCGGTGTCTTGTTCTGGTAGGCGGTCAGGATGCAGCCCATCGCGTTACCGAGGCCTGCTCCTGTATGGACATTCACAATGACAGGTTTGCGCAGTCCCTGCGCCAGGCCGTCAGCGATGCCGACGACGCTGGCTTCCTGCAATGAAAGCACGTAGCGGAAGTCATCCGGGAAATTCTTCAGAAAGGTTTCTTCAGTGGACCCGGGATTGCCGACGATAGTTGTCAAACCGAGCTTGCGAAGCAGATCGAAGGTAACGTCTTTTACAGTCGGCATATTATCCTCCGCTTGACGCTGAAACCAAAGCTCCCAGCGTCACAAAACAAGAAAACCACCCCTACTTCTTAAATTTCTCGGAAAAAGACTAAACCTCTGCCTCCAAGTGAGACAAGCAAAGATTGCTTCTCTTGAGTGAACCCGTCAGACGTCAATCGGTTCGCCGGGATTTGGCTTTGCCACCTTGTCGCGATCGCCGCCCATTGCCTCAAGGAACGTATCCGCCGTCTGGTCGATGATCGGGAACGAGCCGTAATGGCAGGGAATGATCGTATCGAAGTTGAAGAAACGGGTGCAGGCAAGTGCTGCCGATTTGCCGCCCATCGTGAAGCGGTCACCGATGGGAACAAGCCCGATCTTCGGCTGGTAGATCTCGTCAATCAGGGCCATGTCGGAAAAGATGTCGGTATCTCCCAGATGATAAAGCGTCTTTTCCCCAGGGGCTTCGATGATGACACCATGTGGATTGCCCAGATAGACGGCCTCACCGCCTGCCTGGAAGGACGACGAGTGATCAGCGCGCGTCAGCGCGACGCTGAACGGTCCAACGTTCACCTTGCCGCCGGAATTCATGGGACTGATATTCTCGATCCCCTGCCGGTTGGCCCACATGCAGATTTCGAAATTGGACGTCAGCTGCGCGCCGGTTTTTTTCAGGATGTCGACGGCGTCACCGATATGATCGTTGTGACCATGGGTCAGGATGACATGCGTTACGCCATCTGACGCCTGATCGACTGACAGGCTCTCGGGAAAAGACGGATTTCCGGTAAAGAACGGATCGAACAGGATGGATGCTCCTTCAATCTCGATCTTGAAGGCGGAATGGCCATACCAGGTCAGTTTCATCACGGTCTCCTAATTCGACGACAGATTGCCTGGACCCTATCAGCGGCAGCCGGTCCGCAACAAGCTGAATGCGTTCAATGTGCCTTCCAGGGCACGGTCTCGTTATCGATATTTTTGACAGTGCATCTGTGCAATTATGGCAACGCCTCAATTATTTCAACAACCAGAGCTGGCTTCCTCTTCTGCTTCAACGCAAGATGACGTCGGGGATTCGCGAGACTTTGGAGCTATGCCGATGCGATTGCGTTCGAAACGTGCCTGGCTGCAAGTCATCTGCCCGGCAGCTCTGCTCTTCAGCAGCCTTTCGACATCCGCCCTTGCCGCCAATTGCAAAAATGATGGCGGCTTGCTTTTTCTGGGAACCAACAAGTCTGATAGCCGTTCGATCTGGGTTTCCGGAACAGTCACGGGGGATTACCGGCTGGAGGCCGCCCAGGGCAATCAGACCGTCGACACATGGTCCCGCTCCAGCACAGGCCTCCATCTGTCAACTTCTCCGGTCGTTTCGAGCGGAAACGGTGGAACACACAGGCTTTTTGGCGTCGATGGCGGGTCTGATTGCCTGATCGACACACAAAACCAGAAACGCAACTTCCAGCTTCCCGACAACATAAAGCCGCCAAGCCTGGTAAAGCCTCCGATCGGAAGGCTGTTTCCGGATTTCGGACGGCCGGTTCCTCCGATCGCGGTCCTGCCCCCAAGCGGAGTGCTGCCCGGCCTGCCAGGCCCGATTTCGCCACCCTCTAGCGGCGTCACTCCGCCAATAGGGACACTGCCACCGGCTGGACTTTCACCCGGACGTCCCGGACTTCCCGGACTTCCCGGAACAGCCTCACCACCAATCGGCATTTTGCGGCCTTCAGGCGTTTTGCCAGGGGCACCTGGAGCAGTTACACCTCCCATCGGCACGCTTCCCCCATCCGGCGGACTCCCCGGCTCTCCTGGAGGGCCAGGCACTGTCACGCCACCAATCGGAACCCTGCCGCCCGGCAGCCGCAATCCAAATCAACCGAGCCTTCCGGCTGGCTTTGTGCCGGTCAGGCGCGCTGATGGTCAGGTGATCAGTTACTGCGTCGATCCACGATCAGCCGAGGAGACACGGACTGACAATGCACAGACGTTCTGCACCCGGGAACAACTGCTGGCCGCCGGACGTCTGCAGGCGCAGGACGAAGTTCCAATCACACCGGGCCGGGATCTGATCGAACCGACACTCTGGAATGCCTGGAGCACGGTAACCGGGGTCTACAGCGATGACAGGCGTTTCGGCAGGGACTTTCAGACACTCAGTGGGACCGCGGCATTCGGTGCCGACCGCAAGCTGACAGAAGATATCGTCGGCGGTATATCCGTGACCTTTGAAACCATCGACACCGACGGCTTCAATTCCCACCTGACAATCGACACCCAGGGCTTTGAAATCGGCCCCTATGTTGCCGCACGAATTTCTCAGCACTGGGCAGTTGACGGCTCGCTGAGCTATGGCTTTTCAAACAGCCATTCGGATATCTCGGTTTTGAGCGGCGAATACAATACCCATGAACTCGGCGCGACTTTCAGTGTTCATGGCCAGTATTCGCTGAGCGAGATCCAGGTACGCCCAAAGGCGACCGTAACCTTCAACCGCGTTTTTTCCGATGGTTACGATCTGAACGGGACGATCCTCAACCGGGCCATAAGCGTTCCCATCTCGGGCAATGCAGCCTCTCTGGGGACAATTGAACTTACGACCGAATTCAGCCGTCAATTCACCTTGCAGGACGGTCTTCTGATCCAGCCCTATGTGGAAGCAGGCGCGGTCTACGAATATTTGCGACCGAACGACGGCAAGATCCTCGATGATGAATTGAACTTTGTCACCGCATCGGCCTGGAGCTTTACGTTGCGTGGTGGGGCGACTGCCCTGATTGCGGAGAACGTTACGCTTGATGCAAAGGGAGGCTATCTCAGCCTGGGACAGAACGGGCTGGACGTTTGGGAAGGGCAACTTCGTGTTGCCATCGGGTTCTGAGTGAAAATCGAACTGGTGTTTTCCATGGCTCGCTGGTAAAGCCGCCGAATGGCAAATGACCCCGCACTTTCCCTGGAAGATTTCATGGCCGCCGTGCCCGACCGCACCCGGCTGATCGGCCTGGATCTTGGCACCAAGACCATTGGTCTGGCGCTTTCAGATCTCGGCCGTGGCATCGCCTCTCCCATGGAAACGATCCGGCGCAAGAAATTCACCCTGGATGCGGAACAACTCCTGGCCATCTGCGCCAAGCAGGGCGTTGGCGGCATGGTGCTCGGTCTGCCGCTCAACATGGATGGCTCCGAAGGCCCCCGTGTCCAGGCGACGCGCGCCTTTGTAAGAAACCTTTCGCAGAAAACGGACCTGCCGATCACCTATTGGGACGAGCGGCTGTCGACGGCGGCCGTGACGCGCACGCTGCTGGAAGCCGATACGAGCCGTGCGAAACGGGCCGACGTGGTCGACAAGATGGCCGCTGCCTACATCCTGCAGGGCTTTCTGGACCGACTCGGCTTTATGGGCTTAGATAACGGCTGATCCCACCGCTGCAGGGTACAGGCCCTTGTTTCAAGGCCTGTCGAACGCGAAAGCCGAACACATGCTGACCACACTTGCCGCCCTGATGCCGGTCATCCTCGTGATTGCCTCCGGCTACCTGATCGCCCGCACCGGACTGATTACCGGCGAGCAATGGCGTGGTGTCGAACGGCTTGCCTATTATGTCCTGTTTCCGGCGGTGTTGTTCCGCACGATCTCGCAAGCGGATTTCGCCAGTTTTCCGACGCTCAACATGGGCGGTGCGCTGCTCGCCTCCATCTTGTCCATGGCGCTGCTTCTGCTTCTGGCACGCACGACCATCGAGCGAGCCTGGGGCATTGCCGCGCCGCGTTTTACCTCCATCTTTCAGGGCACCTTGCGCTGGAACGCCATGATCGCGCTCGCGATTGCCGACAATGTGGTCGGCGAAACAGGGCTGGCCATGCTTGCGGTCGCAATGGTGTTCATGATCCCCTTGCTCAATGTCGCCAGCATCCTGGTACTGTCGCATTACGCCAGTGGAACGTCACCAAGTGGCGCCAAGATCCTGAAAGACCTGTTCACCAACCCCTTCATCCTCTCGATCGGCGCAGGCGGCATCATGAACGCAGGCGGCATATCACTGCCTTTCGTGGTCGACGATACCCTGGAGATATTTTCCAGGGCCGCGCTCCCCATCGGCATCATCTGCGTTGGAGCCGGGCTGGACCTTGGCTCACTCCGCCGACCGGGACCGGCGCTCGCCCTCGGCACCTTTCTGCGTCCGATATTCATGCCGTTGCTTGCCTTTGGCTTTGCCAGTCTTTTCGGCGTCACGGGCCCCGCATTGATCGTCGTCATCATTGCCAGTTCAGTGCCCTGCGCCAGCAACTCCTACCTGCTCGCCCGCCAGATGGGTGGCGATGCAAAGCTGATGGCCGAGATCATCACGCTTCAGACCCTGGCAGCGACTCTGACGATCCCGCTCGCCCTGCTGCTGGTCACTTGATCGGGCCCTTTGGCAGCAGATGCTCGCCCAATTGCGTAAAATCGTGCCCGTCATCACTTCGCTTTAGACCGGCACAGTTACCGAGCCATGTGCAACGCCTGGCCGAATCTGAAAATTTTTTATAATTTTCAGAAACTTATCATGCGCGTCTGGCAAGGTTGACTGCAAGCTGCAAGCGGATGGAAACCTGCAGGCTCTTTGCGACTATTGCGACAGTATTCTCGCCAAGATTCGGTCGTGATCTTGGGTGGAACACAATAGATTCAATCCTTTGGCGGCGCCTGTGAGTGCCGCCTTTGAAACTTCTCCCGACTACTGCCGCGCACGCAGCCATATTTTGTCCAGCCGATCAAATATTTAGCAGGTATGTGGACAGCGGGCATGATGTGATTTCCTGACTTGTCGAACCGGGCGTTCCTCCTTATAGGAATGGTCTCGATGACCGCGAGCAACACCCATCGAGACAGCCCTTATCCCCATCGTCATTTGCTGGGCATAGAGGGCCTTCACCCCCACGAAATTCTGGGCCTTCTGGACCGGGCGGAAGAAGCCGTAGAGGTTTCCCGCCAGATCAGCAAACGACGGCTGGTCTTGCAGGGACGAACCCAGATCAACCTCTTTTTCGAGAACTCAACCCGCACCCAAAGTTCTTTTGAACTGGCCGGAAAACGGCTCGGGGCGGATGTGATGAACATGGCAGTGTCCCAGTCGTCGGTGAAGAAGGGCGAAACGCTGATCGATACGGCGGCAACGCTGAACGCCATGCACCCCGATCTTCTGGTGGTTCGCCACCACGCGGCCGGTGCGGTGCATCTTCTGGCGCGCAAGGTCGGCTGCTCCGTGGTCAATGCCGGCGACGGCCCGCATGAACACCCGACACAGGCCCTGCTCGACGCCCTTACCATCCGGCGACACAAGGGAAAGATCGCGCGCCTTACCGTGGCCATCTGCGGTGACATCGCCCATTCTCGCGTTGCCCGGTCCAATATCATTCTTCTGAACGCGCTCGGAGCGCGCGTCCGTGTTGTTGCCCCCACCACCCTCCTGCCGTCCGGCATCGCCAAGATGGGCGTCGAGGTCTTCACCAGCATGAAGGAAGGCCTGGCGGGTACCGACATCGTCATGATGCTGCGCCTGCAGCGCGAGCGCATGAACGGTGCCTTCATTCCATCTGTACGGGAATATTACCGCTACTACGGACTGGACGCGGAAAAGCTCGCCTATGCCAAGGAAGACGCCCTTGTCATGCATCCGGGGCCGATGAACCGCGGTGTCGAGATCGATGCCTCGATTGCAGATGGCACCCAAAGCCTTATTCGCGAACAGGTGGAAATGGGTGTTGCCGTGCGCATGGCCGTGCTTGAAGCCCTTGCCGCCAATCTGCCGAACAACTGATCCAGGGGACAAGACACGTGGCTTACGACACACCCAAACCTCTGGTTCTCTCAAACGCCAGAGTGATTGACCCGGCACGCGGCCTGGATGCTCCAGGTTCCGTCATCATCGCGGACGGCACCATTCTCGCCGCCGGGCCGGAAGCTGCCAACCAGGGCTCTCCCTACGGTGCGGAAATCATCGACTGCAAGGGCGCGATCGCCTGTCCGGGCCTGATCGACTTCTGCGTTTCCGTCGGAGAACCGGGTGCAGAGCACCGGGAAACGCTCGCCAGTGCCTCCCAGGCTGCCGCAAGCGGCGGCGTGACGACAATTTGCACCATGCCCGATACGGATCCGGTGATTGATGATCCCGCACTGGTCGATTTCATCCTGCGCCGGGCGCGTGACACGGCCATTGTCAACGTGTTGCCACTGGCCGCCTTGACCAAGGGCCTCAAGGGTGAGGAGATGGCGGAAATCGGCTTGCTTAAGGAAGCAGGAGCCGTTGCCTTCACCAACGGCCACAAGTCGGTCAAGAATGCCCAGGTCATGCGCCGCATGATGACCTATGCCCGCGATTTCGACGCGCTGGTCATCCACCACACGGAAGACCCGGACCTCGCCGGCGGGGTCATGAACGCAGGGCTGAACGCCAGTTGGAAAGGTCTTTCCGGTGTGCCGCGTGAAGCGGAAATCATCATGCTGGAGCGGGACCTGCGCCTGGTTGCCATGTCCAAGGGCAAGTACCACGCAAACCTCATTTCCACCTCCGACAGCGCAGACGTGGTTCGAGCAGGCAAGGCGAAAGGGCTGGACATCACCGCCGGGGTGTCGATCAATCACCTGACCCACAATGAAAACGACATCGGCGCCTATCGGACGTTCTTCAAGATGTCGCCACCGCTGCGCGACGAAGACGACCGGCAAGCGATGATCGCGGCTGTTGCCGATGGCACAATCGACATCATCTGCTCCAATCATGACCCGCAGGACGTGGAAACCAAACGCCATCCGTGGGCGGAAGCAGAAGACGGTGCTATCGGCCTGGAAACCCTTCTGGCGGCCGCCTTGCGGCTTTATCATTCCGAACAGGTCGACCTTGTCACCCTGCTTGGTGCCATGACCTGCCGCCCGGCGGACCGGCTGGGACTGGAAACCGGACGTCTTTCCAAGGGAGCTCCGGCGGATGTGACCGTGTTCGATCCCGAGCGTCCCTGGGTCCTGGAAAAAAGCGCCATCAAGTCACGTTCGAAGAATTCTCCCTTCGAGGATGCACGGTTCTCGGGGCGGGTGCTGCGCACGGTTGTCGGCGGGAAAACGGTTTTCAGCCACACCTGAACAAGCCCTTGTTTCCGTTCCAACGCTGATCCTGTTCGCGCCACAATTCTCCCTGAATCTGGCGCGAACGGAACTTCCAACGGAACATGCTGATGCGCCTGATCGCCCTTGCCTTTCTGATACCCGCGCTGTTTACCGGCAGCGCTTCGGCGGCTGATCTCTACATAAAGTACAAGCTTTACGCCCTTGGGCTGCCTATCGGCTCCGGCGTCCTGTCACTGGATGTCGACAGCAAGTCCTATTCCGTCAACGCCAACGGCCAGACCGCCGCCTTCGGGCGGCTGGTGTCTGACGGCAAAGGCACAGTTGAAGTCGCTGGAACCGCACAAAAACTCGACCTGGAGCCAGCCCGCTACGCTCTTGACCTCAAGAGTGAAGACGAGACCGGAACCATTACCATGCGGATGCGCAAGGGCAGTATCGACGCTATCGAAGTTCGGCCGCCGCAGGATCGGATGAAGGAACGGGTCAAGGTAACCGCAGAGCATCTTAAGAGTGTTCTCGATCCCCTGACCGCCGCCGTGCTTCCTGCCCCGCAAGGCCTTGCCAAGGAGAGCTGCAACAGGACATTGCGCATCTTCGACGGCAAGGAACGTTACGACGTTCACCTGCAGTACAAATCCCGAAAGGCCACCAGGACATCTGATGGCCGTTTCAAGGGAGACGTCATTGTCTGCGGTGTCCGGTACGAACCCATTTCCGGCCACCGGCCGAAGCGCAAGTCGATCCAGCAACTCGCGGCAAACAAGTCCATGGAGGTCTGGCTCGCACCGGTTGGTGACAAGCCGTATCTCGTCCCGCTCCGGGCGAGTATTTCCCTTCCGTTCGGGTCGCTGCTGGTGGAAGCGGAAAAATATAAGCTGTCGGAATAGACCCCGCGCTATTTCCCTGCAAAGACACTCTTTTCTCAGTTGCCGGACTTGATCCGGGCTGCCATGCCGTTACATTGCGATGGCTATTTATTATGCACGTCATTGGAGTATCGCGTGCCAGAACCGATCAGCTGGGCTTTTGCCTGGCCCTACTATCTCGCCGCCCTCGCCTTCGGCTATCTGCTCGGTTCGATTCCCTTCGGCCTGCTGTTCACGCGCATGGCCGGACTTGGAGACATCCGCCAAATCGGCTCGGGCAATATCGGCACCACCAACGTTCTGCGCACCGGCCGCAAATCTCTGGCAGCCGCCACGTTGCTGGGGGATGGATTGAAGGGCACCGTTGCCGTTCTGATCGTCAATCACTTCTACGGCCAGGAAATGGCTCTTATCGCCGGCCTTGGGGCGTTTCTCGGGCATCTCTTCCCGGTATGGCTGAAGTTCAAGGGCGGCAAGGGTGTTGCAACCTACCTCGGCATTCTGCTTGGCCTCTATTGGCCCATGTTCCTGCTCGCGGCGGGCATCTGGATCGGCATGGCCTTCCTGTTCCGTTATTCGTCTCTGTCCGCACTGACGGCAACCCTGCTGACCCCGATCGTGCTCTATCTCGTTTTCCATCAGGTTCAGATAGCTCAGATGTTTGTCTTGCTGTCGGTGCTGCTATGGGCCAAGCATCACGAGAACATTGGCCGGCTTCTGCGTGGAGAAGAAAGCAAGATCGGCTCGAAATCCAAACCGGCGGCAAATGCTTCGTCTCCGCCCGGCGATGAAAGCGCGTGAACCGCGTCCCTGAAAATATAACTCCCGGCAACCTCTCCGAGGCGGAACGTCTGGCGTGGCTCCGCCTAATACGATCGGAAAACGTCGGTCCCGTTACATTCGCGGAACTTTTGAAACACGCTGGCTCCGCTCAACGAGCGCTGGAGCTGCTTCCCGATCTTGCAAGGCGCGGCGGCAAGGCAAGCCGGATTTGTCCGCTTGAAGACGCCGAAGCCGAGCTGGACGCCCACGGGCGGATCGGGGCCCGTTTGATTGGCCTGCATGAACCCGACTATCCGCAACATCTGCGACACATCGACGGTCCACCGCCGCTCCTGTCCGTAAAGGGCGGCACCAACGCGCTGACCCGGGAGCGGATGATTGCGATCGTCGGAGCCCGCAACGCTTCGCTTTCGGGCAGAAAACTTGCGACACGATTTGCACAGGGGCTTGGAGCGGAAGGCTTTTCAATCGTGTCCGGCCTCGCCCGCGGGATCGATGCTGCCGCCCATGAAGCCTCACTTCAAACAGGCACCATCGCCGTGTTCGCGGGAGGCATCAATGTGCTCTACCCGCCGGAACATGACAGGTTGCTTGCCGCCGTTCTCGACACAGGAGGCGCCGTCATCAGCGAGATGCCTCTTGGCTGGAAACCGCGCAGCCGGGATTTCCCCCGGCGCAACCGGCTGATTTCAGGCATGTCTCTGGGTGTCATCGTTATCGAAGCCGCCAAGGCCTCCGGCTCTCTTCACACCGCTCGTTATGCTCTTGAGCAGAACAGGGACATCTTCGCCGTGCCGGGTTCCCCCCTGGATCCGCGTTCGGAAGGTGCCAACGGCTTGATCCGGCAGGGTGCGGCACTTGTCTCGACCACCGACGATGTGCTGGAAAGCCTTGGTGGTCGACTGGCGCCAACCCTTCCCTTTGGCAGGCAGTTCCGCGAAGAGAGCGAAACCGCCCCTCTTTCCCGCTCCGAACCGGACGGAAAGCTGCGTGACCGCGTCCTTGCGGCGCTTGGTCCAACCCCGGTGGACATGGATGAATTGATACGCTTTGCGGATGGTGATGCGAGGTCGGTTCATGTCGTGCTGCTGGAACTCGAACTTGCCGGGCGCCTCGAAAGACACCGCGGCAACAAAATCTCCGCTTTGATGTAAGGGGCCGTTTTTCCTTGAATCTCAGTGGATAACCCGTATCTGGACCGAACCGCTTGACCCGGAAGGATCAAAGGTCCATTTGACAGGCGGCGCTTGATCCTTGATCGTCTGCGCCACTGAATTAGCACTCAGATCACCTTCTCCACCGGGCGGGGGCTCCGTATCCGGCAAAAATATTTTGGGTAAGAATGAACGTCGTCATTGTCGAATCGCCGGCGAAAGCCAAGACGATCAACAAATATCTCGGTTCCGACTATACGGTGCTGGCTTCCTACGGCCATGTGCGAGATCTGCCGGCCAAGGACGGCTCGGTGCTGCCGGACGACAATTTCGCCATGAGCTGGCAAGTGGATGCGAAGGCGCAGAAACGGCTGAGCGAAATCGCCAATGCGGTCAAGGATGCCGACCGCCTCATTCTCGCGACTGACCCCGACCGCGAAGGGGAAGCAATTTCGTGGCACGTTCTGGAAGTGCTGCAAAAGAAGAAGGTGCTGAAGGACAAGCAGGTCGAGCGCGTTGTTTTCAACGCGATCACCAAGAAGGCGATCCTGGAAGCAATGGACAACCCGCGCCAGCTGGACACACCGCTGGTCGATGCCTATCTCGCCCGCCGAGCACTGGATTACCTGGTCGGTTTCACCCTGTCGCCTGTCTTGTGGCGCAAGCTGCCCGGTGCCCGTTCCGCCGGGCGCGTGCAGTCTGTCGCATTGCGGCTGATCTGCGACCGGGAAATGGAGATCGAAACCTTCAAGCCGCAGGAATACTGGTCGATCTTCGCCAACATGAAGACACCGACCGGGGACATGTTCCAGGCTGGCGTCACCGGGTTTGACGGCAAGAAAATCGGCCGTCTCGACATCAACAACGAAGCCGAAGCCACCGCGATCAAGACCATGCTGGAAAGTGCCAGCTTCAAGGTCGACAGCGTGGCTTCCAAACCTGCGAAGCGCAATCCGGCGGCACCGTTCACCACCTCCACACTGCAGCAGGAAGCCTCACGCAAACTCGGGTTTTCCGCATCGCGCACCATGCAGGTGGCGCAGAAGCTTTATGAAGGCATCTCAATCGGTGGCGAGACTTCCGGTCTCATCACCTACATGCGTACCGACGGCGTTCAGATTGCCGGCGAAGCGATCGCTGCCGCCCGCTCCGTAATCGCCAAGGATTTCGGCGACAACTACGTACCGGCAAGCCCGCGCGTCTATACCTCCAAGGCAAAGAACGCCCAGGAAGCACACGAAGCGATCCGGCCAACGGACCTTTCGCGCCGTCCGAAGGATGTCGCCCGGTTCCTCGATCCGGACCAGGCGAAGCTTTATGAGCTGGTGTGGAAACGGACCATGGCTTCTCAGATGGAGTCGGCCGTTCTGGAACGGACCACCATCGAGATTCTCGCCGACGGTTCCGGTAAACGCGCAAATCTGCGTGCCACTGGTTCCGTCGTCCGCTTCGACGGTTTTCTTGCGCTTTATCAGGAAGGCCGGGACGACGAGGAAGACGAGAACTCCAAGCGCCTGCCGGCCGTTGATGAAGGTGCCGCGCTGACGGCTGCCTCTGTCGACGGAACCGCACAAGCCATCGAAGCCTCGCAGCACTTCACGACACCGCCGCCGCGCTACACCGAAGCGAGCCTGGTCAAGAAGATGGAAGAGCTTGGCATCGGCCGGCCGTCCACCTACGCCTCGACGCTTCAGACCCTGCGCGACCGCGACTATGTCGAACTCGACAAGAAACAGCTTGTTCCGATGGACAAGGGCCGAATTGTTACCGCGTTCCTGGAAAGCTTCTTCCAGCGCTATGTCGAATTCGACTTCACAGCGAGCCTGGAAGAACAGCTCGACAAGATTTCCGCAGGCGAGCTTTCCTGGCTCGACGTGCTGCGTGATTTCTGGACCGGGTTCTCCGGCGCGGTCGATGAAATCAAGGACCTGCGCGTTGCCCATGTCATCGACGCGCTGAACGAGCTGCTCGGGCCGCATATCTTCCCGCCGAAGGAGGATGGCACCGATCCGCGCAAGTGCCCGTCCTGCGACACCGGTCAGCTATCGCTCAAGGTCAGCCGCTGGGGCGCTTTCATCGGCTGCTCCAACTATCCCGAGTGCGGCTTTACACGGCAGCTCGGCAAGCCGAGCGGTGAAGACGGCGAAGGTGACGACGGCCCGAAGGTTCTCGGTACCGATCCGGAAACCGGCCTTGACGTTTCCCTGCGCAACGGCCGCTTCGGCCCCTATGTTCAGCTGGGCGAGGAAGCCAAGCCGAAGCGAGCCTCCCTGCCCCGTGGCTGGTCCGCACCGGACATGGATCTGGAAAAGGCGCTGCAGCTTCTGTCGCTGCCACGCGAGGTGGGGCCACACCCGGAAGACGGCAAGATGATCTCCGCCGGCATCGGTCGCTACGGGCCGTTCGTGCTGCATGAAGGCACCTATGCCAACCTGTCCACGCCAGACGAAGTGTTCTCCGTCGGCATCAACCGTGCTGTTGATGCGCTGGCGCAGAAACGCGCCAAGGGTGGTGGCCGCGGTGGTGCAGCGGCAACGCCGCTGAAGGAGCTTGGCGAGCATCCGTCCGAAGGCGGCCCAATCAATGTCTATGACGGGCGCTACGGGCCTTACGTCAAGCACGGCAAGATCAACGCCACGCTACCGAAGGACACCGACCCCAAGGCCGTGACGATGGAACAGGCGCTGGAGCTGATCGCGGCAAAGGCCTCCAAGGGCGGCACCAAGAAGAAGGCGGCTGCCAAGAAACCTGCTGCGAAGAAAACAGCAACCAAAAAGACGGCCACCAAGAAGACGACGGCAAAGTCATCCGCAAAGGCAAAGGTCGATGCGTCGTCCGAAGAGGTGCCCTGGGATGATGCGAGTTGAGCGCAAAACGGATTAACACGCGCAAGCACACCAATCGAAAACACGCCAAGGTTCCGGGTGAAATGCCATCACGCGAGGATATTCTCGCGTTTGTTGCAGATAACCCGGGGCGTGCGGGCAAGCGTGAGATTGCCCGTCATTTCGGTATTATCGGCGGGGCCCGCATCCATCTGAAAAAGATGTTGAAGGACCTGACCGACGACGGCCTGATGGAAAAGCGCAACAAGCGCATGATCCGTCCTGGCGATCTGCCACCGGTTTTCGTGGCCAATCTCATTGCACGCGACCGGGACGGTGAGCTGATTGCGACCCCTGTCGACTGGGACGACGAGGCTGGCACCCCGCCGAAAATTCTGGTGCTGACCGGCAAGACCAAGGCGACGCAACCCGGCCTGGGTGACCGCGCACTCGTACGCCTGACCGAAGCTGAGAGCGGCCCCGAAACAGAACATGTTGCCCGCGTCATCCGCGTTTTGGAAAAGCGTCAGGGAGCAATCCTCGGAATTCTGCGGATGCGTGACGGCACTCGCCCGCATTATCTTGAACCGATTGACCGCAAGCAGCGGGAACTCGACATTGATCCGCGTGACCTCAAGGGCTCAGAGGACGGGGATCTTGTCAGCGTTCAGGTGACGCGCTCCGGCCGCTACGGCCATCCCGTCGCGTCCGTGGTTGAGCGTTTCGGCTCGATGAATTCGGAAAAGGCGGTTTCAGAGATCGCCCTGCAATCGCATGGCATTCCGCATGTCTTTCCGGCAGCCGTAGAAGCGCAGGCCGAGAGCGCAAAGCCGGTGGAGAAACTCGGCAAGCGCGAGGACTGGCGGCAGGTACCGCTGATCACCATCGACCCGCCCGACGCAAAAGACCACGATGACGCCGTCTACGCCGAAGCGGACGAGGACCCTTCCAACGAAGGCGGCTATATTTGCTATGTGGCGATTGCGGATGTCGCATACTACGTCACCCCCGGCTCTCCGATGGACCGGGAAGCGAACCTGCGTGGCAACTCGGTCTATTTTCCCGACCGGGTAATCCCGATGCTGCCGGAGCGAATTTCCAACCAGCTCTGCTCGCTAAGGGAAAAGGAAGACAAGCCTGCGCTTGGTGTGCGGATGGTGTTCGGCAAGACCGGACGCAAGACCGGGCACACCTTTCACAGGGTGCTGATGCGTTCGGCAGCAAAACTCTCCTATCTGCAGGCTCAGAAGGCGATTGACGGCACGACAGACGAGAAGACCGAAACCCTGCTCGACGGCGTCCTGAAGCCACTATGGGCCGCTTACGCCGTGCTGAAGAAGGGACGCGAGGCGCGCGAACCGCTGGAACTCGATCTGCCGGAACGCAAGATCAAGCTGAAAGCGGATGGCACTGTCGATCATGTCTATGTTCCGGAGCGTCTGGACGCCCACAAGCTGATCGAAGAATTCATGATCCAGGCGAACGTGGCAGCCGCCGAAACACTGGAGCAGAAGAAAACGCCCCTGCTCTACCGGATCCACGATGCCTCGACCCCGGAAAAGCTGGAAAGCCTGAAAGACTTTCTGTCGACGATCAACATCAAGCTGCCGTCCTCCGGTGGTCTTCGCCCCTCCGCCTTCAACGGCATACTTGCCAAGGTGAAGGACACGCCTCAGGCCAACCTCGTCAACGAGGTGGTCTTGCGAAGCCAGGCCCAGGCAGAATATGCACCGCAGAACATCGGCCATTTCGGCTTGAACCTGCGGCGGTACGCGCATTTCACCTCACCGATCCGCCGGTATGCCGATCTGATCGTGCACCGTGGGCTGATATCCGCGCTCGGGCTTGGCAAGGATGGCTTGCCGGAAGGTATCGAGACGAAACTTGAGGCCATCGGCGCTGAAATCTCGGCCGCTGAACGGCGGGCAATGCTTGCCGAACGCGACACAATCGACCGTCTGATCGCCCTTTGGATGAGCGACCAGATCGGCGCGAGTTTTCAGGGCAGAATTGCAGGGGTGGTCAAGTCCGGCATGTTTGTTCGCCTGTCCGATACAGGTGCCGACGGCTTCGTACCGGCCTCCACAATCGGCCTCGATTATTATCGCTATGACGAAGGGTCGCACGCCCTGATAGGTGACAAAACCGGCGAGACCTACCAACTTGGCGATCAAGTGGAGGTCCGGCTGGTGGAAGCAGCCCCCTTTGCCGGTGCACTGACATTCGAGCTGCTGAGCCACGGCAGCATTGCCGGCAAACGCATCCGGAAAGCCGCGCCAAAGGTGCGGCGTGGGCCGCCGAAGGGCGGACGCGGCAAGACCTCACCGAAGAAACAGGGTCGAAGGAGATCTTCGTGACGGTCCGGTATGAAGTGCACGACAAACTGGAAACGCCGGAAACAGCATCCGAAAAACCGCGGCGCAATGTTCTTCAGGCCATGCTGCGCGGTGCCGGCAACCGGTGCATGAACTGCGGAAAAGGCAAGGTGTTCGACGGCTTCCTTCAGCCACACTATGCCTGCTCTGTCTGCGGTGAGGAGTTCCATCACCATCGCGCGGACGACGCACCGCCCTATTTCACAATCACCATTGTCGGCCACATTATCGTTCCCGGCCTTCTGGCCGTGGAGGTGTTGTGGCATCCCGCGCTGTGGATCCATATGTCTCTCTGGGTGCCGCTGACGCTGATCCTGTCGCTGTCGCTTCTGCGACCGATCAAAGGCGCGCTGATCGGCCTGCAGTGGGCGCTCTACATGCATGGTTTTGACCCGGATGCGGAAGACGACACGCCTCCCACTCCGGTGCCTTCCGAAAGGGTTACATGAGCGGTTCGTTCGAAAAGCAGCTGGCAAAAGACGAAAAAGCCGGAAACTACCCGTATATCCGTCCCAAGGATGCCGCGACGCTGCTGATTCTGGACCGTGACGATCGGGGTTCCGTGAAGCTGCTGATGGGCCGTCGTCACATGCGCCATGCCTTCATGCCGGGAAAATTCGTGTTCCCCGGCGGCAGAGTGGATGTCTCCGATTCCCGTGTGACCGACGTGCTTCCCTATCATCCGGACGTCGAGGCGAAGCTTACGCAGGACCTGAAGAACGCCAAGTCGGCCGCACGCGTTCGTGCGCTGGCCCTGGCGGCCATTCGGGAAACCTATGAAGAGGCAGGGCTGTTTATCGGCCGTCAGGCGCACAACAACCACCTGCACCTTGGTACCGGCTTCGAGGCATTTGCCGAGCGCGGCATAAAGCCCGACCTGAGCGGCCTTCGGATGATTGCGAGGGCCATCACCCCACCGCAACGCCCGCGACGCTTCGACACCCGTTTTCTGGCCGTCTGGGCGGACGCCATTGCCGACAGGTTGCCCGACGGAACCGGCCCGTCCGGCGAACTGGAAGACTGTGCCTGGCTGACTTTCGAAGAGGCGAGGCAGAAGGATCTGCCGATGATCACCAACAAGATCCTGACCGACCTGGAAGACAGGCTGGCAAAAGACCCTGAGCTTTCACCGACGACGCCTGTCCCCTACTATTTCTTTCGCAAGGGCGGTTTCGTGAAACAGGAGCTCTGAAGCTACCTGTACCTGGCGGATTGCTGGCCGTTGCAACACACAAAGGCGTGTCCAGGCTTATGCCTTTCCTGATTGCCCTTTCCGGTTTGCCCGGCGTCGGCAAATCGACGATAGCAAAGGCACTGAGCCGGCGTCTGCCCGCATTTCTTTTGCGGGTGGATGCGGTTGAAGCTGCCCTCAAACGCAGTGTCTTGAACATTCATCCGGCTGAAGACGCGGGTTACCTCGCCCTTGCTGCTATCGCTGCCGGAAACCTGGAGTTTGGTCACAACGTCGTTGCCGATACGGTCAACCCGGTTGCCGAATCCAGGCAATTGTGGAGGGAGACCGCTCAATCAACCGGCGCGACACTGCTGAATGTCGAGATTGTCTGCTCGGATGAGCGCGAACACCGCAAGCGCGTTGAAAACAGGGAAACCGAGATTGACGGACTGACCCTGCCCCGCTGGTCTGAGGTACGAAATCATGATTACGAACAATGGACGGAACCATGTCTCCAGTTGGATAGTTCCAGCCTGAACGTGGACCAGTCGGTCGATACGATAACGAAGGCTTTGACAGCACTGCGGCAGAATGGCTGACATGGTCCGAAAAGGCAGCTGAACCATAGCAAGTGCTTGACTTTCGCGCTGCGATGAGTAGTTTGCGCGCTGATTTCAGACATTGGGGCAGATTCATCGCCAGCCATCTGGCCGCAAGAACTCTTTGCCCGACAACAGAGAACAGGATCCAAGGCCATGGCCAAGGCGACAACAATCAAGATCAAGCTCCTCTCCACGGCTGACACCGGCTTCTTCTATGTCACCAAGAAGAACTCCCGTACGATGACCGAGAAGATGGTCAAAAAGAAATACGACCCGGTTGCGAAAAAGCACGTCGAGTTCAAGGAAACCAAGATCAAGTAAGATCTGGTTCCAGATGATTTTTAAAGAACCCGCCGGAAACGGCGGGTTTTTTCATGTCTAAGCGAATGTGTTTTGAAATTTTGTCGGTGCAAGCCAGCGTCGTGAAACCTGTTTCCACTAACGATTACTGCACGGACGCAGAGGCACGACGACGCAGCTTCAGCATTGCTGCTGGTGCTGCTTCTTGATTTTCGGTTGAAAGATTAGTGGTCGGCGGGAACACGGCATTCGAGGAGGCCACTCATCGGCCGGTTCCCTGCCGACCTGCCCCACGGACCCAGGAGATGCGGCGGACCTGAGCACTCCGAGGGGAAACTGTATTGCCTGTTTTGACGCTACGGCATTCTTTACCACGTCATTGAGGCGATCAGGAAAAACACTAATCTGCGGTCACACTACCTGAATGTTGCCTGATTGCAATATTTTCCGCAAAATATGCACAGAAACAATGCCGTTTTAGTAAATCCGTAACCTTAATATGAAGAGCGCGTGAGCGTGAGGTTTTGCGATTCGCAGGAATTGGTTGCAAGCAGCCATGCCAAACAACCGTGAAACCTTGCAGAAATCTTTACCCGCCGCAGTTCTACCGCCGGCGGTGGCCCGTTACGCTTCGCCGAGATATGCCCGAACTGTTTCCAGGAATTTCGCTACGGAGATCGGCTTGGATATGTAAGCTTCGCACCCGCCCTGCCGGATACGCTCCTCATCGCCCTTCATGGCGAAAGCCGTCACGGCGATAACCGGGATGGAAGCGATATCCTCGTCTTCCTTGATCCATTTCGTGACTTCCAGCCCCGACACTTCCGGCAGCTGAATATCCATCAGGATCAGATCGGGATGATGCTCACGGGCCAACTGCAAGGCTTCGATGCCGGTCCGGGTCTGCAATGTATTATAGCCGTGCGCTTCGAGCAGATCATGAAACAGCTTCATGTTCAGCTCGTTGTCTTCGACGATCAACACGGATTTTGCCATATGTCCGGCCCTTTACCCGGCCACTTGCCGGTCCCATTTTATCTTCGCAGCACTTTTTAGTCCGCGGTAGAACCCTTCCCCGGTCCGCATTAAATTTCTTCTAACCCGGAATCGTTTCAGAAAGGCAAAAAAACACAATGAAAAATATACAGAGCAAGTCATTGTCCGTTGAAGAAGCACAAGGAATTGCTACTGAAGCCCTTCTCCAGCTCAGTCGTGACCCTGAACAGATCGGCAGGTTTCTTGCTTTTTCTGGAATTGGACCGGAAATGATTCGAGAAGCGGCGGGAGAACCGGGGTTTCTTGCCGGTGTCCTCGAGTTCTACATGATGGACGAAGCTCTGCTGCTTGCCTTTTGTGAAAATGCCGGAATACGGCCAACGATGATGGCCGCTGCACGCTACGCAATTGCCGGCGGAGACGAAGACCATGCCTGAACCGACGCAGGTGCTGCCCGAAGTTCTTGCGCAGATCCAGGCACTGCCGTTTTCGAACCGTCCTTTGATCATCTGCGATGTGGATGAAGTGATTTTGCATCTGATCGCTCATCTGGAAGACTATCTTCACGCTCGCGACCTGGCTTTCCTGAAGTACGAGTACAGGCTGACCGGCAATATCGGCCGGCGCGACAACCGGGAACCACTGTCGTCCGACGACGTTCGCAAACTGCTTCTGGAGTTCTTCGACGAAGTCAGCCATCGTCAGGACATGGTCCCCGGTGCAGGCGATGCGCTCAATGCACTTGCACAGCAATGGGACGTTATCCTGCTGACCAATCTGCCCGGAGGTCACAACAAGCCAGTGCGGGAAAAGCTGCTCACCGGGCTCGGTATCACCTTTCCGTTGCTGACGAATTCCGGTCCCAAAGGTGGTGCGGTTGCAGCTCTGTCTCGTGGACGTCCGGAGCCGGTTGTCTTCATTGACGACAGTCCGACCAACCACACCTCCGTGAACGCGACCCTGCCGTCCGCTGTCCAGATACAGTTCATCGCAGACGCCAGATTTCTGCAGACCACTGAAAAGGCAGGTTACATCGATCTGTTGAGCAGCGATTGGCAGGAGACGGCCGCCTTTATCGGAGCTATTCTGCAGGGCTCGAACCGAAACCAGCAGAGCGGCTGATTGCCCATCCGCACCGCAGCCGATTGCCAACGCCGTGTCCCAACCCGTTCCGCCCTTACGTGCCCTTTGCCTAGACTGCGGTGCCCGCCTCGCCCCGTCGGCAGCCAGGTGCACCCGCTGCGGCAGCCCGAGGCTGGTCAAGCATCCGGAACTCGACACGCTGGCCATTGCCCACATTGATTGCGACGCCTTTTATGCCTCGATCGAAAAACGCGACAATCCGGAGCTGCAGGACCAGCCGGTAATCGTTGGCGGAGGTCAGCGCGGGGTGGTTTCCACATGCTGTTACATCGCCCGCATCTACGGTGTGCGGTCCGCAATGCCCATGTTCAAGGCGCTTGAGGCATGCCCGCAAGCGATCGTGATCAAGCCTGACATGGCCAAATACGCGAGCGTCGGCAAGGAGATCCGTGAACGAATGCGCGCGCTCACGCCCCTGGTGGAGCCTTTGTCCATCGACGAGGCCTTTCTTGATCTGACGGGCACCGAACGCCTTCACAAGAAGTCTCCGGCGGAAACACTCGCGGGCTTCATACGCGACATGGAAGCCGATATCGGCATATCGGCGTCTGTCGGCCTTGCCCCCAACAAGTTTCTGGCAAAACTTGCGTCCGATCTCGAAAAGCCGCGTGGGTTCTCCGTCATCGGCGCTGAGGAAGCCGAAGATGTGCTGGCGGCCATGCCAGTGGGCCGCATCTGGGGTGTCGGCAAGGTGTTCCAGAAAAAGCTGGAGAAAGACGGTATCCGCACCATTGGGCAACTGCAGGAAATGGAGGCGACGGATCTCGCCCGCCGATACGGCACCATCGGCCTGCGTCTGGCCCGCCTGTCGCATGGCGATGACAGCCGCGAAGTCACTCCTGAACGGGGCGCGAAAAGCGTTTCCGCGGAAACCACCTTCTTCACTGACATCTCGAGTTTCGATACCCTGCGTCCCATTCTCAGGAACCTGGCCGAGAAAGTGTCTGCGAGGCTCAAGAAGGCGGAACTCTCAGGACGCGGTGTGACCTTGAAACTGAAAACCGCCGACTTCAAGACGATCACCCGCGCGAGGCATTTTTCCGATCCGACCCAATTGGCCGACAAGATCTACGCAGCGGGTGAGAACCTTCTTCAGATCGAAGCCGATGGCCGCCGCTTCCGGCTTATCGGCATCGGCGTCAGTGATCTGGAAAACGCGGACCGGGCCGATCCGAGAGACCTGCTCGACCAGTCGGCCGAACGACGGAAGAATGCGGAACTGGCGGTGGATCGGCTTCGGGACAAGTTCGGAACGTCAGCTGTCGAACTCGGCCTCACGCACGCAGCGCGCACTGCGAAGGAAGCCAAGAAGCAGGGTGACAAGTAGTCCGCCTGTCACCCGATCATTTTTATAAACGGTCTTGCCAGGTTACTGCTGCGGGCACTCGGACTCGTCGTAAAGCTCCAGCGACGCCATCTTGCCCTGGATGGTGAAATCGCCGTAGTCGAGCTTCAGGTGTCCGCTGATGCCGTTTTCATACAGCCAGAATGACAGCTGATAGACCGGCAGAAGCTCTCCACTTGCGTCCTCGGCACTCGGGTCGAAGTAAGCGACGGTAACGGGCCAGTAGCTCTTGCCGGACAGCGGTGCATCCACATGGTCAGCATCGGTTTTTGCGTCGTTGACGGCTTTGGCGCCGATCACCGTCGTCGTGGCGTAAACCTTTTCTCCGGTTTCGGCGCCGTCATAGATATCGGCTGCAACAAAATGGACACCCGCCTCGGCTGACTTCAAGATCGTCAGAAGATGCTCGGTCGGAAACAGCACTTCCCGGCCAATCTCCAGCGATTTTTCCGAAGGTTCCTTCAGTTCGACAGTACGTGCTTTCTTTCCGTTCCGTGCCGTTCCACGGGTCGCTTCAACCAGTTTCTGATCGACAAAGGTCTTGGACAGGAACTGGTAGCTCTCGGCACGCGGCTCTTCGAAGGAAGTCGTCTGCAGATCAGTGATCTGTGAACCACCGTCGGTATCCCGAAACTCGGTAACAAAGCGGAAATTGACGCTGTAGCCCTCGCAAGCGCTTCCGGAGAAATCGTAGACCATGCGTCCGTCGAGGCCTGCGATCCCGGCTTGCTCCTCGCTGTCTCCCAGGTTCATGTCGTAAACGGCGCGATGGGGCACGAGTTTAAAGCCGACAGTGCCGCTCGCATCAGCGTCGGTCGCGCCAGACACCGCAAAAGCTGCGGCGGCCATAACGATCGCACCAACGGTCGAGGACACTGACTTCGGAACGCATTGCATCAAAAAAACCTCATTCTCGTCCTGGTGGAAGCGCCACCTGGACCGGTTCCACACATTATGCGGCAAACTGCACATTCCGCCACCGCGAATGTGCAACGATGCCCCAAGCCCCGCCAGCCTGTTATTTCACAATTCGCCTTTCTAAAGTGGTGACCGCGGCAAACGAAACCAAGCTCCTCCACAGTTTCCTTTTACCGTACACGCCCCATTTTGGCCTTGTCACCTGTGACGAATTACGCCAAGACACGCCGGAAGCTCTCAAACTTGGAGACACCCATGAGCAGCGCGATCGAAGCCCGGCTGAACGAACTTGGCATCACCCTTCCGGAAGCGGCGGCACCCGCGGCCAACTATGTGCCTTTCCTGCAGACCGGCAATCAGCTGTTCGTTTCCGGCCAGTTGCCGATGGCAGGTGGCAAGCTTCAGATCTCCGGCAAACTGGGTGACGGTCTGGGCATTGATGAAGGCAAGGCCGCTGCCAAGCTGTGCGCCATCAACCTCCTTGCCCAGGCAAAGGCTGCCACCGGAAATCTCGACAAGGTTGCGCGACTGGTGAAGATCGTCGGCTTCGTGAACTCCACAGCCGAATTCGTCGACCAGCCGCAGGTCATCAACGGCGCATCCGACTTCCTGGTAGAGGCGATGGGCGAAAAGGGCCGCCATGCGCGCTCCGCAGTCAGCGCCGCGTCCCTGCCCTTCGGTGCTGCTGTCGAGATCGAAGCGATTTTCGAAATCGAAGAGTGACTGCTTGCGGGGAGCCTGGCCTCCCCCACACTCTTCCCGAAGCCACACCGGACCGGCCGGTGAGGCATTTTCCTTCCTGACGAGCCCCCGCCATGACACCGGAACTCGAAGCCATCTTCGCCCGCCCGATCGCCCATCGGGGCTATCACGATGCCGACAACGGCGTCATCGAGAACACGCCTACCGCAATTCAGCATGCAATCGACAAGAATTTCGCGATCGAGGTGGATGTACAGGAAACGGCGGACGGCGAAGCTCTGGTGTTCCATGACTACACGCTGGAGCGCCTTGCGGAGGGAACCGGCAGGGTTATCGACCTGGCCGCATCCGAGCTCACCGGCATTCACATGAAGACCGGAACAGACAAGCTCTGGCTCCTGAAGGATCTGTTCGATCTTGTCGACGGCCGCGTACCTCTGGTGGTCGAGATCAAGTCGTTGATGCGCCGTGATGCGCAAATGGACTTTGTCCGTCACGTGACGGACCAGGTGGCGGGCTACAAAGGCTCTGCATGCATCAAGTCATTCGATCCGGACATGTTGTCCATTGCAAAGGCCCGCAACGCCTCGGTGCTGCGCGGTATCGTCGCCGACGGCGCCGAGCCCGGTCCTGACTATGCCCGCTACAGCCGTGTCGACCGGTTCATCCTGCGCCATATCCTGCATGCACCGCGCACGCGCCCGCATTTCATTTCCTACGGCGTCAAGGACCTGCCAAAGGTAGGACCCAGTCTGCTGCGCTCTGTGTTCAAGGTGCCGCTGATGTCCTGGACGGTGAGGACCACCGAACAACGGGAAAAGGCCGATCGCTACGCAGACCAGATCGTTTTCGAGGGCTTTGATCCGGACAGGAGCGCAGCCCGTTCCCTGTAGAAATAACCATTACACGACATCAACCTCTTGCACTGCAAAATACCAGCGCTACATCAAGAGTATGGTTTCAAACTTTGGTTTCTTCTGACGCATGACCTCCTCCCGGTCCACGGACAGCGACTCCCCGGCTACAGATGACGGCGGACAGATAGCGACCTTGCGAATCCTGTCTTCCTTGAAGGATGTCACCGCCTCCAACTGGGATCAGGTGGCCAATCCAGGCTGGCAACTTTCCGGACGGGGGCTCTTGAAGAAGGACCCGAAATGCGAGGCGTTGGCCGAGCTTTCCGGAGCACTTGGCGGCGGTTCCGAATTTGCCGGTGAGGACATTGATTTCAATCCGTTCCTGTCCCACGCTTTTCTGGAGGCTCTGGAGGCTTCCGGATGTGCAACGGAAGCTACAGGCTGGCTGCCCAGACACATGGTGCTGGAAGATGGTGGCGGCGAGGTTCTCGGTGCCGTGCCGGCCTATCTCAAGAGCCATTCGCAAGGCGAATATGTGTTCGACCACGGTTGGGCCGACGCCTTCTACCGTGCAGGCGGTGACTATTATCCGAAACTTCAGATCAGCGTGCCCTTCACGCCGGCAACCGGACGCCGGTTCCTGACAGGTGCCGGTGTCAACCGTGAAGCGGGCCTGCAAGCGCTTGCCGCCGGTCTGGTGCAGGTGTGTCAGCGCTCCGGGGCCTCATCCGTGCATGCCACTTTCCTGACCAAACCGGAATGGGACAGTCTGGGTGAGCTTGGATATCTGCAACGGACCGATCAGCAGTTTCACTGGGAAAACCAAGGTTACGACAATTTCGATGGCTTTCTGGCAGATCTGGCGTCGCGCAAGCGCAAGGCCGTCAAGAAAGAGCGGCGCGAAGCCCTGAGCGCTGAGGGCATTGAGGTGGAATGGGTCACCGGGTCCGATCTGACAGAGGCCCATTGGGACGCCTTCTACAAATTCTACATGGACACGGGTTCACGGAAGTGGGGCCGCCCCTATCTGAACCGGAAATTCTATTCGCTGATCAATGAGAGGCTGGCTGACCGCACCTTGCTGGTTCTCGCCAAACGGCATGGCCAATACATTGCCGGTGCGCTCAACTTCATCGGCTCGCACACCTTGTTCGGGCGCCATTGGGGCTGCACCGAGCACCATCCGTTCCTGCATTTCGAGCTCTGTTACTACCAGGCGATCGATTTTGCCATCGCCAACAAGTTGAAGCGCGTTGAAGCCGGCGCTCAAGGTGCCCACAAGCTGGCGCGCGGCTATCTGCCGACCACCACCTATTCCGCCCACTGGATCGCCCATGAAGGGCTACATCAGGCTGTCGCCGATTTTCTTGAACACGAACGCCTTGCCGTCGAACGCGAGAACGAGACGCTGACCGAACACGCGCCGTTCCGCAAGATTGACCAAGAGACCTGAACCTTGATGTGCACTTAGCAATCAAGCCGCATTTCGTATTGTTGCAGCAGCTCTTCCGCACCTGACAGGCGCAGGAATGCGTTGGCGCTTTGCGCAGCGGTGTCGACGTTGACAAACCGCAGTTCGGATCCGCCCAGGGCCTCCATCAGCCCCTGCAACAAGGCTCGGCCAATGCCTTGGCGACGGTGGTTCTTGTGAACGGCGATCTGCGCGACCGCGCCATCGGCAAAACTCGCCCCCCACCCCAGAATTTCATCATCATGGTGAACAGCCAGAAGATGGATATCCGGGCTCAAACCACGAAGCCCGGCAACACTGTTCTGGGGGGTCGGCAAGGTATCGAAATAGGGGCCGGCATCATCGGGAAGATCGTGCAACCCGATCCGCTCCAGCACCCACTCTCCGACATGCGCCTTGATCGCCTTGCTGTTCACGAGCCGAAAGACACCAAGTGTCCTTTCGCGGCGAAAGCCAAAGGCTTCATAAGCAGCAACCGCCTTTTCGTTTGTCGTGATGACCTCAAGCTGCAGGCCTTTCGCGCCGACCTCCAGCTGTTTTTTGAGGACCGCTGCAAGAAGCTTTTTCGACAAGCCTTTGCGACGATGTTCCGGACTGGTCCCGACGGACAACGTATAGGCCCTGTTGCCATAACTGGAGTTCGGCAAGCTCGAAAACCAGAAGGCTGCAATCTCTTCCCCTGCCATTGCCACGAAGGAATGCTCTGCCGAAAACCCGCGCTGGCGCTGAAACTCACGGAAATCCTTCTCGCTCAGATGCAGTGGCGTGACGTAATCCGAGAAAGCAGTGTTCAAGGCCTCGCACAGCTGGTCAGCACCAAACGAGCGGCAATCGACAATCTGATAGGACATGGAAGTTTCCGAAAAATGCGGGAAGTCTCGCAAGGAACCTCCGGCCCCTGTTCCAGGAGCCCGGAGCGATGCGCAACGCCGGTCGTTCATGACCGGCGCCATCACGATTTCTGTCATGAAGGTGAGGTCAGTCGTAGGCGTCCACGACGTCGTACATCACCGGTTCGAAACTCTTGCACAATGAACTGATACGCCGGTTGCGCTCACGCATTTCCGGTGAACGCAACATGGCCAGGAAATCCTCCCGTCGGCGCCACTGCGAATAATTGGCGATACGGGTTTGAGCATCGTTTACATGCAACCCGGCGCCAATGAAACCCGGCTGATGGCTTATGAAATTCTCGTATGCGTCCTTCAGTTCGTCCAGAAGGTCGTAGCATGTGCCCGGTGTCATTTCGAAAGTGGTAATGACGGTCTGGCAATCGCGGTCGCTTGAAATTTCAGGCATGGGGCTCTCCTCCTCCGCCGGTACCTGCGAGGCTGGCACGTTTTTAGCGGACCGGCAATATGGGGAGGACTACGTGGCACGGGAGACCATCCGTTCCTCTTTTACGGCTTTGCGCTTCCAATTACCTTTGTGAGCCTCTTTCAGGCTGGCTCGACCCCCTCAACTTTCATGCTGTTCACCGCCTGGAGCGCAAGGGACAGAAGGTTTTCGAAATGGGTGGTTCGGGAAGACCCGCATCGCCAGACGAGATACATCGTCCGGCGCATCGGCAAGCCCTCGATCTTCTTCAACAGAAGATCCGGCTCCTTTCCGAACTCGGACGCAATGTAAGCGGCCGGAAAGAGTGCCAACCCCATGCCGATCGAAGCCATCTGGCGCAAGGCATCAAGGCTTGTGCCTTCATAGTCCTGCCGGAAGTCCGCACCCGCGGCATGTGCCAATGCCTGAACATCGTTGTGGAGGCGAAACCCCTGACCGAGTGCAAGCAGCTTCTCGCCGCGCAACATATCCACCGGGATCACTTCGACACCAGCCAAGGGGTGCGTCTTCGGCACGGCAAGTGAAACGCTTTCCCGGCACAGCACCTGTGCCGTCCACTGATCCGATGACGCAAAATCCGGTGTCAGAATGCAGTCGAGTGCACCGGACATCAGTCCCTCTTCCAGGAGATTGGGCCTGTCTTCGCGGATGTAGAGCTCAAGAAGCGGAAATTCGCGTTTCAGGATCGGCAACAGGTAGGGCATGAAATACGGCCCGAATGTGGGCGAGACCCCAAGGCGGATCAGACCGCCGAGATTGGACTGTCCTGCCTGGGCGACAGTCACGATTTCGTCGAGATTTTCGAGGGTACGCCGTGCAAGCGGCAGCAGGCGTTCACCGGACGCCGTCAGACTGATCCCCCCGCTGCCGCGTTCCAGCAAGGTGCAGCCAAGTTGCTCTTCAAGCAGCTTGAATTGCGCCGAAAGTGTCGGCTGCGAGACGTGGCAGCGAGAGGCAGCCCTGCCGAAGTGCAAGGTTTCTGCAAGTGCAACGAAATAGTCCAGCTGCCGTGAAGATGGCCGAAACCGCATGTCGCCTCCCTGTACGATAGATAATTTCTATCAAATCAATCGAAACAATGTATTTCATCTATTCTCTCCTCGTATCCATATCAAGGGTGTCACAGACACAGCCCACGAAAGAGGAGCAGGCGATGTACAACAGACTGAAGTCGCTGCGCAGCCAGCACAACACCCTGGATTCCCTGATCCGCAGAGAGGAAATGCACCCTTATCCGGATACGCAGCACATACGGTCGTTGAAGAAATTCAAGCTTCGGTTACGGGATGAGATTACCCGGATCGAGACCAACTTGAGCTCCTCTCAGCTGGTCTATTGACCGGCAACACAACGCCAATCGGGAGGTTTTGAATGAATCCGTTTCTGCCATTCTTTTCACCCTTTGCAGCCCTGCAGCGCACGCCTTCCAGACAGTCCCGCCTGAAGGATATCGATGCTCGCATGGCCTCGTTCCTGCGCGAGAAACAGACGTCGGGCGCCGCCTGCCCCAAGGTGCTCGACAACGTCAAGACCGCAAGGAGCACAGTCCAGCGCGAGATGGTCTCGGCACGTTAGAACCACGTCCCGAAAAGAGGACGGGTTCTCGGCCCCAACCGGATTTCCGCCATCCGGACCACGCTGACCATCCAGCTGGACATCCCGCCCGCAGGCCTCGCTGGCGGGTTTTCTTTTTCGTTGCCTTCACGTAAGCCGCGCTTTCTAATTCAGCTCGAAACACTGTTTCGGCAACGGTTCAGGGAAACCCGCATGACCTCATCGCCCTACTACTCCCCAAGCGGCGGTCACCCGCCACAAACCCAGCTGCTGACCGACCGGGCTGTCTTCACGGAGGCTTATGCCGTCATCCCGAAGGGAACGATGCGTGACATCGTCACCAGTTATCTGCCGTTCTGGGAAAAGACCCGGCTTTGGGTCCTGTCACGCCCCCTCTCCGGATTTGCAGAGACCTTCTCCCAATACATCATGGAAGTGCAGCCGGGCGGCGGCAGCAAGAACCCGGAGCAGGACGCCGATGCAGAAGCGGTTCTCTTTGTGGTGCAAGGAAAACTGTCGCTGACAATCGAGGGGACTGGGCACGTACTGGAAGACGGCGGATACGCCTATCTACCGGCCGGTTGCGCCTGGACAGTTGAAAATTCGGCCGATGCTCCAGTCCGTTTTCACTGGATCCGAAAAGCCTATGAAGCAGTCGAGGAACTGGCTGCCCCGGATGCATTCGTAACGAACGAAAAACAGATCAAGCCGACCGAAATGCCGGGAACGGACGGCAAGTGGGCAACCACCCGTTTCGTCGTGCCGGACGACCTGCGTCATGACATGCATGTGACCATCGTTACCTTCGAACCGGGAGCCGTTATCCCGTTTGCCGAAACCCATGTGATGGAGCACGGGCTTTACGTGCTGGAGGGCAAAGCCGTCTACAGGCTCAATCAGGACTGGGTCGAGGTTGAAGCCGGTGACTACATGTGGCTGCGCGCCTTCTGCCCGCAAGCCTGTTACGCCGGTGGGCCAGGCAAGTTCCGCTATCTGCTCTACAAGGACGTCAACCGGCACATGAAACTCAGTCGTGGCTGAAAGACAGACTGAGAAAATGAGTCCGGATACGTCGACAAGATATTGATATCATGAGACTAGATGGCTCTAGCGGCCATAGCGAAAACGGGAACGGCATTTCCGTGTTTCCTGCGCTCCCTGGCGTAACGGTTTGGATCCCATGGTCAAGCCATGGGCACCGGTGGTGGTTGGTATTGGGTCGTCATTTGAGAGAAAGACAAAAGGCGGCTCGAAGGCCGCCTTTCAAGTTCGTAAGTGACTGCGTCCGGAGTTACTTGGCCGGAACTGCATCCGCCGGAACTGACGGCTCCGCCTTCGTCTTGTCTTTCTTCGGCGGGCGAACCCGGAAGAACAGGGCATAGAGCACGGGTGCGGCAATCAGGGTCAGCACGGTGGCAAACGCCAGACCGCCCATGATCGTCACTGCCATGCCCCGGAAGAAGGCATCCGACAGAAGCGGTGCCATGCCGAGGATGGTGGTGATCGCAGCCAGCATCACCGGCCGCATACGCGAGACGCTGGCATCGACGATTGCCTGGTATTTGTCCTTGCCCTCGCCAATCAGAAGATCGATCTCTTCCAGAAGCACGATGGCATTCTTGATCAGCATGCCGGAAAGGGACAGGAAGCCGAGCAGCGACATGAAGCCGAAGGCTGTGTCCGTGGCCAGCAAGGCAATGGCAACACCATTGATCGACATGGGCACCATCAGCCAGATGATCAGCGGCTGACGCACGGAGCCGAACAGCAGGATCGAGATGATCAGCATGACCAGGAAACCGAGCGGCAGCTGCGCACCCAGAGATGCCTGCGCATCGTTGGTGCTTTCATATTCACCGCCCCACTCCAGCGCATAGCCCGGCGGCAGCTCGATGGCCTCGATTTGCGGACGGACCCTTGCAAGAGCAGCAGTCGCGGTTTCGCCCGCAGTCGTCTCAGCCTTCACCGTGAGCGTGCGCACGCGATCACGGCGATGGATGAGCGTATCCTGAGGCTCCATCACGAATTCCCGCACAACCTGCTCGATTGGCACATAGCGGCGTTCATTGCTGCTCAGGACCAGGGAGTCCGACACGCTCTCGTTGACGGAGATGCCGTTCTGCTCGGCCTTGCGGGCGACAATCGGAATGCTCTCGTCGACATCGCGGTAGGAACCGACGCGAATACCTTCGGTCGAAAACTGCAAGGCGACCGACAATTCCTCTCGGGTGACGCCGGAAATGCGGGCGCGATCTTCATCGAAGATCGGCCGCACGACAAGTTCGCGCTGGCGCCAGTTCGTGTTGACGTCGGCAAGCTTGTTGTCGGGCATCGCGAAGATCGCCTGCGCCTCGTTGCCGAGCCGCTTGAGCTCATCGGCATCCGGACCGGAGAACCGTGCCTCGATCTTGGCACCGCCACCGGGACCGAACACCAGCCGCTTGGTGATGATCTGAGCAGACGGGAACCGTTCGGCGAACTTCTCCCTCAACTCGAGCGCCAGCATGTCGATTTCTTCACGATCATGCGTCCGGATGATCATGTGGCCATAGGCCGGGTTGGCGTCTTCCGGTGCGTAGGTCAGCATGAAACGCGTCGCACCACCGCCCGCAAAGCTTGTGACGGTTGCCACCCGCTCATCCGAAAGGACGATTTTCTCCATCTCCTTCAGGTCCGCCTCGGTCGACCGGATATCGGTTCCCTGGGGTGACCAGTAATGGACGTAGAAGATCGGCGTGTTGCTGTCCGGAAAGAAGGCCTGTTTCACGTTGCCGAAGGCCATGACACAGACAACCGTGATCCCGACAAGAGCGGCAACGGTCAGCAGCCGTACATGCAGGGAGCCAATCAGAAACGCGCGATAGACCCTGTAGAGGATGCCCTTGTAAGGGTCGTGATCGTCCAGATTGCCGGTGGCGGTTCTGAAGAAGTACTTGCCGAACAGCGGGGTCACAGTGATCGCGAAGACCCACGACAACAGCAGCGATATCCCGATCACGGCAAACAGCGAGAACAGAAACTCACCGGTAGCATCCGGGGACAGGCCGATGCCGGAGAATGCCATGATGCCGATGACGGTTGCCCCCAGCAGGGGCCACATGGTCTGAGCGACGACGCGGCTGGCTGCCTCAATCGCCTTCTGGCCACGCTGCATGTTGATCATCATGCCTTCCGCCACCACGATGGCGTTGTCCACCAACATGCCCATGGCAATGATAAGCGCACCGAGCGAGATGCGCTCCATCTCGATGGCGAAGATGCGCATGAACAGAACGGTGGCCATCACGGTCAACAGAAGAACCGTGCCGACCACAATTGCCGCGCGCCACCCCATGAACAGCGCCAGAACACCGATCACGATGACGACGGAGGCCGCAAGGTTCATGATGAAGCCGTTTACGGATTCATCGACCACGATATTCTGCTCGTAGATGGGATGGATCTGCATGCCGACAGGCAATTGCGCTTCGACGGCGGCAAGCTTTTCGATCACCCGTTCGCCGACTTCGACAATGTTGGTGCCATCGACCTGGGACACGCCGATCGTCACCGCCGCGTGGCCATCATGGCGTATCAACCTGTCCGGCTTCTCCGGTTCGCCCAACTCAAGCGTCGCGATGTCGGACAGGCGGATCATTGCCGTCGACCCTGCCCTGCCGATGACGAGATCCTGAATGCCGCGGAAGTCGTCAAAGGCGGAAGCCGTCATGAGGCGAATGCGTTTGTCACCGGAAACACCCGACCCGTTGGTCTGGATACGGTTTTCCGCATCCAGCACACCGATCACGTCGGTGAAGGTGATGCCGAGCCCGGCCATCTTGTCCTGATTGACATTCAGGTAGATGACATCCTGCGGTTCGCCGGCAACTTCCACCTTGCCGACCCCGGGAACAGTCAGGAGTTCGCGTCGGATACGCTTGACCGTGTCGCGAATGTCCCGGTTGGTATAACCGTCGGCAGTGAAGGCGTAGAAAAGGCCATAAACATCGCCGAAATCGTCATAGACCAGCGGTGTGCCCGCCCCTGTCGGCAGGTTCCGGACCTCGTCATTGACCTTGCGCCTCAATTCGTCCCAGACCTGAGGCAATTCCTCGCCGTCGTAGGTTGGCTTGATTTCGACGCTGATGCGCGACAGGCCGGGCTCCGACACGGATGTGATCAGATCCAGTTGCGGCATCTGCTGGATGGCCGTTTCGAGGTTTTCGGTAATTTCGTTTTCGACTTCAGCCGCGGTTGCGCCTGGATAGCTGGTGATTACCTGAGCCTGCTTGATGGTGAACGCAGGATCTTCCAGCC
This sequence comes from Labrenzia sp. THAF191a, assembly GCF_009363335.1. GTDB lineage: Bacteria > Pseudomonadota > Alphaproteobacteria > Rhizobiales > Stappiaceae > Roseibium > Roseibium algicola. The sequence continues at coordinate 4,961,993 of NZ_CP045333.1, forward strand.
GCCCCACGGTGGACAGGCCCCAGAGCCCGCCCAGAAGCGACATGATCACGATCATCCAGGTGTTGACCGGCTTTTGAATGGAGTAGCGTGCAATATCCAAGGTTTCTGATCCTCTTGCCTGTCCGGAACCGGATCAGTTCAAACGCCGCACGACCTGGCCGTCGCTGAGATAGGCGACGCCGGCGGAAACGATGTCGTCGCCTTTGTCCAGGCCGGAGCGGACCGGAATGAAGTCGCCCATGACCGTGCCGATTTCGACCGGGTTCTTAGACACGGCGCCTGTATCTGTATCGAATTTCCAGACGTAGGCGCTGCCATCACCGTCGACGGCAATTGCACTTGAAGGCACCAGGAACTGTTCTCCCAGTTCCAGACCTTCCGGCAGAAACTTCACGGTGACAGAAGCCGTCATGCCGGGTGACAGCTGCTCTACGCCGTCGCGAGGCATGGCAAGGGTGATGCGATAGGTTTGCGCCACATCATCGACCTGGCTGGAATGCTCGCGGTAGGTCAGCGGAAACAGCTTGTCGCCGTAGGCCGGGAACCTTGCCTCGATCGAGGCGACTTCGGACTCGGATACCCGTCCGAACAGCGCCTCGGCAACGTTGATGTCCACCTGCACTTCCGACACATCGTGAAGCCGCACAACCGGTGTGCCGACACTGACCGTGGTGAAATTGTCGACCAGGCGTACGGAGACGATCCCGTCGAAAGGTGCTTTCAACGTGGTGTATTCGAGGTTCTGCTTGGCTTCCTTCAACGTCTCAAGCGCAAGGTCGTGCTTGTTCTTCTGCTCGTCGTAGGCGGACTGTGAGATCACGGACCGTTCGCGCAGGGTTTCCAGCCGGTCGAGTTCCCTCTTTGCCTGCTCCGCATTGATCGTCGCCTCGCGAACGGCGCGGTCGTAGTCAGTCGTGTCCAGAGTGGCGATCAGGTCTCCCTCTTTCACGCGCTGGCTTTCCAGAACCGGAAGCGCAACAAGCTTGCCCGGCACCTGAAAGGACAGGTCGACGGTCTTTACCGCCGCAACCCGGCCCGCAAACCGCCGCTCCAGCAGACCTATCTGGTCTGTCACCGTAAAGATTTTCGCCGGCCTCGGCGCAGCGTGAAGCTTTGCTTCTGCTTCGGAAACCGGATCAACTGCGTCTTCCTGGCAGGCTGCGAGCATTCCCGCAGCAAACAGGAGAGCGACCCAACGGCGGATTGGGGCTTTGTGAAGTGCCAGCATTTGGTCTTCCGTTCTAGTCTTGGAGTTGGGTCAGACGCTTGCGCAGTTCCTGAAAAACCAGCGCGCGTTCCTCATCTGTGAAAATCGTGACGCAATGCGCCTCGGAGAAATGCAGACCTTCCAGGCACGCCCAGATTGCCCAGGCTTTGCCGCGGTCGGAAAGTTCGGCTTCGATGGCCGCCTTCATACGGGATTTCACGCCCATGAAGGGTTCACTCAGGTCGGGACGGTCTGCTTTCGTGGCCAGCATGGCCTGCGCAAGATCCCGCTGCTCGCTCAGCCAGCCTTCGGTGACTTCGATCATGGCGCTCAACGTCGGGCATTCGGAAGAAAGGTTCCGCTCCCGCGCAGCAGCCACTTCAGCTTCGAACTGGCCCGCGAGGAATTCCACCATGCCTGTAATCAGCGCGTCCTTGGTGGGAAAGTTATAGAGCACCCCACCTTTCGAAAAGCCGCTTTCCTCGGCCACGGCATCCATGGTGAGGCTTTGCGCTCCCGAGCGTCTCACGACTTCGAGCGCAGCCTTCAGTATTTCCGATTTCGATTCATGCGAGTTGCGTGTAGAACGCGCGGCCATTTCTATACCGTCCAGTCAGTACAGTTTCGCGCTATTTATACCGTCCAGCCGGTACAGACAAGGGGGCACGCTGGCATAAATCCGCCAGCTTTTTCATCCAGCACACACCCGAAACGTGTCCTGGCAGCTGAATACCCCAAACACTGGCACGGGCAAGAGCCTGTGCCAACAGACAGAACCTGATTTTATCGAAATCGATCCGGGTAAAAAAAAGGAGCCAGCCGGAAGGCAGGATCAGGCTGCAGCGTTCTTGCGCATCGCAGCTTCGTTTGCCGCCTGTTCAGCGGCGGCAGCTTCCGCTGCCAGCCGCGAACGCTCATTGGCTTCTTCATCGGTACGTTCTGCAAAGGCGATGAATTCATCGGCCGGCATGGGGGCTGCGAAGAAGTACCCCTGGGCAGCGGTAACGCCAAGTTCAAGCAACCGGTCGATCTGCTCTTCCATCTCGACACCTTCGGCAATGATGCCCATGCCCAGATTGTCGGCCAGTTCAACCATGGAATCGACGATGGTCGTCGAGTTGTCGTCCGACCCGATGGTATCGATGAACATCTTGTCGATCTTGATGATGTCGACGCCCAGTTTCTGCAGGTAAGCCATGCCGCCGTGGCCGGTGCCAACGTCGTCCAGCGCCACACGCACACCCAGGGCCTGCAGTTCCGCGATGATCTTGCGGGCGAGTTCCATATCTTCCAGCGGATGGCGTTCGGTCACTTCCACGACGATCTGCTGGAAGGAAATCCGGGACTTTTCGAAGATCGAGCGGATATCGGAAATGATTTCGCGATCCAGGAAGTGCCCCGCGAAAAGGTTGATCGAGAGCTTCAGGTCCGGATTGTCGCCATAAAGATCCCCGATTTCCTCCGACGATACGCGCATCATGTGGCGGGTCATGTCGAAGATATGGCCGTTGTTTTCGGCATAAGCCATGAACTGGCCCGGTGAAACGATCATGCCGTTTGGACGGCGCCAGCGCATCAGGATCTCGCAGCCGCGCAACCGGCCGCTCTCGATGTCCATGACAGGCTGATAGTAGGGGATGAACTCGCCGTTGCGGATCGCGGCGATGAATTCGTCGTCGGCCTCCCGCTCCGGACGCCAGGACAACCAGACGCCGATGGCAACGAACAGAAGCGCAATGCCGGCACAGGCGGCGGCGGCAACAACCTTCAGATCCTGCACGACATTGCCGGCGGCCGAAATCGGTGCGGTGATCGTCGCGACCAGCGGATAGAGCTGCGAGGAGACCTCGACAGACAGGATTTGCGAAGGATCGGTCGCCTCGGAGTTATAACCGCCGATACTGTACCAGAGCAGATTGTTGCCGAGGCGCAGTTCGGCCCTGCGATAGGAGCGCAGATATTCCGGGCCGGGATCGATGGCAATCACGGCAGGCGTCACTTCCGCGAACAGACGGGTCTGGTCCTTGAGATCCCAGCTGATCACCGCCGCGCGAGCCCCAAGGTAGTTGCGGTCCAGCATGCCGATACCGACCAGCGGGCCGTCTTCGCGCATCGGAGGAAGAACGACCTTTCCGGCCAGATCTCGATCCGGAATGATGCACATGCGTTGACCGGCCGCGTCCGCCAGCCCGATGGCGTCGATCATGCCGTGCTCAACGATCTGTTTTTCGTAGATACCCCGGTCTTCGGCGCTACAGGTTTGCACGTCGTCACGGTCCAGTCGCTGCAGCAGCGAGACGGTCGTGGAAATAGCCTCTTCGGCGCGATGGATAGCCACATTTCCCATGGCTTCCATTTCGACGACGGCGCGGCGTTCCGCATATTGGTTGAGGATGACGTTGATCGCAAAAAGCGGAGCAGTCGCCAGCGCAAGGGCGATCAGCACCGTTTTTACAAAACCAACATAGCGGAAAGACAAGTCGCAGGCCTGTTCGTGAATAAACTCTTTCTGACCATGGCTGATCTGGGTAAACAAGGACTGAAGATTCAGCAGTTTCATTCAGATCAAAGCGACCTGCCTCATTGCCGTGTTAGCTGCAGGACAGACGAGATAAAGCCGGACTTCGGGAGGGTTACATGCAGGCATTGTTTATTGGACAAGCCTATATCGACGTTACGTTTTTGACCGACCAGCTGCCGACGGGCGACGAAAAGACAATTGCCCGGGATTACGCGATCAGTTTCGGCGGCAATGCCGTTACAGCGGCGTTCTGCTGCGCCAAACTGGGTGGCAAGCCGGAACTGTTATGTTCACAGGCGGATGACTGGCTGGCGCGGATGTTCCTGGACATGGCCGCGGCCTACGGCATTTCCATTCACGGGCGCAAGGTGCGCGAGAGTTCGCTCTCCTTCATCATGCCGAAGGGAGGCAAGCGTGCCATCGTGCGCTGCCGCGACAACGAATTCCTGCATCCTTTCCCTCCCCTCACGCTTACCGGCATGAAGGCATTGCATCTGGATGGCCACATGCCGGATGCAGCCCTCCACTATGCGACCACATGCAAGAACCTCGGCATTCTGACGTCTCTCGACGGAGGTGCGGTTCGCGAGAACACGGACGAGCTTCTGAACCAGATCGACATTGCGGTCGTTTCCGAACGGTTCTGCCAGCAGCTTGGCATGTCGACCGGCGAGACCCTGGCGTATTTGCGCACCAAGAACTGTCCTGTCGGCGCTGTCACGCTCGGCGACGAAGGCATGGTCTGGTACGAAGCCGGCGGTCCGGACAAGGTTATGCCGGCCCTGAATGTACCCTTGTCGAAAGTGGTCGATTCCAACGGGGCCGGCGATGTGTTCCATGGCGCCTATGTTGCGTCCTACCTGCAATGGCCGGAAAGAAGCTGGGATCAGCACTTCCGCTTTGCACGTGGTGCCTCGACCCATGCGATCCAGCACCTGGGCAACGAAGCCAGCCTGCCGACACTGGAAGACATCGAACGCGCCAACAGCACCTTCCTTGAAAAGGCAGCTGCCTGACACAATCAGCCCCGGCAAAGCACTGGCTACAACGCCTTCGCGTTTCAACCGGGGAAAGTGTGACGCAGGACATATTTTGTTCGAATAAGCCCGGCTATTGCTTCAACCGGCTTTCGCCTTGCCACACTGTGGAACTTACCCCAGAGTGGGATCACCTCTATTTCGTGGAGATTTTCAATGATGTTTTCCCGTTCGCCCCGGATCGCAGCCGGTCTGACAGCCGCTGTCAGTCTGCTCGCTCTACAAGCCTCTCCGGCTCTTGCCTTCGATCCGTCCGGGAACGAGATTGCCGATGCGTTCCTGTCACTGCTGGACGCTGAAAAAGGCACCGTCGAGAGCTATGGTTCGGTTGACGAAGCAGGTGGCGCCGTCACGCTCAGCGACATCGTCATCAGCAAGGAAGACGAGGAAGGCGCCAGCGTCACCATCGCTTCCACCGTGCTGACTGGTGGCGAAATCCAGGCTGACGGCCGGCTCAAACTGGCAAGTCTCGACATGAGCAACCTTCAGCTCACGGCCGAGGACGGCGGCATGTCGCTGGCAGACCTCAAGGTTACGGAACTTCTCTTGCCCACGCCGGAAGAAGCTGCGTCCGATACGCCGCCGGTCGGGCCCGGCTACAAGACGTTTGAAGCCAACAGCATCCAGATCCGCGATGAAGACAACCAGATTGCCGACATCGCAAAAATCTCGTCTTCGATCGATGCCATGGACGGCGATCTTCCGACGGCCGGCAGTTTCGCCGTGACCGGCGCCACGATTGATGTGAAGGAACTGGAATCGAAGGAAACCAAGTCCCTCACGGATCTCGGTTATGAAACCCTGACTGTTGATGTTGCCGGGTCAGGCAAGTGGGATCCGGAAGCAGCCACGCTTGTGGTCCCGGAACTCAAGATCGATGCCAAGGAAGCCGCCAGCCTGTCGCTTTCCTTCTCCATGGGCGGGGTTACCCGGGAAGTGGTCACCCAGCTCAACGAAAAGTCGGAGAAGCCGGAAGAAGCGATGGCGCTTCTGCAGAACGTGACCATCGAAAATGCCAAGATCCGGCTGGACGACGCCTCTTTGACGGGACGCGTTCTGGATCAGGAATCGAAAAAGGCCGGTGTTGACACGCCAACCTATGTAGCTGGCCTCACCGGCACGCTGCCGATGATGCTTGGCATGCTGCAGAACAAGGAACTGGAAGGCAAGGTCGCTCAGGCTGTGACCCAGTTCCTGAACACCCCGGGCTCGCTGGAACTGACGGCAGCACCTGGTGCGCCGGTTCCCCTGTCCCAGATCATGGGAACGGCGATGTTCGCGCCCCAGATGATCCCGCAGATCCTTTCAGTTGGCATCACCGCCAACCAGTAACTCTGCCTTCAAACAGCAAAAAAGCCCGGACCTTGTCCGGGCTTTTCTTGTTTGTGCGTTCAAGAATGCAGGTTTACTCGGCTGCCTCGTTCCGGCTCTGGAACTGCAGTTCGCACAGGCGCCGATATATGCCGTCGTGCTCGAACAATTCGTCATGCGTGCCGCTTTCAAGGACGCGGCCCCTGTCCAGAACGAGTATCTTGTGCGCGTGGCGAACCGTGCTGAGCCGATGGGCGATCACAAGCGTCGTGCGACCTTCCATCAGTGTTTCGAGCGCGGACTGGATCTTGGCCTCGGATTCCGCGTCGAGAGCAGAGGTCGCCTCGTCCAGCAACAGGATCGGCGCATCAAGCAGCATGGCGCGCGCGATGGCAACCCGCTGACGCTGACCGCCGGACAATCGACCGCCGCCGTCGCCTGCCAACGAGTTGTAGCCTTCAGGCAATTCGAGGATGAAGTCATGGGCGTTTGCCGCCTTTGCCGCCACCTCGATCTCTTCCTGCGTGGCATCGGGCCTGCCGATTGCGATGTTGTCGCGGATGCTGATGTTGAAGAGGTAGGAGTCCTGACTGACGTAGGCAATGTTACGGCGCAGGGAACCCATCGTCACCGATTTGATCGGCTGGCCGTCGACGCAGATCGTACCTTCCTGCGGATCGTAGAAACGCTCGATCAAGGCAAAGACCGTTGATTTCCCGGCGCCGGATGCACCAACCAGTGCCGTTGTCTTGCCGCCCTCAGCGGTCAAGGTCAGCCCGTTCAGGGCAGCACCTTCGCCGTAGGAGAACTTGACGTCCTTCAGTTCGATCTGCCCGCTATCAACCTTGAGGTCCGGGGCATTTTCGACCTGCTCCAGATCCGGCTGCTCGTCGATCAATTCGTACATTAGACGAACCCCGACCAGCGCCTTGCTGAGATTGACATTCAGGCGGGCCAGACGGCGCGCCGGATCATACGCAAGCAGCAGGGCGGTGATGAATGCGAAGAACGCACCGGGGTCCTTGCCCAGTTCCACCACCGAATATCCTCCGTAGAAGATAACCAGTGCAATCGCGAACCCGCCGAGGGATTCCATCAGCGGCGAGGTCCGCGCCGTTAGCGCTGCGATCTTGTTGGACTGGCGCTCGACTTCAGAGACGGATGTCGCCATCCGCTGCTGCATCGTCTGCTCCATTCGGAAAGACTTGACGATGCGAATACCCAGTACGGTTTCCTGCAGGGTGGAGCCAATCTTGGCGTTCGAAACCACCTGCCGCTTGGCGTAGGTCTTCACCCGCTTGACCAGAAAACTGACACCAACGACGATCGGCGGCATGATCACCAGTGCGAGCAGGCTCATCAGGGGATCCTGGACAATCATCACGCCGACGAGACCGATCAGGGTCAGAATATCCCGGCCAAGGCTGAGCACGATCATGTCGATGACCGAACGGGCACTGCCGGCACCCGTGTTCACGCGAATGCCCAGTTCCGGCAGGGACATCCGGTCGTAGTAGGCCTGGTCCTGCATGGTCAGCCGCTTGAACAAGCGGTTCTGAAGGTCGGCAACAATCGCGTTGCCTACCCTTGAGAGAACGACCATCTGACCGTAAGTCGAGGCGCCCTTGAGGGTGAAGATGCAGATGACCGCTCCGGCGATGACATAGATCATCTGCTTGTCGCGGTTGATGAACACCTCGTTGATGACATCCTTCATGATCCAGGCACTTGCGGCGGTCGTCGCCGCTACCATGCCCATGAAAACGAAGGCCACCATGTAGCGTGGTATGTAGGCCCGGAGATTTTCGCTCAACAGGCGCTTGATGACTTGGACCGTGCCATCCGGATCTTTCCAGATCTCCCATTTTGCAGGGTTGAGCACTGTAAGCCGCCTTTCCAAAAACTCGCTAAGCTTAGCACGACTGAGGCCGGCTAGGCCGGCCTCAAGCCTCTGTTGCAGAGGGTTATCCCTATTTAACGGTCACCCGCAAGTAGGTTGTTATCAGGCGTCCGGCAAGTTCAGACGCAAATGCAGATCGCGAAGCTGAGCCGATGTCGGTTCGCTCGGTGCGCCCATCATCAGGTCTTCCGCCTTCTGGTTCATCGGGAAGAGCATGACTTCACGGATGTTGGCTTCATCAGCCATCAGCATGACCATGCGGTCGATGCCGGCCGCGCAGCCGCCGTGCGGAGGAGCGCCATACTGGAATGCATTGACCATGCCGCCGAAGCGCTTGTCGACTTCCTCAGCCGGATAGCCGGCAATTTCGAAGGCCTTGTACATGATCTCCGGCTTGTGGTTCCGGATCGCGCCGGAAACCAGCTCGTGACCGTTGCAGGCCAGATCGTACTGATAACCGCGAACATCCAGAGGATCGCCTTCCAAAGCTTCCATTCCGCCCTGAGGCATGGAGAACGGGTTGTGTTCGAAATCGATCTCGCCGGTTTCCTCATCGCGCTCGTAGATCGGGAAATCCACGATCCAGGCAAATTCGAACCGGTCCTTGTCGGTATGGCCAAGCTCTTCGCCAATGATGACACGGGCCTTGCCTGCGACCGGCTCGAACTGCTTCGGCTTGCCGCCGAGGAAGAAGGCCGCATCACCGACGTCGAGACCCAGCTGGGTGCGGATCGCTTCGGTGCGCTCGGGACCAATGTTCTTGGCCAGCGGACCGGCAGCTTCCATGGAACCGTCTTCAGCCTTGCGCCAGAAGATGTAGCCCATGCCCGGCAGGCCCTGCTCCTGGGCGAACTTGTTCATGCGGTCGCAGAACTTGCGGCTTCCGCCCTTCGGTGCCGGGATGGCGCGGATCTCGGTGCCCGGCTGCTCCAGCAGCTTGGCAAAGATTGCAAAACCGGACCCTGCAAAATGCTCGGAGACGATTTCCATCTTGATCGGGTTTCTGAGGTCCGGCTTGTCGGTGCCGTACCAGAGAGCTGAATCCTTGTAGGAAATCTGCGGCCAGTCGCGGTTGACCGGACGGCCGTTGCCGAAACGCTCGAAACAGCCTGCAATCACCGGCTCGATGGTATCGAACACGTCCTGCTGTGTGACGAAGGACATTTCCATGTCGAGCTGGTAGAAGTCGGTCGGTGAGCGATCGGCACGCGGGTCTTCATCGCGGAAACACGGCGCGATCTGGAAGTACTTGTCGAAGCCGGAGACCATCAGCAGCTGCTTGAACTGCTGCGGTGCCTGCGGCAGGGCGTAGAACTTGCCGGGGTGCAGACGAGACGGAACCAGAAAGTCACGCGCGCCCTCAGGGGAAGATGCCGTGATGATCGGCGTCTGGAATTCGTTGAAGCCGATGTTCCACATGCGGTCACGCAGATCGCGCACCACGTTGGAGCGCAGGATCATGTTCTGGTGCAGCTTCTCGCGGCGCAGATCCAGGAAACGGTACTTCAGACGAACTTCTTCCGGATAGTCCAGATCACCGAAGACCGGCAGCGGCAATTCCTTCGCCGCACCCAGGATTTCCATCTCGCGGATGAAGACTTCAATGTCACCGGTCGGAAGTTCGGCGTTGATGGTTTCGTCGGTGCGCTTCTTCACGTTTCCGTCGATGCGGATACACCATTCGGAGCGCACGGATTCGGCCAGTTTGAAGGCCGCAGAGTCGGGGTCGACCACGCACTGGGTGACACCGTAATGATCGCGCAGATCGATGAACAGCACCCCGCCATGATCGCGGACCCTGTGGACCCAGCCGGAAAGACGGATAGTCTGGCCTTCGTCGGACAGACGGAGGTCACCGCATGTGTGACTACGGTAGGGGTGCATTCTAATTCCTCGACATTTTTCTTGGCATAGAAAATCGTTACGGCCCGCTGGAGGCAGGCCGAGTCCGGCTGCACAATCCATGTTGCGGGACGAAAGTCAAGGGAAAGGCTTGCGGTAGGCTTGCCTCTCCCCTTTTGAACGCGAAACGGTTCGGGAATTTCTCTCAGGCGTCGACTGCTTGCAACAGTGGATGCCACTGGCCGCGGATCTCGTGGGAACTGGCATCGGAATAGTCGAATACGCCAGACCCGGCTGCGGCATGGCGGGCATATATCACCCGATCAGATATCCGGGCAAGCAGCGGATAGCCCTTTTTGGCGAGCAACTGCTCCAGATCGGCAACCTGGTTTGACCGGCGATCGATCCGGTTTGCGACGACGTGAATATCGGCCTTGCCCTTGCGCACGCGCTTGATATCGGAAATGCCGTCGAGAAACTTCAAGGTAGCGTCCCAGTCGAAGGCTGACGCAAGCACCGGAACGATGATATCGGACGACTCCGCGATCAGGTTCTTGGCCAGCTCCGATCGAAGCCCGCCGGGTCCGTCGATGACTATTGCGTCCAGATGCTTGTCCTTGTCACCGATAGCCTCCTCCTTGCTCCAGTTGAGGCCTTCGATCTGTGCGAGGCCCTTTGGGCGGCGCTTGACCCAGGAAAGGCTCGACTTCTGCCGGTCCGCATCGGCAAGTGCAACATCTTCGCCACGGGCGGCGAGCGCAACGGCAAGATTCGTGGCGAGGGTCGTCTTGCCGCAACCGCCCTTTGAATTCACCACCAGTATCTTGCGCATTTCCACTCCCCTGTGTGTTCTTTTGCGGACGCTCGCTTAAGCTTCAACATAGGCGCACAAAATGCGCCTTTTCAAGAGCTTCAAGCGCGAAAATTACCATTTCGTGGCGACAAAGCGGCAGAACTCGGGTATAGCTGTCCGTCACCATGCATGTGATTACAAAAACAAAAGATCTCGCCGCTGCGTGCCAGCGTCTTGCCGCTCATGATTACGTGACTGTCGACACGGAGTTTCTCCGTGAGACAACCTTTTGGCCCAAGCTCTGCGTCATCCAGATGGCAGGGCCTGACATGGCCTTCATCGTCGATGCCCTGTCCGAAGGGCTGGACCTTGAACCCTTTTTCGAGCTTATGCGCGACGGCAATGTGACAAAAGTTTTTCACGCTGCCCGCCAGGATATCGAAATCATCTATCATCTCGGAGAACTTATCCCGGCCCCGCTGTTCGACACTCAAGTCGCGGCCATGGTTTGCGGCTTTGGTGATTCCATTTCCTACGACCAGCTTGTCTACAAGGTGACCGGCGCCCGGATCGACAAGTCGTCCCGCTTTACCGACTGGGCCCGCAGGCCGCTGACGGCAAAGCAACTGGATTATGCGCTGGCGGACGTCACGCATCTGCGCGACGCCTATCAGTTCCTGAAAGCGAATCTCGCCGAACAGGACCGCAGCCACTGGGTTCAGGACGAAATGCAGGTGCTGACATCCATCAACACCTACCGTACGGATCCCGAACAGGCCTGGAAACGGCTGAAGCTTCGGGTGCGCAAGCCGGTTGAACTGGCCGTGATGATGGAAGTTGCAGCCTGGCGCGAACGGGAAGCGCAATCACGCGACGTTCCGCGCAGTCGCGTCATCAAGGACGATGCCATCTACGAGCTCGCAGCTCAGCAGCCCCAGGACGCAGAATCGCTCGCGCGCCTCAGAACCATTCCGCGCGGCTTCGAGCGTTCAAAGTCCGCAGACGAGATCCTGAAAGCCGTCAGACGGGCCGTTTCGCTTCCCAAGAACGAAATGCCGAAGCTGCCGAAAGGTCGACAGGCACCGGATGGTTCAGCGGCCGCTGTCGACCTCCTGAAGGTTCTTCTGAAACTTGTCAGCGAGGCCCATGGCGTTGCTGCCAAGGTCATAGCCACAGTGGATGATCTTGAAAAGATCGCCGCGGATGATGCTGCCGATGTGGCAGCCATGAAGGGCTGGCGGCGCGAGCTTTTCGGCGAAACCGCGCTCAAGCTCAAGCGCGGCGAAGTCGCCCTCGCCTTCCAGGAACGTCAGATCGTCGCGATTGATCAGCCGCGGCAGGCGAACGTTGAATCGGAAGCGGCAGAGTAATCTCTGCCGCCTGCCTCCCCAGCCTCAGTTCCGCAGCCCCCCAGAAATCAGCCGGCGTTTACAGCAACATCGACATCGATGACCTTGCTGAGCTGGTTCGCACGCTTGCGCAGGCGTTCACCGTCGAGATCGGCAAGGTCCTTGCCGAGATCCAGCGACAACCCTGTTTCCGATTTGGTGATGCCGACCTTCGGCAACATGCCGGCAATGGAAGCACTCAAAAGAGACGCCACCCGCATGGTAGCGCCAAGAACCTTGGCGCGGATGCGCAGACGGTCTGTAAACAGCTCCCGGATGACCGGTGAAAGATCGCCCTCGCGCAGACCCTGGTGGCGATAGAAAACGGCTGCCGCAAGATAAGCGCGACTGGCATGATCCAGCCCGACGAAAGATGCGTTCGAAATGATATTGAGGCTCTGCTCGCCGCGATAATCGGGATGGGCGCGCCAGCCGATGTCGGAGAGCAGACACGCCGCGTGGCGAAGCCGTGTCTCGTTGGCGGTTTCCTCGATGCCAAGTTCCTTGAACAGCTTGTCCGTCCAGACAATCAGCTCTTCCGCGTGCGCAGGTGAGCGCGCACGCAGCGTGCACAGTTCGCGTGCAGCTTCAATCACCGGGTCATGTGCCTGCATTTCCAAAGGCAGCTTTTCATGGAGCAGGCCTTCACGAACACCGGTTGCGGAGAAGACCAGGCGCTCCGCCTTCATCGACGTCAGCACCTGCTCCAGCACGACTGCACCGATCGGCACCAGCGGACGGCGCTGTTTGGAAACGATCTCCGCCAGTTCCACCCCTTCAAGGTTGGGAATGGCGATACGCTTGCAGAAGGCAATCGCCTCTTCCGCACTGATTTCATAATTGTGCATCACGTGCAGCGGGTAATTGTTCTGCATCAGATGCAGACGGCCCAGCGACCGCCACGTGCCGCCAACGGCATAGAATGTCCGTTCACCGGGAGCCAGGTCAGGCCACTGAAAGTCCTTGAGAGCCGCTTCGGTGATCTTCTGTGCCTTGGCGATCTTGCCTTCGGCCTCTTCCGAAAGCCGCAGCCCGCCAAGGGGGAACGTCGCTCCCGTGCCGGGCTTGTTGTCGGCAATTTCCACCAGCTCCAGACTGCCGCCCCCCATGTCGCCGACAATGCCGCGCGGCTGCCAGAACCCGGCAATCACACCAAGAGCGGAATAATAGGCCTCTTCATTGCCATCGAGGATGCGAACCGGCGCCTCCAGAAACCGTTCGACCTCGCGCACGAAATCAGGACCGTTTTCCGCATCGCGCGCCGCAGCCGTCGCCACGATATAGATGTCCTGACAGCCGGTATGCTTGATCAGGGTCTTGAAGCGGGTCAGTTCACCGAGAGCCAGGCTGACGGAATCGTCTGCCAGACGGCCGGTCGCCGCAATGCCCTTGCCGAGTCCTGCCAGCAGCTTTTCGTTGAACAGCATGGTCGGAGTGCGGGCCTTGCGCTCGTAAATCACGAGGCGCACGGAGTTGGAACCGATGTCCACGACTGCGACAGGTCCGGACCCGTTGAGCCGGCCACGTGCCGGATGAAACTCAGCAGTCATGCTAACCTCGTTTTTGCCGTTCCAGGAACGGCCTCGGCCGATCGCTCTTCAATGATTTGCCTCTGCCGGAAAGCGAGGGGTTCGTCATGAAATACTGATGCGCATTGAAGGGTTCCTCATTGGCGTTCGGAACGATGCGCTCATGGCTGCCGTCCGACAGAATGCGCCAGCTTTGCTGGTTGTCCTTCAGGTTGGCCACCATGATCTGGTCCAGAACCTGTTCGTGCACGGTCGGTGTCTTGAGCGGTGCCAGGACCTCGACCCGCCGGTCGATGTTACGCGGCATCAGATCGGCCGAGCCGATATAGACGTGTGCCTCGGGAGACGGCAGTCCCTGGCCGTTGCCAAAGCAGTAGATGCGAGAATGCTCCAGGAAACGTCCGACAATGGATTTCACCCGAATGTTGTCGGACAGACCCGGAATGCCCGGACGCAGGCAGCAAATGCCGCGAATGATCAGATCGATCTGAACCCCTGCCTGGCTTGCGCGATAAAGGGCATCGATGATCGCCGGATCCACAAGGGAATTCATCTTCCACCAGATCTGCGCGGGGCGGCCTGCGCGGGCGTGCTCGATCTCGTTCTCGGTCATTTCCAGCATGCGCTGACGCAGGTTGACCGGAGACACCATGAGGTTGTTCAGTTCCGCCGGTTGAGCGTAACCGGTGATGAAGTTGAACACCCGGGCCGCATCCTCGGCAATGCCGGGATCATCAGTGAAGAAGGAAAGATCCTCGTATATCCGCGCCGTGATCGGGTGATAGTTTCCTGTCCCGATGTGGCAATAGGTCTTGAGCTGACCGTGCTCGCGCTTGATGACCATGGAGAGCTTGGAGTGCGTTTTCAGCTCGATGAAGCCGAAGACGACCTGTACCCCTGCCCGCTCCAGATCGCGCGCCCACTTGATATTCGCTTCCTCGTCGAACCTGGCCTTGAGCTCTACCAGTGCGGTAACGGATTTGCCGGCTTCGGCCGCCTCAGCCAAAGCCTTCACGATGGGGCTGTCGTTGGAGGTGCGATAGAGCGTCTGCTTGATCGCCACCACATCCGGATCACGCGCGGCCTGCCGCAGATACTGAACCACCACGTCGAAGGATTCATACGGGTGGTGGACGATGATGTCCTTCTGGTGGATCGCCGCAAGACAATCGCCGCCGTGTTCACGAATGCGCTCCGGAAAGCGGGCGGTATAGGGCTGGAACTTCAGGTCAGGCCGCTCGAGGTCTACGATCTGGGACAGGTTGTTGAGCGCAAGCAACCCGTTTGCAAGGAAGATCTCGCTTTGCCCGACATGCAGCGCTTCGCCCACGAACTCACGCAGCGCCGGTGGTGTGGTTTCCTGGATTTCCAGACGGATCACCGAGCCCCGGCGGCGGCGGCGCAAAGCGCTCTCGAACAGACGAACGAGGTCTTCCGCTTCTTCTTCGATTTCAAGATCGCTGTCCCGAATGACGCGGAACGCCCCCTTGCCCCGGATCTCGTAGCCTGGAAACAAGCGCCCGATGAAGAGGCTGACGACTTTCTCGATTGCGATGAACCGGGCAGCGCCATCTTCGCCGTTTGGCAACTGAACGAAGCGGTCAACCTGGCTCGGAATTCTGAGCAGAGCAATCATGCCGCGCCCACCGGAAGTTGGCGCCAGTTCAAAGACGATGGAAAAGCCAAGGTTCGGAATGAACGGGAACGGATGCGCCGGATCGATGGCAAGCGGCGTCAGAACCGGGAAGACATAAGCAAGGAAATAGTCTTGCAGCCAGGCCTTGTCCGCCTGGTCGAGCGTGTCGCCCTGCGGGATCTCGATCCCCTTGTCGGCAATCTCCCGGCGCAGCTCCACCCAGATCTTCTGCTGGGACGCCTGAAGGTCACGCACGGCATCGCTGATCTTCTGAAGCTGCTCGGTCGGCGTCAGGCCGTCGTCGGACAGATTGGTAACGTCAGCCCGCTGCTGACCACGCAGGCCGGCCACGCGCACCATGAAAAATTCATCGAGATTGTTGGCGGAGATCGACAGGAACCGAACGCGCTCAAGCAGCGGATGGTTCGGGTTCATGGCTTCTTCCAGAACCCGGAGATTGAACTGGAGCCAGGACAGCTCCCGGTTCATGAACCTGGCCGGAGATGTAGCCAGCTCACCTTCCGGTGTCAGTTCCGGCACGGTTCCCTTTGCATCGGAAGCAACTGTGGAGGCAGGCAGAATGTCCGAAAGATCAGGGGCTTCGTTCATGGCATCATCCCTTGTTCCGCGCAGCTTCCGCTTCAATCCGGCAAAACCGGGCACGCCCATTCTGCCTCAACGCCGCCGTGACTAACATGAACTTCTGAGCGGGCAAATGACAGTCCTGTGGCAGCATTGGCGATTATTGGCCTTTATGCACATTTTCCAAGACCCGCCCGGCAAGTGGTTTCGTGATCTTGACACGCCCGGCAAGAGCCTCCTGATCGATCGCCTCGACGGCGCGCATGGCGACCTCGAGCGAACGTTCCATTCGCACCACAAGATAGTCGACGACACCTTGATCGACCGCAATCTGCCGGTCGGCAAACAACTTCACCAGAACACGGCGAAGGAGATCATCGTCCGGCTCCAGAATTTCGACAGGCGTGGCCGCGCGCAGGCGGGACTGCAGGTCCGGAAGGGAAATTTTCCAGCTGGCAGGCCAGGTGCGGCTGGTGATGAGCACCGTCTTGCCCGCCTGACGCGCTGCGTTGAGAAGGTGGAACAGGGCCGTGTTGTCGATGCCCAGGTGCGCATCCTCGATCACGGCAGCGGGTGCGGCAACGAGTGTTTCCACGGACTGCGGATCGAGCTTGGAAGCAGCCAGAACGGCAGCGCCGGTCTCATCCTGAAAAGCCTGGACCAGATGGGTTTTTCCCGCGCCGACGGGGCCTGCAAGTACAACGACCGGAGATGGCCAGTCCGGCCAGCGTTCCAGCAATTCGAACGCAGCCCGGTTGGAGCCTCCAACCAGATAGTCGTCACGGCTCAAGGCCGCTTCATGCGGCAATTCCAAAGGCAACTGGCGCGGTGTTTCCACCATTTTCTACTCTGATACCTGTTCTTCTTGCCCCGATACGGGATGACCGGTTCCCCGATAGACCGGGCTTGCGAGATACTGCTTCAGGGCAAAGCGTGCAAGCACGCCGATCATCGCGGCGGCTGGAACCGCAATCAACATCCCCACAAATCCAAAGAGATATCCAAAGGCAAACAAGGCAAACATGAGCGTAACAGGATGCAGACCCGTGCTTTCGCCAACAAGTTTGGGCTGCAGGATATTGCCCTCCAGAAACTGACCGACGCCAAAGATCGCGGCGACTGCGATAATCCAGGGCCATTCCGGCCAGAATTGGACAAGCGCCACACCGATGGACAGGACTAGCCCCAACCCGGCCCCGACGAAGGGAATGAAACTGACGAGACCAGCCACCATTCCGATCAGGAGACCGAAGTTCAGCCCGATCAGCGCCAGAGAAACAGCGTAAAACGATCCCAGGATAAGACAGACCGACACCTGCCCGCGCACGAAACCGGCAACAGCCTGATCCATTTCCTTTGCAAGACCGCGGATTTCTGCCAGATGATCGCGCGGTAGCCAGCTGTCGATACGCGCGACCATGCGGTCCCAGTCGAGCAAAAGATAGAATGCAACGACCGGCGTAATGACGAAGAGCGACAGGATCGACAGCAACGCCTGACCGCCGCTCCAGAGCGACTGGGCCAGCTTGCCGACGAAAGAAGCCCCCTGCCCGATGAGATTGGACATGGAGGACTGGAGGTCTTCCGCATTGATGCCCGCGACGGACGCCAGGTCGGCCGGAAAGTTATCCGACAGCAATGCCTGCAGCTTGCGGATCAGCTCCGGGAACTTTTCCAGGAAAAGGGCAAGCTGATTGCCCAACAGCGGCAAAAGCAGGATGAAGAACATCACGAGGATGAGGACGAAGGCGAACAGGATTGTCAGCGTCGCCCACATACGCCCCATGCCCAGTTTTTCCAGACGGTCGCAAACCGGGTCCAGCAGATAGGCAACGGCCATCCCCGCCACGAAGGGCAGAAGCACGCTGGAAAAGACGTACAGAAAAAGGCAGAAGACAATGAGAGAGATCAGCCAGAACTGTACCTGACGGCGAAGTGTCATGAATGGCGCTCCTCGGTTGTTCCGGCGCGTGAATATGGCTTTCCTGCGGACATGGGATTAAACCCTGCCTCGGGTCAAGTCCAGAATAGTCAGCCTTGCACGGTCCTGGCCCGGCACGGCGGCCCGCCAGCCTTGCTGTTTGCCGGCAATGCACTTTCTGGTGGTTGAAGGGGCAAGACAGCCAAGAAAGATGCGGAAGTTGCCCCGCCATCTGTTCTTAAGCCCTGCGCATAGCCGCTCGCCTCTTGTGTTCCTTGGCAGCAGACTGTAATCCGCACTGGCACAGCCAACCGCACGCAGTCTCGGAGTGCCCCATGAGCGAATCCTCTGGTCCCAACGGCCTGACCTATGCCGATGCAGGTGTCGATATCGATGCCGGAAACGAACTGGTGAACCGCATCAAGCCGCTGGTCAAGGCAACCTCACGCCCCGGGGCCGACAGCGACATCGGTGGTTTCGGCGGCCTGTTCGATCTGAAGGGCGCAGGGTTTCAGGACCCGATCCTGGTTGCGGCCAATGACGGCGTTGGCACGAAGCTGAAGATTGCCATTGAAACCGGTCAGCACCGCACTGTGGGCATCGACCTCGTGGCCATGTGCGTCAACGATCTGGTGGTTCAGGGCGCAGAACCGCTGTTCTTCCTCGACTACTTCGCAACAGGCGCGCTGGACGTGGCAACCGCAACGGATGTGGTGGCAGGTATTGCGGACGGCTGCAAGATGGCCGGAGCCGCACTGATCGGCGGCGAAACGGCTGAAATGCCGGGCATGTATGTGGAAGGTGACTACGATCTCGCCGGTTTTTCTGTTGGAGCGGTTGAACGTGGCGCGATCCTGCCGCGGCCGGATGTCGCCGAAGGCGATGTGCTGCTTGGCCTTGCCTCTTCCGGTGTCCATTCCAACGGCTATTCCATGGTCCGCAAGATTGTCGAGCTGTCCGGCATGACCTGGTCGGATGCAGCGCCGTTCGCGGCCGGAAAGACACTCGGCGAAGCTCTGATGGAGCCGACCCGCATTTACGTCAAGCCGCTGCTTGCCGCCCTGAAGGAAACATCCGGCATCAAGGCGCTTGCCCATATCACCGGCGGTGGTCTGCCGGAAAACCTGCCGCGCGTCCTGCCGAAAAACTGTTCCGCGCGCATCGACCTCACCCAGATCAACGTTCCACCGGTGTTCGGCTGGCTCGCCAAATCGGGCGGAGTGGCCGAAAAGGAAATGCTGCGCACCTTCAACTGCGGCACCGGCATGGTGATTGTCGTCGCCGCGGATGCGGCGGACGCGGTTGCCGACGTCCTTGCCAAGGCTGGGGAAACGGTTAGCAAGATCGGCGTCATCGAAGCTGAAGGCGCAGCACCGGTGCTGTTTGACGGCAGCCTGGACCTTGGCGCATGAGCCGCAAGAAGACTGCCATCCTGATCTCAGGACGCGGCTCCAACATGAGCGCGCTGATTTCCGCGGCAATGTCTCCCGACTATCCCGCCGAAATCTCGCTAGTCCTGTCCAACCGACCTGACGCCAAGGGGCTGGAACGGGCCGCTGAGCTGGGCATTGCAACGGCAGTTGTCGACCACAAGGACCATGCAGGTGATCGGGAAGCGTTCGAAAAATCGGTAGATGCCGTTTTGAAGGACCACAAGATCGACCTGGTCGCCCTTGCCGGTTTCATGCGTATCCTGACCCCCTACCTGGTAAATACCTGGGCGGGCAGGATGATCAACATCCATCCGGCTCTCCTGCCCTCTTTCAAAGGCCTTGCCACACATGAGCGGGCCTTGCAGGAAGGTGTCAAGTTGCATGGTGCCACCGTGCATTATGTGTCTGCTGAAATGGACGATGGTCCGATCATCATGCAGGGAGCCGTACCGGTTCTGGACAATGACACCCCTGACACGTTGGCTGCCCGTGTGCTGGACGTTGAACACCAGATCTACCCCAAGGCGCTTTCCATGGTTGCCAGCGGCAAGGCCAAGGTGTCGGGAGCACGGGTAACCGGCAGCGGCGACAGCAAAGAGACGGAAACGCTCATCTGGCCGTAGGCCGGACGGCTTTCCTCGCTTGCAGCAAAACGATCGCAATTTTTTCAGACCGATCCTGACGCGCCTAACGGATCTGTTCCCTCCGGCTAGCCTTTCTGAACCTGCTGCTGGAACGACAGGACAATGAATTCCGCCGGCCGCAAGAGCGAAACCTTCACCACCACGTTCATGCAACCGGCCTGAACATCGGCGCCTGTCATGGTCGTCCCAAGGCCGACGTCGACACCGTAGGCATCTTCTGGCGAAGCGCCCGCGAGAGCCCCTTGTTTCCATAGCCCGTTGAGGAAATTTTCGATCATCGATTTCACCGTTTTCCAGGTCGGAGCGGTGTTTGGCTTAAAGACGAAAGGATCCAGCGCCGCCTTGATCGATTGTTCCAGCATGATCGCGGTTCGGCGGATATTCACATAGCGCCATTCCGAGCTGTTACCGTCCAGCGTGCGTGCTCCCCACACCACATTACCTCGCTCGGGAAACGACCGGATCGCGTTCACGGCTTTTCCGTCCAACGGAGTGTTCAGGTCTTCCTGCTCCGCATCGGAAATGGATACGCAAGGCGACACGACTGAATTAAGGCCGAGATTTGCCGGCGCTTTCCAGACACCATGCTGGGCGTCTGTCGCTGCATATGCACCTGCCAGCGCACCTGACGGGGGCATGACATTTATTGCTTTTACAGCTTGCAAGAGAAGCTCGTTGTAGCGCTTTGAAAGGCTCTGCAAGATCTTGTGGGTTTTGAATTTCTCCTCTTCGGAGATGTCGTCGTCCTCAAGTGATTTCACCGCCTTATCGAAAGCGGCTTTCCGGGCCTCATCGGCCTGAATGGAAGTCTCCCGGCCAACATGATCGAAGAAGGCCTTGCGCGTACCAGCCGAAACGTTTTCGAAGGTTATCGACCCCGCACCAAAGTAAGACGTATTCAACCAGGGATAATAGGCAGCAGCAAAGCTCATATCTTCCGCTGCGAGCAAGGTTCGCAGGCCGCTTTTTCCCGAGATTACGTCATTCTCGTCTAAAGTTCGCTCCCTGTCCCCATCGAACACGTCGACTATGGCGAAACGGTTTTGCAAGTCTGTACAATGGGCAAGGCATCTATTGCTGACGGTCTTGTAGTCTTCTGACGACAACAACACCGCGTCGGGTATCACGATGACCGACGGTTCCTGAAGCTTGGCAAGCTCTCGCCAGACAGGTTCACCGAAATCCTCCACGGACTTGATAAGAGCGGGGTCTCCCGCGCCGTAACATCCAACCGACAAGATCCAGCAACCACGTCCTCCATTTTCGAAGAAGAGTCCCATGGCCGCATGCAAATTGAAGCGGCTTGCTTCCTCCAGGTCCAGAGCCGGCTTGCCATCCTGCAGGCTGAAGTCGAAACGAAACATGGGCCCCACGCCGAAACGGGCCTCGAATTCCGACATCGAGGAGATCCGCACCGGAATGCCGGTCACATCCTTGCCATCCACAATTGCCTTTTCCGTGTAGCCGACAAAGACCGCAACGCTCGTCGGGACCTGCACGATCGTGTTTGGGAAGGAGTTCAGCTCGGAGACATAAACACCCGGGGCCTCATACTTCTTCATTGCTCTCTTCCTCGTAGCGCGTCATCCGGCAGGAGCTTGATAAGCCTGACAGGTTCAAGCTCCCACAGTCGCGCCGGCGAACAAAGGACTTTCTGCCTCAAGTTGCAGATGCTCCATGAAGCACCCTTCGCTTTATTCTGAAGCTCAAGGATCGCAAATGCGTAGCGGATAGTATCTTGACTGATTGTGGGCGTTTAACCTGTCGGATAACGTGCCTGCATGTTTTTGAGTTTCATGTCGGCGCTTGGTGGCGTCGGGTTGTTTCTGATCGGTATGCTGCTACTGACCGACGGGTTGAAAGCCCTGGCGGCACAGCGCATGCGCGACGTGTTGTCCAGGTTTACCTCAACGCCCTTGTCGGGCGCCGTGACGGGTGCTCTCACCACCGCAGTCATCCAGTCATCCAGTGCAACCACAGTTGCCGCTGTCGGCTTTGTCGCTTCCGGCCTCCTCACCTTTCCCCAGGCGCTCGGCGTCATCTTCGGTGCCAACGTCGGCACGACCCTGACAGGGTGGCTGGTTGCGGTTCTCGGCTTCAAGCTGGATCTTGGCCAGATTGCCCTGCCCTTCGTGTTTTTTGGCGCGATTGCACGCCTGGCATTTCGTGGCCGGATCGCACTCGCAGGCCAGGCGCTCGCGGGCTTTTGCCTGATCTTTATCGGCATCGAACACATGAAAGACGGTCTGGACGCCTTCAGCGGTGTGGTAACCCCGACCGACTTTCCGCCGGACACACTCTTCGGCCGGCTGCAGCTGGTGTTGATCGGCATGCTGATCACCATCGTGACACAGTCCTCCAGCGCAGGCATTGCAACGGCGCTGGCTGCACTTGGTGCCGGTGCGATCAACTTTCCGCAAGCAGCGGCGCTGGTAATCGGCATGGACGTCGGAACCACATTCACGGCAGCTTTGGCGACCATCGGCGGTGGCACCATGGCCCGACGTACGGGCTACGCGCATGTGATCTACAACGTCATGACCGGTTTCATGGCGTTTTTCCTTCTAGGGCCGTTTCAGCTTGTGGCCGGGGTGTTGACCGGAAACGGCGACAGCCAGATTGCGCTTGTCGCTTTTCACAGTTTCTTCAATGCGCTCGGCGTCGTTTTGGTGCTTCCACTTGCACGGCCATTCGCCCGGTTGATCGAACATCTCGTTCCCGAAAAAGGCTCCGATCTGACCAGCCGTCTGGATCCGCTCGTGTTGCGGGACCCGCACGCAGCCGCGTCCCTGGCAGGGCAGACCGTCACACATCTGGAAACCTTGATCATCGAACGCCTGCGCAATCGGCTGGGCGCAAAGTCATCTGCTTATGAAGAACTGGATCGGGAAGATCTGGCCAAGGCCATCGCGGAAACACGGACATATCTGGACAAGATCATCGTTCCACCGAACGACAGGGCCTTTCAGGAGGAACTGAAAGGCCTGTTTCACATTCTCGACCACTTGAGCCGCCTTCTCTACCGCTGCGACCAGCAGCAGCGGATCGACGAGCTGTCTTTGGATCACCGGCTCAAGCGCCTGGCGGGCCTGCTTCTCGGTGCCACAGACATTTCCACCAGTCAAAAGGACGCCAAGACACAGGAGAAGACGCTGGACCGGTTGCGGCTGCTGATGCGCCGACAACGCCGCCTCAATCGTGACCGGCTGATTGCAATGGCCGCTGCCGATGCGGTCCCGGCGGAAACAGTCTGGCTGAAACTGGATGCCCTGCGTTGGCTGCACAGGGTTTCCTATCACCTGTGGCGGATCCGGTTGCACCAGAATGTACTTCTGGATGCGAACCGGGATCTGGCCTCGACTGTCGAAGAAGCCCGCATAGACGTCGACCAGGATTGATCGGCGTCGGCCTTCGGCCGATCACACGCCGTCAGGCAGCGGACCGGTCGATGATGACGTGATTTTCGCCGCGCGAACAGGCCTCCACGCGTGCCTCCACTCGGTAGATGTCACGCAGCATCGCTGACGTGATGACATCTTCGGACGGGCCGGCTGCGACGAGACGCCCTTCGGCAATCACCATGGTGTTCCGGCAGAACCGCAGGGCATGATTTAGATCGTGCAAGGCAATCAGAACCAGGGTGCCCTGGCGGCGTGCCAGGTCGCGCATGAAGTTCAGAACCTCGACTTGCCGGTAGAGATCCAGCGCGGAGGTCGGTTCGTCCATCATCAAAACTTCCGGACGGCGCACCAGTGCCTGCGCAATCGAAACCAGCTGACGCTGACCGCCGGAGAGTTCGCCAAGGTTCCGGAACGCCAGGCTATCGATCTGAAGCGCTTTCAGGATCTGGTCGATTTCGACGAGTTCCGAGTCCTTTACACGCCAGCCCTCACCCTGTTTGGCAGCCAGCAGAACGGATTCATAAACCGTCAGGACGGCATTGGCGTGGGTATCCTGGGGCATGTAGCGGATGGCATCCCGGGGCGCTGCCCGGTTGCCGGCCAGCACGACATCGCCGGGGCCTTTCAGCAGACCGGAGATGCGCTTGAACAAGGTCGATTTGCCGGCCGCGTTGGGACCGATCACCGCTGTCAGTTCACCGCCGGAGAAGACCGGTGTCGTGACCCCTTCGACCGCAAGAGTGGAGCCATAGCGTGCGCCAACCCCTTTCAGCTGCAACGTTACCATGACTGCCTCCGGTCCGCGAAAATAAGCGCGAAGAAGAATGGAACCCCGACAAGCGCGGTGATGACGCCGATGGGCAGGATCGCCCCTGGAAGAATGATCTTGGAAACGACCGAAGTTGCCGACAGCATCAGGGAACCGCACAAGATGGCCGCAGGCAGGAAGAAACGCTGGTCTTCTCCGACCAGCATCCGGGCAATGTGCGGTCCGACAAGCCCGACGAACCCGATTGTCCCGACAAAGGAGACGGGGATCGCCGCCAGCAGGCTGACGCCGAGCAGCGTTTTCAGCCGCAGCGACCTGATGTTGACGCCGAAACTCGCCGCCTTGACGTCGCCGAGCCGAAGGGCTGTCAGAGCCCAGGAATGCCGCGCGAAGAACGGAACGCAGACAACAAGAATGATGAAGGTCGCCAGAACCTTGCCCCATGTCGCCTTGGTCAGCGACCCCATGGTCCAGAAGACGACCGCAGCCAGCGCCTGTTCGGAAGCAAGATATTCCAGCAGCGACAGCAGCGCGTTGAACGTGAAGACCAGTGCGATCCCCAGAAGAACGATGGTCTGAACAGTCACGCCCCGTACAGTGGACAGCAGATAGATGAACAGCGAAGCCGCCATGGCCATCAGGAAAGCATTGATCGGGACCATGTATTGCACTGCGGCCGGAAAGATCGCGACGCCGGCGACAAGACCCAGGGCCGCGCCGAAACTGGCAGCAGCGGAGATGCCTAGCGTGAAGGGGCTGGCCAGCGGATTGGCAAGGATCGTCTGCATCTGCGCCCCCGCGAGGGACAGGCAGCCCCCAACGGTGATCGCCATCAGCGCGATCGGCATGCGAATGTCCCAAAGGACGACGCGTGTCTGCAGATCGGCGCCGGACGGATTAACCAGGGCGGAAAGCACTTCCGACAGCGGATAGCGGGCCGGTCCGATGGCCAGATCCAAAGAAAAGCTGAACGCCAGAGCGACGATCAGCCCGCAAATAACCAGAATGCGCCTGAACGCAAGGGCGCGGTAAAGACCGCGCCCCTCCTCAGTCGGAACGATTTCCGAAACCGCCATATTATTTACTCGAGTTCAGCGAAACGAAGTAGCCTGGCCGGTAGTCGATCGGCAGGAAGCGGTCGTGCAATTCCTGGAAAGTCGCTTCCGGGTCAAGGTCAGCAAAGAGTTCCGGATGCAGCCATTTTGCGATCTGCTGAACAGCGACGAACTGGTACGGGCTGTTGTAGAACTGGTGCCAGATGGCATGGACATTGTTGTCCCGGACCGCCTTGACGCCAGTAAAGCCCGGACGTTCCATCAGGCCAGCCAGCTTGTCGGCAGATACTTCCGGATCCGCACCGGCACCGACACCAACCCAATTCCCGCCGGGAACATACAGCTCCCAGTTTGCACCGGTCACGATGATCTGGTCCGGATCGGACGCGATGATTTGCTCCGGGTTGACGGTGCCGAAGGTGCCGGGAATGATCTCGGCAGCCATGTTGATGCCGCCGGCCATTTCAACCATTTTGCCAAAATTCTCGTTGCCGAACGACATGCAGCAATCATCGGAATAGCCGCCTGCACGCTCCACGAACACGACGGGTTTCGCGAGGTCTGACTGAGCCGCCAGCTTGTCGGTCACCTTGGCGATCTCGGCTGCCCGGAATTCGATGAATTCCTCGGCCTTGTCTTCCTTGCCGTAGAGCTTGCCGATCAGGCGCATGGACGGCTCGGTGTTTTCCATCGGCTTTTCGCGGAAGTCGACATAGACAACCGGGATGCCGACCTTGCCGAGTTTCTCGATGTAGCCGCCTTCTTCGGTGGCAACCTTGGCGTCGAGGTTCAGGATGATCACGTCAGGCTGGAGCGCAACGGCCTGTTCGACATCGAAAGTGCCGTTCTTCATGCCGCCGAAAGTGGGCAGATCGGCCATTTCCGGATACTTCTCGAGATACTGATGGTACCCGTCGTTGTCCGCCTTCTCGAAATCGTCTCGCCAGCCGACGACACGTTTGAAGGGGTCTTCACCATCCAGCGCGGCGGTGAAATAGATCTGGCGCCCTTCGCCCAGGATGACCTTTTCCACCGGCACTTCGACCTCGACCTCACGGCCGGTAATATCCGTGACCGTTACCACGTCGCCGGCAAGTGCCATTGCCGGAAGAAAAGTAGCCGTTACCAGCAAAGATGCTGCCAAGCTTTTGATTTTGCTCACATCCGCCTCGATTTTTTATTGAGGTTATAAGTTGAGGTTTAAATTCTTGTTTTTGGTATTTTTCCTGAGTATATGAGTCAAGAATTATCTTTTGGAATGGTTCCAAGCAACCGGAGCAATACGCCTGATGAGC
Source organism: Labrenzia sp. THAF191a (assembly GCF_009363335.1). Taxonomy (GTDB): domain Bacteria; phylum Pseudomonadota; class Alphaproteobacteria; order Rhizobiales; family Stappiaceae; genus Roseibium; species Roseibium algicola. The sequence goes on from NZ_CP045333.1 coordinate 4,988,257, forward strand.
GACGCAGACACACTCTCGAATTTCGATCTGCGTGAAGAAATCAAGGAATACTGGGGCAAGCGGGCCGAGACCTTCGACACCCAGCCGGGCCACGAGATTTTTTCCGATGAAGAGCACACCGCCTGGATAAGGCTGTTCGAAAAACATCTGGGCCCGGGCGGCTCCAGGCGCGTTCTTGACCTTGCTTCCGGAACCGGTGTCATCTCGCACCTGCTCGACGATCTCGGCTTTGAGGTGACCGGCATGGACTGGGCGGAACCCATGCTTGCCAAGGCCCGAGAAAAGGCAAGGAAACGCGGGCGCACGATCCGCTTTCTGCTTGGCGATGCCGAACGCACGATGGAAGCGTCCGAAAGCTACGATGCCATAACCTGCCGGCACCTTGTCTGGACCCTGGTCGATCCTGCGGCTGCCTTTACGGAATGGCACCGGGTGCTGAAACCTGGAGGGCAGCTGCTCGTCGTCGACGGAGACTTTGTCAATCCTGGATGGTTCGCGAAGTTGCTTGCAACGTTTTCAAAAACTCGTGCTCGCTTCGGACTGCTCGCGCAACAGGATGCAAAACCGGCAGACATGATGGAAACACATCGCAGCATCCTGTCCCGTGTTCATTTCTCGAAGGGAGCAAGGGCAGAAGCAGTCGTGGAGCTATTGCAACAGGCCGGCTTCACTCAAATCGTTGTCGATACGGATCTGAAAGCCGTGCACCGGGCTCAACGGTGTCACCTGCCTTTCTTCAAGGGCCTGGAAAGAGCAACGCAGCACCGCTACGCAATCTGCGCCAGGAAATGAACCACACCCGACTTGAGTTGCCGATTTGAAAACCAAACCAACTATTCTTGACATGGTGAAAGATTTATTACTCTCATCATAGCAGAAAACATAAAGTCAACTCAAAACACCTAGACAAAACTATTTAAACTTATAATTGCAAGAATAAATTGAACCTTTATTCTTCACCCTACGTTAAGCCGGTATCGATAAGAGTGGATGACAACACAACAATCGAGTATTGCCGATGTACGCCGGCCACGCTGTTTACTGCCTTCCTTTTAACAGCCTTCCGGCTTTGCGCAGGACACTGAAAACTCGTGCTGCAGCTGTTCTGCTGGCTCTGCTGCTTATTCCCCTGTCTGCAGGACTGACAAAAGCTTTTGCAGCTGAATGGGTGATCACACGGATTTCCGGAACGGTTTATCTGGTCGCACCAGGCATTCAGGCGCACCGGGCCCGCAAGGGGATGGCACTTCACAAGGGCCATACCATTGCGACGCGAAAGGGTGCACGCGCCGTGCTTCAACGAGGCAACGACAGCATCACGGTCGGCCCGAATACGGAATTTGCGCTGTCGCAATATCGCAGCAACGACAGCCAGACCACGCTGCTTCAACGCAAGGGAACGATCGATGTCGATGTCGAGACCCGCGGCAGACCGTTTTTCAGGGTTGAAACGCCTTATCTTGCAGCCGTCGTCAAGGGAACCCGCTTTTCGGTAACCGTAACCGGCAACGAAAGCCAGGTTTCGGTTCAGCGCGGCGTCGTTGGTGTTCAGGATCTTGCATCCGGCCAGCAAAGCGACCTGCGTGCAGGCCAAAGCGTCCAAAGCGCACCGGGGAAGTTCAACGGTCTCAAATCCGTCGGCAAGACCCGCGCCGCCATCCAGCAAGGCACACCTGGCAAGCCCAGCTTCGGCGACACCCCGGCAAGCCTGTCACCTGCCAGCTCAAATGCTCAGAACACCGCCACCGGCGGGCGTGACAATGCCGCTAGCGGTAACGGCAACGCAAATGCCTCCTCCGGCAACTCTGGTGATCGCGGGCCGAGTGGCAACGCCAATGGGAACTCAAGCGGAAACTCTGGCGGTAACTCTGGCGGTAACTCTGGCGGAAGCTCTGGTGGCAACGCCGGCTCCGGTTCTGGTAACTCCGGTTCCGCAGGCGCTTCAAACAGCGGCGGGGCAAGCACCGGCGCGTCAGCTGGCGGGGCAAGCGCAGGCGCATCCGCCGGAAACGGTGGCGCAAACGCAAATGCCGGTGGCGCCGGAGCTTCTGCCGGACGCTAACCTTCTCTCGTTCTTTCCGAGTTCCGCTCTTCAGCCGTTGCCGAGCGCTTCTCCCAGAGAGCGGCCGAGAGCTGACTTCTCTCGCAAGTCCAGACCGGAATGTAGATCGACGATATGGCTTTTCTGGATCTTCTCGGCTGCGGCGCCGTCGCGCTTTTCAAAGGCATTCATCAGGGCGTGATGAGAGTGGCTTTCACAGGCAGTGTCTGAGCGCTTCCAGTAAAGAGCGATGATCAGCGAAGAGCGCGAGATCAGCGATCGGATCATGCCGGCGAACACCCGATGGTCGGCGATATCGCCAATCTCCGTATGAAAGCTTCCGGACAGGAACAGCGCCTTGCCCATGTCACCGGCATGAAGAGCTGCATGTTCCGCATCCAGATGTGCGTGCAACTGCGCGAGCTGCCTGTCGGTGATGACATCGGCTGCCAGCCTTGCCACGGCAGGCTCGATCAGGGCACGGGCCTGAAACACCTCGTGAGCTTCGCGGATCGACGGCTTTGCGACGAAGGCACCACGGTTCTTTTCCATGGCAACCAGCCCGGAATGGGCGAGTGCCTGCAACGCGGCGCGCACGACGGTACGGCTGACGCCATAAATTTCGCCCACCTCATCCTCAGACAGTTTCAGCCCCGGTGTCAGTTTGTGTTGCAGAATGGCAGTCTGAAGCTTCAGGCAGATTTCAAGGGCCCGGCCCTGAGGTAGGGCAAAGACTTCATGCAGCTTTCTGCGTTGATCAAGATCGGCTGTGGTCACAGGTTTGGTCATTTTTCTTGAAGTGCCCAATGGGGGTTGAGCGGTGCCTTGATCCTACTCCCCGCCACCCGACGCGGCAATCTATGATCGTATACAATTTTTGTTCATATCGTATTTAATTTGCCAAAATATTGTGCACTTTTACCGATGAGAATTTGCTCATTGCTCCACATTCTCATCAGGATCTCCGGAATTCCGCCAGTTTTTCGCGTTGGCACGGCACTTGCTGTCTCAGGAGCCGAAAACGGTTTTCTGAAGGAGACGTCCGGCCATGGCGAAGTCCCTGGACCTTGAACTGGCAGCCACCACCAAGATCTATGGCGAGACCATTGCGGTCGACGCGATCAATCACAAATTCGCCGCCGGCACATATTCCTGCCTGCTGGGGCCATCGGGCTGCGGCAAGTCTTCAACCCTGCGAATGATCGCCGGCCATGAAAGTGTCTCTACCGGCGACATCGTTCTGGGCGGCACCAACATCACCGATCTTCCACCCGCCCGGCGCGGCACGGCGATGATGTTCCAGAACTATGCGCTGTTTCCGCATCTGTCCGTGGTCGATAACGTCGCCTTTTCCCAGAAGATGAAGGGTGTCGAAAAACCGGTCCGGCTGAAGAAGGCCCGTCAGTTGCTGGAACTGGTGGATATGGCAGCCTATGCGGAACGGCTGCCGTCGCAGCTCTCCGGCGGCCAGCAGCAACGTGTTGCCCTGGCCCGTGCCCTGATCACCGAACCTTCGGTGCTTCTGCTTGACGAACCGCTGTCGGCACTCGATCCGTTCCTGCGTATCAAGATGCGGCTCGAGTTGAAGAAGCTGCAGCGCGAGCTCGGCATTTCCTTCATCCACGTCACGCACAGCCAGGACGAAGCCCTCGCGCTGGCGGACGACATCATCGTCATGAACGGCGGCAAGATCGAGCAGGCAGGCAGCCCGCGCGACGTGTTCAACACGCCAACAACCGAGTTCGTCGCCCGCTTCATCGGCGGCCACAACGTACTGCAGCAGAAAGGCGCTTCGGTCGCGCTGAGGGCAGACAGGTTGAGGGTGAAAAAAGCGGCCGGAGACGACGGCGCCGTTCTGACGGCCTTCGTCAAGGATGTCGAATACCTCGGCTCCACCGTCAATCTGGCTCTCGATGCGGGGGGAGCCGGCGATCTGACGGCCGCTCTTACCGACGAAGCCTTTTTCCAGGACCCGATCGAAATCGGCGCAACCGTCTTCCTGACATGGAAGCCGGAAGACGCACACCAACTGGCTGCCTGAAGGCTGCCGATCGAAGGCCTTCTCCCGAGGCCGAACAAACTCCAGAGGGGAACAGGAGTAAGAACATGACAGATACAGTGGGAAAAACTGAACAGATGACCAAGAAAGGCGTCAGCCGTCGCAGCATCCTGAAAGGCGGCGCCGCTGCGGCCGGTGCGGCCCTGGGTTCCGGAGCCATCACCGGCTTCCCGACCATCTGGGCACAGAACATCAAGGAGGTGACCCTGCGCCAGTTCGGCACCGGCGTGTCCAACCTCAATGAAGTGGCGCAGAAGGTGAAGGAAGATCTCGGCTTCACCCTGGAAATGACCGCTCTGGACAGTGACGCCGTCACCCAGCGTGCGGCGACCCAGCCGGACAGCTTCGACATTGCAGACATCGAATACTGGATCTGCAAGAAGGTCTGGCCGACCGGCAACCTGCAGGCAATGGACACGTCCAAGATCAAGAACTACGACAAGATCGTCGGCATCTTCAAAAGCGGCAAGCTGACGCCGGAATCCGTGATCGCACAGGGCACCGCGCCGCATACGGTCGGCTTCGTCGACGGTCCGGACGGCAAGGCGTTCGCCACCGAAGAAACCGGCTGGATGACACTCATCCCGACCATCTACAATGCCGACACACTCGGCATCCGTCCGGACCTGATCGGCCGCCCGATCGAAAGCTGGACCGAACTGCTGAACCCGGAATTCAAGGGCAAGGCATCGATCCTCGACATCTCTTCCATCGGCATCATGGATGCTGCCATGGTTTGCGAAGCCATGGGCGAAATCCAGTATGGCGACAAGGGCAACATGACCCGCGAAGAGATCGACAAGACCATGGCGATCTTCACCGAAGCCAAGAAGAACGGCCAGTTCCGCGCCTTCTGGAAGACCTTCGACGAAAGCGTCAACCTGATGGCGTCCGGCGAAGTCGTGATCCAGTCCATGTGGTCTCCGGCGATCACCGCCGTGAAGTCCCGCGGCATCGATTGCGTCTACCAGCCGCTGAAGGAAGGCTACCGGTCGTGGGGCGGTGGCATCGGTCTTTCCAAGAGCCTGACCGGCCTCGAACTGGAAGCAGCCTACGAATACATCAACTGGTATCTCGACGGCTGGGTCGGCGGCTTCCTGATGCGCCAGGGCTATTACTCGGCCGTGCCGGAAACCTCCAAGAACCACATGGACGAGAACGAGTGGGGTTACTGGTTCGAAGGCAAGGAAGCCACCGGCGACATCACCAACCCGTTCGGTGACGTTCTGGCGAAAGCCGGCGAAACCCGCGACGGCGGCTCGTTCTACGAGCGCATGGGTGCCGTTGCCTGCTGGAACGCTGTCATGGACGAGAACCAGTACATGGTTCGCAAGTGGAATGAGTTCATCGCCGCCTGAGGCTGAGCCGATACACTGGTGCCCGGGAATCTTTTCCCGGGCACTTCAAGATACCCGGGGCGAGCATGACACCCGCCTTCTCTACTTACCGGACCCGACCTTCATGACGGATCAGACACAGTCCATTTCCAGCGTGGCCCCGGCTGCGAAAGCTCGTGCAAAGGCTCCCTTCAACCTCAGCCGTCTTCCCGATGCCATGACCGGCTGGCTACTGTCGCTGCCTCTGGCGCTGGTGCTGTTCTTCTTCCTGGTTCTGCCGATTGCCATGATCGTCGTGGTGAGTTTCTGGGGGGCGACGGAATTCTCGATCTACCCGGCCTTCCAGTTCGACAACTACGAATTCCTGCTGACGTCTCCGGTAACCTACCAGGTGTTCTTCAACACGGTGAAATACGCGTTGATCACCTGGGCGATCACACTGGTGATCGGGTTTACCGTTGCCTATTTCCTCGCCTTTCACGTGCGTACGCTGACCTGGCAGATCGTTCTGTTTCTGTTGTGCACGATCCCGTTCTGGACATCCAACATCATCCGCATGATTTCCTGGATCCCCTTCCTGGGCCGCAACGGTATCGCCAATTCCACGTTGATCTCGATGGGTGTCATAGACGAGCCGCTGGATTGGCTGCTCTTTTCCGACTTTTCGGTGATCCTGGCGTTTGTCCACCTCTACACGCTGTTCATGGTGGTTCCGATTTTCAACACCATGATGCGTATTGACCGCTCGCTGATCGAGGCAGCCTATGACAATGGCGCTACCGGTCTGCAGACACTCACCAACGTCATCATTCCGCTGACCAAACCCGGCATCATGATCGGTTCGATTTTTGTCGTCACGCTGGTGATGGGCGACTTCATTACCGTGCGCTTCATGTCCGGCAGCCAGAAGGCCAATGTCGGCAGGTTGATCTCCAACGATATCGCGCTTTTGCAATATCCCTCCGCCGCGGCAACAGCGGTCATCCTGCTGATCACGGTGCTTCTGGTGATCTCGATCCTGCTGCGCTTCGTCGACATCCGGAAGGAGCTCTGATCATGGAAAAACGTTCCCGCTCCTTCTATGTGCTTGCCGCGTTCTTTGGCCTTTTCCTGGTCTTTCTCTATGGCCCGACAGTCACCATCGCGATCCTGAGTTTTCAGGGACCGCAGGGCGGGCTGACCTTCCCGATGCGCGGCGTCTCGCTGCACTGGTTCCACGACCTGTTCGAACAACAGGCCGTCGGGGATATCTGGGGCAGTTTCTCGCGCTCGCTCGTGCTTGGCCTCATGGTCATGGTGACAACGGTCGTTGTCTCCGTCATGGGCGGCCTTGCCTTCCGCAAGCGGTTTCCCGGGTCCGGTGCGATCTTCTATCTGATCATCACCTCGCTGGTGATCCCGTCGATCCTGGTTTCGCTTGGCGTCGGTCTGATCTTCTCCCAGTCCGGCCTTGCCGTGCATTGGTCGACCTCGGGCTTCGGCGCGCAGCTGACCTGGACCTTGCCCTTCGGCCTGCTGATCATGTTCGCGGTTTTCAACCGTTTCGACAAATCCTACGAGGAAGCCGCACGCGACCAGGGCGCAAGCGCCTGGCAGACTGTCCGTCATGTCGTGCTGCCGATAATCGCGCCGATGCTGATCGGGGTCGCCCTGTTCGGTTTCACCCTGTCCTATGACGAGTTTGCCCGCACGCTTCTGACGGCCGGCAGCTACAACACGCTGCCGCTGGAAATCTACGGCATGACAACAAACGTCACGACGCCGGTGATCTTTGCTCTCGGCACTCTGACAACCGCCTTCTCCTTCGGCATCATCGGCCTGTTCCTGGCCATTGTCGTCATCCTGAACAAACGCAGGTCACGGCACGGCTCGGATGCCGGAAAGGGCATGGTCTAGGGCCTTACATGCGCGACATACACATCCTCGTCATCAATCCGAATTCCACGGCTTCAATGACGCAGAAGATCGCGGCGGCTGCTCGCGCCGCAGCTGGTCCCTTCAGCCGGATTACGGCCATCAATCCGCTGGAGGGACCGGCAGCCATTCAGGGGCCAGCGGATGGCGAGGCTGCCCTGCCCGGCCTGTTCGATCTCTTCGAGCGCTCGCTGAAGACCGACCCAAGCATAAGCGCGGTCATCATCGCGTGCTTTGACGATACCGGCCTTTGGGAACTGAAGGCGAAATCCCGCGTCCCGGTGGTTGGCATCGGCGAGGCGGCCTACCATGTTGCCTCTGTGGCAGCCGAACGGTTTTCGGTGGTTACCACCTTGTCCGTCTCCGTACCGGTGCTGGAAGAGAACCTGCAGCGCACCGGCCTTGCCGCCCGATGTGTCAGGGTGCGTGCATCGGACGTGCCGGTTCTGGAACTGGAAAACCCCGAGAGCGATGCCCGCCACAAGATCGAAGCGGAAATCCAGGCCGCACTCAGACTGGACGGCATCGGCGCAATCGCACTCGGTTGCGCAGGCATGGCGGATCTGGCCGCCGACCTGACGGCACAATTCAAGGTACCCGTCATCGACGGTGTAGCGTCCGCTGTGCGTCTTGCAGAGGCGATCACCGCCTAGGCGTCCCCTCGCCTGCTAGTGGTCCAGAATGACGTCCGCCTCCGTGCGGAAGCTTTCCACGGCCGAAAAGAAAACGTCGAACAGCATACTGCGCTCGTCGCCGAGCGAGAAAACCACTTCCTCGTATTGGCGTTGCATGTCCGAGACCGGAACCCGGTGAACGACATCGGTTCGCCCGGTTCCGAACCGCCACATGAAACCGACCCCAAGGCCATTGACCACTGCTTCATAGACCGCATCGCGTGTGTCCAGCGTCAACAGCGGCGACGGCTCGAACCCGGCGGAACGAAAGGCCCTGTCGACCACCCGTTGGGTGGAAGATCCCCTTGTCCGGAAAATCAGGGGTTCGGCCATCAGCCGTTCGCAGGTCACGGCCGCCTCCCGGGACAGCGGGCTGTCGGGATGGACGATGGCAACGACATTCTGCCTTGCAAGCAAGGCGCGCCGGAAGCGGCCATCCGCAGGCACATCCGGCAGCACACCGATGTCGACTTCGCGGGTCAGCACTGCCCGCGTGATCCGCTCATGCGAACCTGTTTCCACCGCGATTTCGATGCCCGGATGCCGCTTGAGAAATTGCGCGATCAACGCCATGCCCGGCATCGAATTTCCCAACCCGATTTTCAAACGACCGTTCAGCAAGGTGTTGTGACGGGTCAACAGCCGTGTTGCAGCGCGTTCGGCTTCTGCCATGCGCTCGGCGACGTCACATAGCTCGTTGCACAGCGGTGTTGGCGACAAGACACCGTTTTTCCGGTCGAACAGGCGTACGCCGAATTCCGCTTCAAGATCTTTCACATGACGCGCGACGGCCGGCTGCGAAATCTTCAGCGCCCGTGCCGCTGCAGCATATGAGCCTCCGGACGCGACCGCGTTGACGGCCCGAATGCGCGACAGGGAAAGGGTCATTCCAGGTTTTCTCCGATTAGCAAAGCCAAAGGTTTGATCACCTCAAACCATAGGTTCGCTCTGTTACGGCAGCGTCACAGAGTGACGACAATTTGATTGCGACTTCAGCGGGCCACGCCAACGGAACACGGCCGTTCCTGACCAGAACAATCCGCCTGCCGTACCGGCGGATCTTCAATGTCGATCGGCGGCACCGAAAGGAAACCGGACAGATATGGACTTCGCAATGCGGGCTCGCAAAACAACAACAATTCAATGGCTTGGCGCTGCGGAGATTGACGGTTATGCCGCAATCCTGTGCGATCTGGACGGTTGCCTGATAGCCGCCGGACGAGCATTGCCGGGCGCGGAAGATTTTGTCCGGGGTGCCGGCAAAAGACTATCGATCGTTTCAAACAACTCGGCCGACACAAGCGTCACGCTATCGGCAAAACTGAACGCAATCGGCCTGCCGTTGCCGCAGGAAAGCATCTTTCTTGCAGGTGAGCTGGCTGTTCGCACGATCGCAGCGGAACGTCCGGGCGCGCGCATCCACGTAATTGCCGAACAGCCGCTTCACGCTCTTGCAGCGGAACTCGGCCTTGAGCGCGCAAACGACCGGACAGACGTCGTCCTGCTTGCCCGCGATACAAAGTTCACACTGACCGGACTGGAAAAGGCGTTGCGACTGCTGGAGCAAGGCGCAGAGCTGGTCGTGACCAATCCAGATCTTTCCCATCCGAATGCGGACGGTCGCCCGGTGCCGGAAACCGGCTCCCTGCTTGCAGCCTTCAAGGCCTGCTGCCCGGAGATCGCGCCAAGGGTTATCGGCAAACCTCAACCGTTCCTCATCGGCGCGGCACTTGAAGCTGCGGGCGTTCCGGCGAGCGAGGCTGTCTTTGTGGGCGACAACGCCGCGACCGACGGCGCGGCGGCAACCCTTGCCGGTCTCGATTTCATTCACCTCGTCGCAACGCCCTCGCTGCTCGCGAACGACGCTCCGGTGGAAGACACGTTACCGCTCGCTCACGCGTCGTCAGTGGAGGTGAGCGCATGTTGACCTACGTTCTGCGAACCCTTTTGCGGATGGCAATCACCCTGTTCCTCATCGTGACGCTCGTCTTCTTCGCCACCAGGCTTTCCGGAAATCCGGTCGACTTCGTTCTCGGCGAAGGCATCACCAAGGAAGACCGGGCCCTCCTGATCGCGTACTACGGTCTGGATTCCTCCATCGGCACTCAATACTGGCGCTATCTCAGCTCCGTGTTTTCCGGCGAGTTCGGACTGTCCTTCCTGGAAAGGCGACCGGTTTCGGAAATCGTTCTCGAACGGGCGTGGCCGTCGTTGAAACTTCTGCTCAGCGCGGTGTGCTTCACGCTGATAGTTTCCATACCGCTTGGTATTCTGGCCGCCATCTATCGCACCAGCATCATCGGCAGCGTGGTGATGGTGGTCGCCTTCCTCGGATATGCCGTGCCCTCCTTCATCATCGGCATCCTGCTGGTGCTGATCTTTGCCTACACGCTCAACTGGCTGCCCGTCATTGGCGATGGAACGGCGCTGCATTTCATCATGCCGACGCTTGCCATTTCCGGCACGCTGGTTGCGGCGATCACCCGCTTCACCCGCAACGCCATGCTGGACGTGCTCAGCCAGGACTACATGCGCACAGCCCGTGCCAAGGGCCTGCCGGAGTGGATCGTCATCCTGAAGCACGGACTGCGCAACGCTTCGATCACGCTGCTTTCCGTGGTCGGACTACAGATCGCCAGCCTCGCAGCGGCGGGTAGCGTTGTCGTGGAATCGATCTTCGCATGGCCCGGTATCGGCGACCTCCTCGTCCGGTCCGCCATCCTGCGTGACTACCCTGTCCTCCAGTTCGGTGTCCTGTCCGTCGCTGTCGCGGTCATCGTGATCAACGCTGTGGTCGACATCGCCTACGCCTTCGCGGATCCGCGCATCCGCCTTGCCAAGGGATAAGCGCATGACCGACGCAACGCACAACCTGTCTTCGCCGCGTAATACCGGCACAAGAACATTCCGCATTCCGATCTGGTCGGATGCGAACTGGATTGTCCGGATCGCGCTTCTCATCGGTCTGATCCTGATCTTGACGGCACTCGCCGCCCCCTGGGTTGCCCCCTTCGACCCGAATGCCCAAAGTCTCATTTCCCGGCTGCGTCCGCCAATCGGGTTCGAACGCTACAAGGACGGCTTCTATTTCGGCACCGACGAACTCGGCCGGGACATCTTCTCACGCTGCATCTACGGCCTGCGGCTGACCTTCGCACTCGCCCTTGCGGGAGCCGTCATAGGTCTTCTGATCGGCGGTACATTGGGTCTGATGGCGGGCATCATCGGCGGTGTCTTCGAAGAGGTCATCATGGGCCTGGTCGACGCGCAGATCGCCATTCCCTTCACCTTGATTGCCCTTCTCATTCTGGCAGTCATGGGCTCATCCCTGGACGTAATGATCCTCGTGCTCGGCGTCTACGGCTGGGAGCAATACACGCGGATCGTACGCGGTGAAGTGAAGAAGCTGATCCAGATGCCCTTTGTCGAAGCGGCACGTGCGGCAGGTGCCACGCCGTTCCGGATTGCAGTCAGGCACATCCTGCCCAATGTCGTTTCGCCGATCGTCGTCCAGTTCACGCTGAACTTTTCCAACATCGTCATCCTGGAATCGACCCTGTCCTTCCTCGGTCTCGGCGTTCAACCGCCAACCGCAACGCTCGGATCGATGGTCGGCATCGGCCGCGACTACTTGCCGACGGCCCCCTGGATCGTTCTCGCCCCCGCGATGGTGATCCTGCTCCTCACATTCGCAGTCCAGATCCTTGGTGACTGGCTGCGCGACAAGGCGGATGTCCGTCTCAGGTCCCGCTGACCGACCCCAACCACAGAAGCCGGAACGGCCAACGCTTCACCCTAGCAGCCTTGGAGGCTCGATATGACCAAACTACTGGCAACCACCGCTCTTGCTTCGCTCATGGCGACAAGTGCCTTCGCAACAGAACTCACCGTTGGTGCAGCCAACGTGTCCAGCTACCTCGATCCGGGCCGCGATCACTCGAATGTCGGCTCACAGTTCTACTACAACGCCTTCGATACGCTGATCGCAAAGAACCACGACACCACCGACACTGAATGGCAGCCGGGCCTCGCGACAGAGTGGAAACTTGTCGAACCGACGATCATGGAACTGAAACTGCGTGAAGGCGTGAAGTTCCACAATGGCGCCGACATGACCGCCGACGACGTCGTTTTCTCGCTGAACCGGATGTATCAGGCCGACTTCCCACCCTATCAGGTGCGTGCCCGCGACCGTCTTGAAAACTTCGAGAAGGCCGAGAAGGTCGACGATCTCACCGTGCGCATCCATGCAAAGCGCCCGGAGCCGCTTTGGGAAACACTGCTGAACCTGCAGCAGGTCATGATCATTCCGGAAGCTTACACCAAGAGCCTTGCAGGCGCCCCGGACAAGCTTGAGCATGACGACTTTGAAGCCTTTTCCCTGAAGCCGGTCGGCACAGGCCCATACAAGGTTGCCGAATTCGTACCGGGCGAAACCGTCGTCTGGGAACGTTTTGACGACTTCTGGGGCGAAAAGGCACCGCTCGACAAGGTCACTGTCCGGCATATGCCGGAGACGGCTTCACGCATCACGGCCCTGAAAACCGGTGAAGCCGACATCGTCACCAACATCGCACCTGACCAGCTTCAGCTGATCGAGAACGATCCGGACATGAAGGCCGCCGGCAGCGCCACTGCCCTCTTCCACGTCATGATCATGAATGTGAACCATCCGAAACTGAAGGATGCCCGTATCCGTCAGGCCCTGTCACTCGCCATCGACCGTGACACGCTGAACGAAGCCCTGTGGGGTGGCAAGGCCGTGGTACCGTCCACGCACACGCTTGCGGAATTCGGCGAACTGTACCAGCCGGAACTGACCACCTTCGAATACAATCCGGAGAAAGCCAGGGAACTGCTTAAGGAAGCTGGCTACGACGGTTTCGAAATCACCTACGACACCGCTCCCGGCTACTACACCAACGGCCTTCTGGCGGCCCAGGCCATCATGGAGATGTGGGCGGAAGTCGGTATCAAGGGCAAGGTCAACGTCCAGGACAAATGGAGCGGCAACTCCCCGGACATGATGACCCGCAACTGGTCCAACCCGATGTATTTCGCCGACCCGTTCGGCAGCTTCGGCGTCATGTGGGCTCCGAATGGTCCGTCTGAATCCGAAGGCCGTTTCAACACGGACGAAGACTACGCCAAGAGCTGGGAGCAGTTCCGCTTTAACGGTGATGTCGAGTTGCGTCGCGCGGCCTATGCGGAGCTGATGGAGCGCATCAAGCAGGATCCGCCGGTACTGCCGCTGTATCGCCCCTATGAAAGCTGGGCGATGAAGACCAACGTCAACTGGGCTCCCAAGCCGGGTCACATTCCCTACGTGCTCGACTTCCGAGCCGGCTCCATTTCGTTCAACTAAGCAAATAAAGCGCCGCCGGTACTCCGGCGGCGCTTTCCCTACCCTTTGATCATTTCAGGAAATTCAACGTGTCCGTACGCATTGCTGTTGTCGCCGACATCCACCACGGCAAACCTTCCGCGACCAAGCGCGGTGACACTGCCCTCGACCTGATGGCCGAGTTTGCCCGTTTCGCCAACGATGCCGCCCCCGATTTCGTCGTCGACCTGGGCGATCGGATTTCCGATATGGACCGCGACACGGACCTTCAGCTGGAACGCGAAGTCGCAGAGGCCTTCAAGGCCGTCAATGCTCCGGTCCACCACATCAACGGCAATCACGACCGCGATCACCTGGATGTTTCGGACAACGAGGAAATCCTCGGTCAGTCCCTCGCCAACGCGACCTTCGATGCAGGTGACTGGAGAATTGCGCTTTGGCGCGCAGACAGCAAGATCCATCGGACGCCGGAGCATTCAGGATTCATTCTGCATGAGGCCGATCTCTTGTGGCTGTCACGCGTTGCACAGAACACGGACAAGCCTCTTCTGGTGCTCAGTCACGTTCCCGTTTCCGGTCATGGCCAGATCGGCAACTACTACTTCGAACGCAATCCGTCAGCTTCGACCTACCCGATGGCAGAACGTGCCCGCGCTGCACTGGCGCAGTCCCGGCATCCGGTGGTTTGCCTGTCCGGCCACGTTCACTGGAACACAATCACCACGGTGGACGGCATTACCCATCTGACACAGCAGTCGCTCACCGAAAGCTTCACCACCAGGGGCGAACCTGCCGGTGCCTTCGGTTTGCTTGAGCTTGGCGAAACCGTCTCCTGGCAGGTGCAGGGCCTCGACCCGATTGCCCATTCGTTCAAGCCTCATGCCGACCGCTGGACACCGCCTTTACCAGACTTCAACCAGCATCCGGAATTTGCCGCAAGACGCCGCGGAGACCTCAAATGACCCAGCCGGTACTGGACGTTCAGGACCTCAGGATTTCTTTCGGTGCCCATGAAGCCGTGAAGGGAATTTCCTTTGCAATTCATGCGCGGGAAACACTTGCCCTGGTCGGAGAGTCCGGTTCCGGCAAATCGGCCACGGCACTTTCCATCCTGCGGCTGATCGAACGAGAAGGCGGAACGATTGGTGGAGGCCGCATCGTCCTGAATGACGGCGCGAGCTCCCACGACCTGCGAAGCCTGTCGGCTGCACAGCTGACAGCTTTGCGCGGCAATGCCATTTCCATGGTCTTTCAGGAGCCGATGACTTCTCTCAACCCGGTTCTGAAAATCGGCGACCAGGTTGGCGAGGTCTTCATCCGCCACCGGAAGCTCGACAGACGCAAGGCGATGCAAGCCGCGGAAGAAGCCCTCGATCAGGTGCGCATTCCGGATCCGGCGCGGCGGCTGCAGCAATATCCGCACGAACTTTCCGGCGGCCTGCGTCAGCGGGTGATGATTGCAATGGCGCTCGCCTGCAGACCCAAACTGCTGATCTGCGATGAACCGACAACGGCTCTGGATGTCACCACCCAGGCGGAGATCCTGACGCTCATCAGGAACCTTCAGGCCGAAATCGGCATGGGCGTTCTGTTCATCACCCACGACATGGGCGTCGTTGCCGAGATTGCCGACCGGGTCGTCGTGCTTCGCAACGGCGAAAAGATGGAAGAAGCCAGCGTTCACGATCTCTTCGAACGACCGAAGGCCGCCTACACAAAGGCGCTGATGGCGGCAACGCCGAAACCGGGTTCCGGAACCAGCACGCAGCAGGCCGGGACCGAGACAGTGCTGGATGTTGAGCAACTGTCGACACGATTTGCCGGCAAATCCGGTCTGTTTTCAAGGAAATCCGGCGGCGTTCTGGCCGTGAACCGCGTTTCGCTGAAGGTTGCGCGTGGCGAGACGCTTGGGCTTGTGGGCGAATCCGGTTGCGGCAAGTCGACCCTGGCGCGGTCCATTCTGCACCTGATCGAACCTGAAAGCGGATCTGTCCGGCTTGACGGCAATGTTCTGAACAGCTCCTCCCCGCAGGCGCTCCGCGAGACGCGGAAGGACATGCAGATG
This sequence comes from Labrenzia sp. THAF191a, assembly GCF_009363335.1. Lineage (GTDB taxonomy): Bacteria > Pseudomonadota > Alphaproteobacteria > Rhizobiales > Stappiaceae > Roseibium > Roseibium algicola. Next base: position 5,003,691 of record NZ_CP045333.1, read on the forward strand.
GTGTTTCAGGACCCCTACGCGAGCCTCAATCCGCGGCTTCCGGTGCATGAGCTGATCACGGAGCCGGCGCGAATCCACGGCCTTGTCTCGCGTAAGAACCAGAAGGAACTCGCAGCGGATCTGGTTGAAAGGGTTGGACTGGAGCGCGATGCCATCAATCGCTTCGTGCACCAGTTCTCCGGCGGACAACGTCAGCGTCTGTGCATTGCGCGTGCCTTGTCGGTGGAACCGAAACTCATCATCGCGGACGAAGCGGTTTCCGCGCTGGATGTTTCCATTGCCCGGCAGATCACTGATCTCATGCTGGAACTGCAACGTACGGAAGGTCTTTCGTTCCTGTTCATTTCACACGATATCGGCGTGGTGGAGCGGGTCAGTCACCGCATTGCCGTGATGTACAAGGGCGAGATTGTCGAAACCGGTCCAACCGAACAGCTTCTGAAAAACCCGCAGCACCCGTACACGCGCCGATTGTTGTCTGCCGTTCCAGACCCGATGCCGAAGCAACGCCGCAAGTCTGCGGAGGCCTTCACGGCATTTCCACAGGAAAGCACGACACTGGCGGCGATGGCCTAACCAACGTCAGGCCAATTCGATCCGGTGCAATCTGATTAAGGAATATGGGGTCACTTTACTGGCCCCTCACACGGCAACACGCTATATCCTTGCCCCGGACGGACACAGACCTGGAGCTGCCATGAGCGGATTGCTTGCCCTTCTCGACGACGTTGCCGCAATTGCCAAGATTGCCGCGGCCTCCGCGGATGACGTGATCGGCCAGGCGGCCAAGGCGGGCGCGAAGGCGGCGGGAGCCGTAATCGACGACGCAGCCGTCACTCCGAAATACGTCGCCGGATTTTCCCCTGCACGCGAAATTCCGATCGTCTGGCGGATCGCGAAGGGATCAATAAAGAACAAGCTGATCTTCCTGCTTCCTGCCGGCCTCATACTCAATGAGTTTCTACCAGGTATCATCACACCGTTGCTGATGCTGGGTGGCGCCTACCTGTGTTTTGAGGGGGCGGAAAAGATCTATCACATCTTCAAGCCGCATCATCATGACGCCGACGAGCCGGAAGGCTTCGTTGCCGACCCGTTGCATCTGGAAGAACAGAAGGTTTCCGGCGCCATCAAGACCGACTTCATCCTGTCGGCGGAAATCATGACGATCGCCCTCGCCGAGATTCCAGAAAGCACCATCTGGATGGAAGCCGCCACGCTCGCAGTGGTCGCAATCGGCATCACCGTTCTCGTTTATGGCTCCGTTGCCTTGCTGGTAAAGGCAGACGACTTTGGCCTGATGCTGACGCGCAGAGGCCGCCTGTCGCTGACCCGCGCCATTGGCCACGGCATTGTGAAAGCCATGCCCGGCTTCATGAAACTGCTGATGACAGTTGGCACCGCCGCCATGCTTTGGGTCGGTGGCTCCATCGTGCTGCATGGTATGGACGTTCTGGGCTTCGGTCAGATCTACGGCATCATCCACGACATTGCCCACAACGTCGCTCATTCGGTACAGGTCGCTCAAGGCTTCCTCACATGGGTGGTAACGGCAAGCCTGGACGGTCTGTTCGGCCTTGCACTCGGCATGCTGCTGATCCCGGTCACCAGCAAGGTGATCCTGCCGGTCTGGCGGCTCGTCAGAGGCAAGTCAGCCGCAAAGAGCCACTGACCTTCGAGCGGTTGGCTCGGAAAAACAAAGGCAATCGACAGGAGACAGTCGATTGCCTTTTTCGTCAGAGAGCAAAGCGTAGGATTTTCTGTACACCTACGAGACCGGGACATGTCTGGCCGACAGCCTGCTCCCAATCGCTCAAGGCCAGTTCATACAACGTATAGAAGCCGGAGACCGGACCTTCTGGTTGAGCGAGCGTGAGGTCAGGCGCAACGGTGAGTGCCGTACCGACGAAGCCAGACTTCATGATGACATAGGTATAGCCATGTAGGTGTGGTCATAGAGCACCGACGGATGTCTGGTGCTCTTCCAGGAACGCATTTGATTGAAATGATGTGCGGATCGCAGACCCGCCACGCCCTTGAACACCTGCAAGCGCGAGAAGTTCAATTTGGTGTCTATATCGAAATAAAATTCTACCTACGCGAATTCGAGCATTGCTATTGACCGGGCATGGTTGGCACTGCAGATCAGGCTTCGGCGTTACCTGGCAACAGCATCCCGAGATCTTCGCCCGACAGGAACATTGCAAAGAGATCTGCCGCCTTGTTCGCATCAAGAGGCATGGTCTCGATCCGTTTCGGCAGATCAGCGCGCTGCGTGTCGTTCAAAACATATCCGCGCAGCTTCACAATGCCCGCAAGGTAGTCCGGATCTATTTCCGGATGCGGCTGGCATGTCAGGATCCGGCCAGGCAGATGAAGCCCTGCAATCGGGCAACCTGAACTGCTTGCAACAACTTCAAGCCCCTTGGGCGCCATTGTGACTTGGTCCTGATGCCAGGCATTGAGCACCAGTTTTTCGTGACCGAAACCGCGATATGTTTCCGGTCCGGCGGTAAATCCCCTGGGCGACCTCTCCACCTGGCCACCAAGGGCCTGAGCAATGATCTGGTGACCGAAGCAAACACCGATCAGAGGGCGCTCGCTCTGGTGAATAGCGCGGATAAGATCCTCAAGCTGCGGAATCCAGTCGTGGTCTTCGTAGGCTCCGTGGCGGGACCCGGTTATCAACCAGGAATCCGCTGCTTCCGGCCCATCGGGGAACTGGCCCGCCTCGACATCATAGGTCGTGAAGGAAAACCCGCGACCGGCCAGCAACTGCCGAAAGCATGCATCGTAGTCGCCCAATTCCTGTGCCAGTTCGTCGGGGGCATGCCCGGGCTGCAAGATGCCGATATGTCTGGAGTTCATCGAAAGGTCTCGTCTGGCGAATCCGGCTGGCGCCGATCGCTCATGATTGACCGCTCTTTGCAGCATCCGCAAGACACGCGCCAAGTTTGCGCTTCTGCTCTCCGGATGGCTCGAAATTCTCCGCGGCCAACCAGGCTTCATAGCCCTTTTTCAGCGCCGGCCATTCCTTGTCGATCATGGAGAACCACGCCGTATCGCGATTGAGACCCTTGACGACAAGATGCTGCCGGAAGACGCCCTCCTCGCTGAAACCGAAACGCAAGGCGGCCTGTCTGGACGGAATGTTGTCGTTGTTGCACTTCCATTCGAAACGCCGATAACCGAGATCATCGAACACATATTTCATGAACAGATAGAGGGCTTCGGTCGCCCCGCGTTTGCGAGAGATCAGCGGTCCCCAATAGATATTGCCAATTTCGATGACACCGTTGGCCTCGTCGATCCGCATAAGCGTCTGCCGCCCGGCAACTTTACCGGTTTCCTTGTCCACGATGACAAAAAAGAGCGGATCCTTGCTGGCTGCAGCCTTTTCCACCCACCCACGGAAAGCGGCTTCCGTTTCCGGTGGATACTCAGGCAGCCAGCGGAATTTCTGATCGCCGTCCGGCACATCGGAAGCTTCAAATAGTCCGGACGTGTGACGCACCGGGTCAAGCGGCTCCAGAACAACGTAACGGCCCTCAATCGGCTTGTGCTCCGGCCGGGGACGCGCGGTCCAATGGCTAAGGTCTTCAGGCATGATCATCTCCGGAAAGGCCATGGCTAGCATGTGCCGGCAGTTTGCTACCGGCAGGCTCCCACTGTCTACCGCTTCACTGGTACCGCGAGAAGATCCAGTTCCTCGAGACCAACAGAACCAGTTAGGAGGCTCTTTTCCTTTAGGCCGCATCACGCCGTAAAGGAGTAACGAAGCCCATCTGCAACCAACAAAACTCGTGTTAAGCTCGACCGGTTTCTGGAGGAGGCAAACCATGACTTCGGGCGTAACGGTGCTTGTCGGGACCACCAAGGGAGCGTTCCTGCTGAACGGTGGAAGCGACCGTGGAGGCTGGAAGGTAAAGGGACCTTTCTGCGATGGCTGGCCGATCAATCACGTGATCGGCGATCCGGAAAGCGGCACGATCTGGGCCGGCGGCGGCGGCGAATGGTCCGGCGCGGGCGTCTGGCGTTCTGTCGACGGCGGCGAGACATGGGAGGTCACCCGACTAACCAAAGGGACGCTCGACGACTGGGCAGCCAATGACCCCGAGACGGCCAAGTTTCTGAATTGGACACCTCAGGACCTGCCTTTTGCGGACGACTTTTCGCAAATCTGGTCGCTCGGGTACGCCCACGGCACGCTCTACGCCGGCACCAAGCCCGCAAGATTTCTCGCCAGCCGGGATGGCGGCAAGAGCTTCGCGCATCTGGAAGGGCTCGCCAATCATCCGTCCGCAGACAGCTGGAACCCGGGTGCGGCCGGCCTTGTGCTGCACACGATCGTTTCCGACCCGGACAATCCGGAAAAGCTCTGGATAGGCATTTCTGCCGCAGGCGTTTTCGCCAGCGAAGATGGCGGCATGACCTGGGAGCGACGCAACCGGCTGTCCAACGCGGCCGCCTGTGAGGGACATGATCACCCTGCCTCCCCGCGCGACGGCGAGACCGGCCATTGCGTTCACAACATGATGCGTGCACCTGGCGACAATGACCTGCTTTATCAGCAGAACCACCACGGCGTCTGGCGATCCGCAGACGGCGGGCTCAACTGGGACAACATCACCGACGGCCTGCCCTCCACCTTCGGCTTCCCGATCCGCGTTCATCCGCGAGATCCTGACACCATCTGGACGCTCCCGCTGAACGGAGACACCGAAGGCCGGTTTCCCCCCGGTGCGGCGGCAGCCGTCTGGAAGTCCGAAGACGGTGGCCGAACCTGGCGGGACAAGCGTGAGGGCCTTCCGCAGGAAGCCTGCTTCTTCACGGTTCTGCGTCAGGCGATGGGCGGCGACACACGAGACCCCGCCGGGCTCTACTTCGGCACAAACTCAGGCTCGGTTTTCGCCAGCCTGGATGAAGGTGAAACCTGGCAGGAAATTGCCCGCCATTTGCCGACAGTGCTGGCCGTCGAGGTTCTGGACCGAGGATAAATCCAGCTTACTTCGAGAGGGCCCTGCTGCCAGCTCGCTGCCATGCGTTCGCCACGACCACATCTTTCTGAAAACAAAGACCGTTCAGCACGCGCGCTGTTCGCCAGCCGTCCATTGTTCGCAGGTTCCATTGGGTGCCCCACCCCGAAGCGAATGATTGATGACAATCCGGCACGACCTCTGTATACAGTCAATATCCAGTCAATTTGAAAGCAATTCTTCATGACCGAATGGTGTCCGGACCTTTCCGCCAGCAGTGCTCCGCGCTATGCCGCGATCGCGGACGCCATTGAAGAAGATATTCGCACCGGACGCCTTTCGCCTGGAGACCGGCTTCCTGCGCAGCGCCAGTTGGCAGCCCGGCTCGGGCTTGACTTCACCACCGTTGCACGCGGTTACACCGAAGCCCGCAGGCGTGGCGCTATCTCGTCCATGGTTGGCAGCGGCACATTCGTCACCGGCCCCGACAGCGTGCTGGGCGGCGGCGTTGCAACACGTGATGCCAAGCGGCTGTCACCTCCGGACTTTTCCATGAACCTGCCGCCGGAAGTCAGTGACCCCGGCCTGATTGCCCGTATGAAAGAGGGGCTCGGCGCACTTTCGGCCGACCTCATTCCGCTGCTTCGATATCAGACAATTTCTGAAAAAGATCCGGACCGCCAGGCTGCAGCACGCTGGCTTGCCGGAGTTGGCCTCAAACCCGACCCGGAAGATATTCTGTTTGCTCCCGGCGCTCAGGCAGCCCTTGCCGGCATTCTTGCAACGCTGTGCGAGCCGGGTGACAGGATCGCATGCGAAGCCGTCACCTATCCCGGGATCCGCTCCATCTGCGGACAACTCAGACTGGAGCTTTGTGGCTTGCCGAGCGACGAAGAAGGCATTGATCCGGAGGCCTTTCGCAAAGCCTGTCTCGACGGTCGCCTGAAGGCACTCTACCTCAATCCCACCCTGCACAACCCGACCACTCGCACCCTCTCCGAGCAGCGGCGCCGCGACCTTGCCGCCGTCGCGCAGCGCCACGGCGTGCCGATCCTGGAGGATGATCCCTACGGCCAGCTCAGCCGCAAGCAGGTCCCGCCGATAGCCGCTCTTGCTCCGGACATCACCTGGTACCTCGGCTCTCTTTCGAAAAGCGTTGGAGCCGGTCTCCGGCTGGCCCACGTCCTTGCCCCGGACCGGAGCGCTGCATGGCAGTTCGCTCGTTCACAGCGCACGTCCAGCGTCATGATTTCCCCGCTCACGACAGCCCTGGCCACGCGCTGGATCGAAGACGGCACTGCCAGAGCCCTGCTTCGGCACATCCGAAGCGAAAGCGCGGCCCGGCAGGACCTGGCCGCCCGCTATCTGAAAAGCCAGAAGTTTGAAGCCGACCCTGACGGATTTCATATCTGGCTTGCCTTGCCGGAAGGCTGGTCTCGTCCGGCCTTTGTCAGCCAGATGAGGAACCAGGCTGTCGGCGTTGTGGAAAGCGACGCCTTCACGATCGCCGGAAAGGCGGATGAATCCGTGAGGCTCTGCCTGGGCGGACCACATGATCGCGGTCAGATCGATAGCGCGTTCAGGGTCATTTCCGAGGCATTGGCGTCAACGCCGGACAAAACCTCCACCTACTTCTGAACGAAAAGGAAAAGACTGCACACATACGTCTGCCAATCTGCCGCAGGCGATTGGCTTGCCATGCAAACAATTTGCTTTATCTTTGACTGCAAACATATCCATTCATTCAAATATTGACTGGATTAACGTCTCCGGCTCGAACCGGAAGACCTCTCGCAGGAAAAGGTGTTCCATGACCACTCCACAAAGCTGGCCGCAAATTCCGCCGATCCGCACCGGCATCAAGGGCCGCTGCCCGCGTTGCGGCGAAGGCTCCATCTTCGACGGCTTCCTGAAGCTGAAGCCCAAATGCGACCACTGCGGACTTGATTACAGCTTTGCCGACCCTGCGGACGGACCTGCGTTTTTCGTGATCTGCTTCGGCTGCATTCCCGCAGTCGCCTTTGCGATCTGGCTCGAAATCGCCTTCACCGCTCCCTACTGGGTGCATCTGGTAACGACCCTGCCGCTGATCCTGGTGACCTGCATTCCTATGCTGCGACCGCTCAAGGGCTGGCTGGTCTCAAGCCAGTATTTCTACAAGGCGGAAGAAGGCAAGCTGGCCACACCCGTTTCCCAATCCTCGGAAAGCCAGGCCTGACGTTCGGAAGCCCCAAGCCGGACCCATGACCAGACTTTCCCGAGGCAGGCGGTGACATCGGACGGGCGATGCACCGCCTTTTCTTTTCTGAATTTGAGAGGCTATGGAGCAAGTGGCCCATCCTCCGAGACGGTGCTTCGCACCTCCTCAGAATGAGGATGAGTGTGTTGCTCTGCTTGTGCCTGAATGCACGTCCGCCTCATCCTGAGGAGAGAGTTCGCTCGCATCTCGAAGGATGGGCCGCTATTACCTTACAAACCGGCAGTCAGCGTCAGACGGCCCTCACCCACACGGCCGTGTCGTGAAACGCCGCGCCGCCATAGGGCGCCACTGGGTCGGCCCCGGTGAGCGTGTTGATGCCGCGGCCGTCCTCGAATGCATCGTTCGGCCAGATCCCCTCCGAAATCACGGTTCCAGGCGCGACGGTCGCAACATATCGCGCATGAAGTGTCACGACACCGCGCCGGTTGCCCATCTTCACCTTGGCACCGTCTTCGATGCCGAAACGCTCTGCCTCTTCCGGACGCAACCAGACCTCCGGTCGGCCTTCCTTCTTCTTCGAGCTGTCGGTCTCGTTGAACGTGGAATTCAGGAAAGAGCGAGCTGGCGATGTCACCAGTCGGAACGGATGCTGCTCGTCGGCAAGTTCGATGCTGTCCCATTGATCCGGCAACTCCGGCATCGTCTGCCAGGGGCCGAAAATCGTGCCGTCTTCCGGCTTGTTGGGAGCAGACGAACGCCCCCAGTCAGCCTTGAAGTGGAACTTGCCGTCTGCGTGACCGAAACCGTTGAGATAGTGCGCCGTTTCGAAATCAGGCTGCAGATCGATCCACTTTCCAGCTTGAAGGTCTGTGAGCGTTCCATAGTTGGAATTGCGCAACAGCCAGTCGATATGGTCGCGCGCGCTCATATCGAATCCGGGATGAGATTTTGAGTCAACGCGCCTGGCGATCTCGTTGATAACAAATATATTTTCCCTAGGACCTTCCGGCGGCTCAACAGCTTTGGGACCCAGCATCAGATACTGGTGTCCGCCGCCTTTATAAAGGTCGTCATGTTCCAGAAACTGGGTTGCCGGCAGCACAATGTCTGCCATCTGCGCGGTCTCTGTCATGAAATGCTCATGGACAACGGTGAAGAGGTCCTCGCGAGCGAACCCCTGCTTTATCAGGTCCTGCTCAGGTGCCACGGAAACCGGGTTGGTATTCTGAATCAGCATCGCCTTCACAGGCGGACCACCAAGCAACGCCGCCTCGTCGCCGGTCAGAATCCGGCCGACAAGGCTCTGGTCGAGGGCACGCACGGCCGGGTCCTTCAGCGAACCGGCTTCGATCATTTCCTTGTTGAGCTGATAGATCGCACCGTTGTTGTGGAAGGCGCCGCCGCCCTCTTCCTTCCAGCAGCCGGTGACAGCGGCAATGGAACTGGCAGCATGCATGCCAACGGCGCCATTGCGGGACCGGGTGAAGCCGTAGCCGAGCCGGAAATAGGTTTTCTTGACCGAACCGATCAGCTGCGCCAGCTCCTCGATCCTTGAGACATCCAGCCCCGTGATCGAAGCAGCCCACTCCGGTGTCTTCGTTTTCAGATGCGCTTCCAGCTCGGCTGGACAATCCGTGTAGGTTTCCAGGTAGTCCCGGTCGGCATGGCCGTCGCGGAAGAGCACATGCATGACAGCGCAGGCAAGCGCGGCATCCGTGCCGGGTTTCAGGATGATACCGATGTCCGCCTGCTTCATCGTCTCGGTCTCATAGACGTCAACAACAATAATGCGCGCGCCACGTTTCTTGCGGGCGGCAATGGCATGGGTCATCACATTGACCTGGGTCGCAACCGGATTTGTGCCCCAGATGACGATCTGGTCGGAAACCGCCATTTCACGCGGATCGGGTCCGGCCAACTTGCCGGTGCCGGCGACATAGCCTGTCCAGGCCATGTTGGTGCAGAAGCTGTCGAACTGACGTGAGTAGCCCTTGGTATGACGCAGGCGGTGGATACTGTCCCGCTGTACCATCCCCATCGTACCGGCATAGTGATAGGGCCAGACGCTTTCGGCTCCGAATTCGGCTTCGGCAGCCAGGAACTTTTCGGCGATCAGATCCAGCGCCGCATCCCAGGAGATTTCCTCGAAACGGCCTTCACCTTTCTTGCCGGTGCGCCGCAGCGGCTTCAATAGCCGGTCCGGGTGGTAAAGCCGTTCGGGATAACGCGCGACCTTGGCGCAGATAACGCCTGCGGTATAGGCATTGTCCTTGGCACCATTCAGCCGGCGAACGTCGCCATGCGGATAAAAATGCACCTCCAGCGCGCAGGTCGACGGACAATCGTGCGGACAGGCGGAAAAGGTGCTCTTGGGCGGCTGCTGGGTCATGATGCCTTACTGAATTCCTCGAACATGAGCCCGGCAAGGTTCCCCCAGCGCGGCCACCTGTCAAGTCGGATGGCCGCTTTTACCCATTATCCGGGTGGTTCGTTTCACCCGCGTGGGCCGAAATCCGCAACTGTGACGACCCCGTCGCCGTTGCGGTCGATCAATTCGATCCAGGAGGCTGCGTTGTCGAGAAACTCAGCTTCGGAAACCTTGCCGTCGCCGTCGGTGTCATTGACTTCAAGGCGCATGCCGTTTGCCGGGTTTCTTGCACCTTTCCCCATTCCCTTGGGCTCATTCTTTGCCTGATCCTGGGCCCTTGCCTCATCGAAGAGGACATATTCTTCCGCATCCAGAAAACCATCGTCGTTGGCGTCGAAACTGGCAAAGACATTGCCGCGCCGTTCCCGCGCTTCTTCAGTGGTCACTGCACCGTCACCATTCAGATCCCAGTTTTCGATGAAATGCGCCCCAGGCCCTTCTGCGGCAAAACATGTGCCGACGGTTGCCAGAATGAGGGCAGCTCCGAGCGTGATCGATTTCATGTGACTTCCTTTCTTTCCAAGTTTCGAATTTTTGAATGTTTCATTTCCAAAAAAAGTGCGTGGTTGTCACGCACTTTTTCCGTTCAGCTGCCGCTGCAGGGAGACCTCCCCCCACGCCCGGCTTCCGGCCTTCCGCCGGGTGGAGGACCTCCGTTGCGCGGGCCAAAGCCTGGTCCGTGGCCGGACCCAAGGCCCGGGGGCGGTGGGCGACCTCCATGCAGAAAACGTGGCGGGTGTCCGCCCTGCGCCTGAACAAGCGCGACGGCAGCCTCGCGATTGTCCGACAGCGCCGCAAAATCGACCGTGGGAAGATCGCTCTCGTTCTGGATCTCGCCTCTCATACCACCGCGCTTCAAGCGCATGAAGCTGCTGTCGGGGGTGCCCATCCAACAGCGCGGAATGAAAGGAAATGCATCTGTCAGCACATAGTGATACGTGCCGTCCGGATATTCCGGCGTTACCGCAAAACGCCCGTTGCACTGGTCAAGATCGCCGGCGCCGGCAACATAGGCCCAATCCTGTGTGAACTTGCCGTTGTAGCGCCCGCCCGGCCCGCCCGGTCCGCCCGGCCGATTGCCTTTCTTCACCCTGTAGCTGCTGTTCAGCTTCTTGAGACCCGAATTCCGCTTTGGGTCGGAATAGCCGTAAGGGCCGTAGATGGGAAAGCCGTCCGCGGCAAACCCCAACAAGGCGGGCACTGACCTGCCATCCTTGGAGGTCATGACGCCGGTCGGAATGCCATGATAATGGTAGGTGCCATCCGGTTGGACATGGGCGTTGTACCGGTCAAGGCCCAGCTTGCAAGCACCGCCCAGCGCTTCGTAGTTCCATCCCGACCGCCGGTCGTTTTGCCAGAACTCCGCCGTGCCAGGGTCCATGACCACACCGTTTACCGCAATGCCAAAAACCGCCCCCTGCGCCCTGGTTGCGCTGGAGTTCTTGTGCGGCACCAGAGGGACCTTCAGATTGTAGTTCTTTTTCGAAATGGAATGCGGGTTCCCGCGGTTGGGAAATTTTCCGGGTGGTTTCACCGGATAGCCGTCGGCATGAATATGGCGATAGTTGCTGTCGACTGAAATGTCTGCCGACGCTTCGGCCTTCGGCAGCAAGAGGTTCCAGATTTCCTCCATAACATGCGTCTGCTCGACGGCTTGTTCACCTTCCAGTGGCGCCATGCTGTCATGCGCGGCAACCGGTGCTGCAATCAGCACTCCGGCCAGCGCTATGGATATGCGCATCGCTCTCTCCCGATCTCTTCGCCCACGAATTGAGTATGAGGCCTTTGGAAGCAGAACGCTGTCAGACAATCGCATCAAAGTGTAACGCGATGTAACGGCTGGGAAGTGGCACAAACAGAAAAAGCCGGCCCCGACGGGACCGGCTTTTCAGTCAACTCATTGTCCGCAGGTTAGCCGACGAGTTCAACACCGGAGAACCAGAACGCGATTTCTTCAGCAGCGGTTTCAGCTGCATCGGAACCGTGTACGGAGTTTTCGCCGATGGACAGGGCATAGGACTTGCGGATCGTGCCTTCTGCAGCGTCAGCCGGGTTGGTTGCACCCATGACTTCACGGTTCTTGGCAATGGCATTTTCACCTTCCAGAACCTGAACGACGGTCGGGCCAGAGGACATGAATTCGGTCAGTTCGCCGAAGAACGGACGTTCCTTGTGAACCGCATAGAAAGCTTCAGCTTCGCGCAGGGACATCCAAACGCGCTTGGAAGCAACGACGCGCAGGCCGGCTTCTTCAAGCTTGGCGGTGATGGCACCGGTCAGGTTGCGCTTGGTGGCGTCCGGCTTGATCATGGAAAACGTGCGTTCAATCGCCATGGTTTCATCTTTCTCGTTTCAGCAGCGGGCCGGCGGAGTGCCGGTTCCGGATTTTTTAAAATTTCGCGGCCTTAATAACGGGGTGCCGTCACGCCCGCAAGGGGGCCGGGTCATGACATTTTGATGTCGGTAACCGGTTTGTGTCTCAATATGGTGCTGGCCAACATACGAACGGCTGCCTAGTCTGCGCGCAAATGCAAAGGTCGAGCGGACGGTTTGCGGCGCTCCTCTTCGGGAATGACACCATGGTCGAACTCTTCGCCATCCTGCCGACGCTGCTTTATGCGGCCGTCGCATCGCTCTGGCTCAGCCTTGCCGCGCCTTCGGTGGCGGCCAATACACATGAGACCGAAAGCCCGCAAACTTTCCCCACTTTGGCAGGGCAACTTGCCGCCCTTTCGCCGGAACAGCTGGAAGAGCTCTTCGTTTTCGTTGCGGGCAACACGCTGTTCACGCTCTACCACGAGAGCGGACATATGCTTGTCTCGGAACTGGAACTTCCCGTCCTGGCCCAGGAAGAAGATGCCGTCGACAATCTGGCCACCGTTTCCATGCTCGGTGCGGACACCGACGACATGGATGTTTATCTCACACAGGCGATGATCGGTTGGTTCCTGATTGCCGAGGAAGACTACGACGACCTGGTTTTCTACGATGAGCACGATCTGGACCAGCAACGCGGCTACAAGATGCTGTGCCTGATGGTAGGGGCCGACGAAGACGCTTTTCTGGATCTTGCCAGAGACCTGGAGTTGCCGGAGGAGCGGATCGAAAGTTGCGCCTTCGACTATGAACAGGCCTCGGCTTCGTGGGAAATCGTGACCGATCCTTATCTGAGGGACAGCGATACGCCCGGGGGCAAGATCAAGGTCGTCCACGATCCGGCAACAAGAGACCTGGAAGCCATGGCCGTTTTCCTGAAGGAAAGCGGACTGGTGGAGATGGTCGCCAAGGAATTCGACACTTTCTACGAGCTGCCGAAGACAGTCACCTTCCGCTCGACCGCCTGCGGCGAGGAAAACGCCTTCTGGGATCCGCAGACGCGGGAAGTGATCCTCTGCCATGAACTTCTCGCCGGTCTGGCCGAGATCTATCTGAGTGTTCCGGAAGAAGATGAAAAAGCTCAGAGCGAGGACTGAGCATTCTTGCGATAAGCGCCTGGCGCTTCGCCATATGCCTTCTGGAATTCCCTGTAGAAGTTCGAACGGGTCAAAAAGCCGGCCTGCTCCTGTATCCGGCCGACAGGTTCATCCGTCGTGACCAGCAGTCGTTCCGCTTCCGCGAGGCGGACCAGATTGACAAACTGGCTGACATTGACGCCTTCAACTGCGTTGACAGCTCTGGATAGATCCCGATCAGGAACCCCGACCCGCCGGGCCAGCCGCGTAAGTGTGAGCGATGGATCCCGGAAGAACTCCTGGTCAACCAGAACCTCTCGGGCAACATCGACAATCTCTACCCGCTGCGCGTCATTTCCAACGCTCTCTTCAACCTTTGCCCTTGACTGCCCGAAGCGGGCACCCAGAACACCTAAGGCTGCTCCGACTGCGAGGACCAGAAAGAACAGGCTTGCCAGCGAAATCGCAAGCGCGGCAGCAACCTCGCTTTGCTGCGCGAAGAGGTAAGCGACAAAGGCGTCGATCAGCAGTGTTGCCAGCATGATCAATATGGAAAAGCCGAGCAGATTGCGAAGCAGACCACTCTTGTTCGTCGGAGCTTGGCAAAACACATCCGGCCCCTGGCTCCAGAGCCTTGCAAGCGCAAGCGCATAGACCGCGTAGCTTGCGCCGATCAGCCCATCGACGTAACCGGCAACCGGCACAGGCAAATGCATTGCAACTGTCACGATGGCAGCCGCACCAAAATTCAATGCCACGAGTTGCCGGGTTCTTTCCCCCGAAACAGTCAGCGAGACGAAAGCCAGATAAACGGACGGTGCTATCCACACCGGCAACACCCTTTGCACGGTCAGGATTTCGACAACCCCGAAGGCGAAGCGCGCGCCCACGAGGGCAGCTTCCAGCGTCAGCAGACCGAAGAGCCAAACGAACAGCCCTCTCGCGACAGGCGGCAACGAGCGCCAGTTCAGTGCAGCGATGCCGAGTGACAGGAAGACAGCTGCGAGCAGAAAGGAGACGGGAATGCTGATCATGACCGGTAGGCGTTGAGAGGCAGTTTGAACGTCCTGTCCTTTATCACGATTGAGGACAGGACCGGGAGCCTGCGGCGATTGTCAACAGATCTGCCCGCGGACATTTGAAGGGCATCGCAACTTTCAGATGGATTTCCCATGTCTCCTCACCTCGCCGAACGGCACTCTTACACGCGCGCATTCCTGAGCGCAGCAATCCTTGTTGCAGGCCTCATCTACCCGGTCTTTTCACAGGCACAGGACACTTCAGCCCTCCCCTATGGTCCTGGTGTAACCAGTCTGACAGTCGAGGACGATCGGCAGGATCGTCCTCTAGCCGGAGGTCTCTGGTATCCGACACAGACACCTGAGCTCTACAGCCAGGCAGACAAGAGCAAGGTCTGGCAGATGGCTGCTGCCGATCCAGACGGCAAACCAGCGGACGGACGTTTCCCGCTGCTTGTCCTTTCACATGGAATGTATGGCAACACGTTCAATCAGGCCTGGCTGGGTTCAGAGTTGTCGCGACGCGGTTACCTGGTCGCCATGATCAATCATCCGGGAACCAGTACGTTCCTGCGTGATCCGGATCAGGCACGCGAACTCTGGGATCGACCGGTGGATCTGTCGAGGGTGATCACTTTCCTGCTGGAAGACGAGGCAACTTCAAGGCGGATCGACCCGGACCGCATCTACGCGGCGGGGCATTCTCTTGGCGGGTACACCGTGATGCTGTTGGCAGGTGCCAGGTTTGACACTGAACGGCAAACGGCAACCTGCACTGGCGAAAACCAGCCGGTGGTGTGCGGAGTTTTCGCAGGATGGTCCGTTGCCGAGACCGCAGCCGACAGGAAACAGATATCCGTTTCGCGCAAGGATAGCCGCGTCAGGAAGGTTATCAGCATGGACCTCGGTGGCACGCCCCTGTTTTCAGAAGAAAGTCTTCACGCAATAGACATTCCGGTCCTGGTCCTGGGTTCAGAACGTGCGGATATGCTGAACCAGGAAGTCGAATCCCGCGCTCTTGCGGCCGCCTTACCTGCAAACATGGTGCACCATCTTGAACTGGAAGATGCCGGGCATTTCGACTTCATGGGCGTGTGCAAACCGAAGGCCTTCGAAATCCTGAAGGAAGAAGAGCCCGGCGATGAAATTGTTTGTGTCAAAGGTTCCCGGGAGCGCGAGCAGCAACACAGGCGGATAGTCGCCGAGATCCTCGATTTCCTGGAACCTTGATCTTCAAACCGGCGGGCCAACGGTGCAGCGATGCCACAGCCCGCCACCGGATCGTCCCAAGAACAGCTTTCCACTTGCATCCGCATGGGCGCTCCGCCAAACATCCGCCTCATGTTGCAGATTACGGACCTTACATATCGGATCGGAGACCGCCTCCTGATCGACAGAGCCAGCGTTACGCTTCCCGGCAAGGCCAAGACAGGTCTTGTCGGTCGAAACGGTGCGGGCAAATCAACGCTGTTCAAGATCATCACCGGGGATCTTTCCACCGAGACAGGCTCAGTGCAGATCCCGAAGCGCGCGCGCATCGGTCAGGTCGCACAGGAAGCCCCGGGGACGGAAGAAACCCTGATGGAAGTGGTGCTGGCCGCGGACAAGGAACGCAGCCAGCTGCTGGCAGAAGCCGAAACACAGACAGACCCGGCCCGGATTGCGGAGATCCACACCCGGCTCGCCGACATCGGCGCCCACACGGCTGAAGCCAGGGCAGGCTCGATCCTGTCCGGCCTTGGCTTTGATGCCGCCGCGCAGCAAAGGCCGTGTTCGTCGTTTTCGGGCGGATGGCGCATGCGCGTTGCCCTGGCTGCGGTTCTTTTTTCCGAACCCGACCTTCTTCTGCTCGACGAGCCGACGAACTATCTCGATCTTGAAGGCACGATGTGGCTGGAAAACTATGTTGCCCGCTACCCGCATCAGGTGCTTCTGATCTCCCACGACAGAGACCTTCTGAACAAGGCTGTCGACAGCATCGTCCATCTCGACCGGGGCAAGATGACCTACTACTCCGGTGGCTATGACAGTTTCGACAGGCAACGGCGCGAAGCGATGATCCTTGCCGAAAAGGCAAAGGAAAAGCAGGACGCCCAGCGCAAGCACATGCAAACGTTTGTCGACCGGTTCCGCTACAAGGCCAGCAAGGCCCGGCAGGCGCAGTCACGCCTGAAAATGCTTGAAAAGATGCAGCCGATTGCCGCCCTCACGGATGAGAGCAGCAAGCCGATCCATTTCCCCGATCCGGACAGCCAGCTGGCACCGCCCATCCTGAAACTCGAGGGTGTGACAACGGGCTATGGCGATACCAGGATCCTGTCGCGTCTGACGCTGAATATCGACACCGATGACCGGATTGCGCTGCTGGGCGCCAACGGCAACGGCAAGTCGACATTCGCCAAGCTGATTTCCGGACGCCTTGGCGCCATGGATGGTGAGATCACCAAGGCGTCGAAGCTGAAAATCGCCTTCTTCGCGCAGCACCAGCTTGACGAGCTCAAGCCCGCTGAAAGCGCCGTTGCGCATGTGCGTGCCCTCATGCTGGATGCCCCGGAGGCAAAGGTTCGGGCTCGTGTCGCACGCATGGGGCTTCCGACCGATCGGATGGACACGCCCGCGAAAGACCTGTCTGGTGGTGAAAAAGCCCGCCTCCTCCTGGGGCTGGCGACATTTGACGGTCCGCATCTGCTGATCCTCGATGAACCGACCAACCACCTCGACATCGACAGCCGTGAAGCGCTCGTGATGGCGTTGAACGACTTTCAGGGAGCCGTCGTGCTGATCAGCCACGACAGGCATCTCGTCGAGGCTTGCGCCGACCGGCTTTGGCTGGTGGCAGGCGGCAAGGTGGAACCCTATGACGGCGACATGGAAGACTATCGCCGACTGATCCTGCAGGGCCCTGAAGCGGTTCAGAAAGCCCGTGACAAGGCCGCTGCGGAAGCTGACAAGGCAAATGCGCAAGAAAAACGCCGCGATGCTGCCGTTAAACGCGAACTTCTGAAGCCGCTCAGACAGAAGATCGATGCCGCTGAAAAGGAAATGAAGCGCCTGCAGGAGAAGATCATCAAGCTGGATGAAGCCCTTGCCGATCCTGAATTCTTCACGAGGGAACCGGAACGGGCTGCGAAATTCGCCAAGGAACGGGCCTTCTGCGAGAAGAAGCTGATCAATACCGAAGAGGAATGGCTGGAGCTTTCCGCCGAATTCGAGGAGGCTTCCTGATGGCCAAGATCACGACACTCGGCTTCGACGCAGACGATACGCTCTGGCACAACGAACGGGTGTTCAGGCTGACGGAAGAACGGTTCGCCTCATTGCTCGGCGACTACACCGACAAGGATCACCTGGCCGAGCGGCTGCTGGCTGCGGAAAAACGCAATGTCCTGCACTACGGCTACGGCGTTAAGGGCTTTACCCTTTCCATGATCGAGACAGCGATCGAGGTCACCGACAGGCAGGTGCCTGCCGATGTCATCGCCGAAATTCTGGAAGCCGGGCGAGAGATGATGTCCCATCCCGTCGAGCCTCTCCCTTACGTCGAAGAAACGCTGAAAAAGGTGAAGGCGTCATTCAAGCTGGTCCTGATCACCAAGGGGGACCTTTTCGACCAGGAACGCAAGGTGACGGCCTCCGGCCTCGATGTCTATTTCGACGCAATCGAGATTGTCTCGGAAAAGACCGACGAGACATACCGCTCACTGTTTTCGCGTCACGGCAGCGGCCCGGGTGAAGCGCTCATGATCGGCAATTCACTGAAATCGGACATCCTGCCGGCGCTGGACGCAGGAGCATACGGTGCTCACGTGCCCTATGACCTGACCTGGGCACTGGAAGAGGCGGACGAGCCACGTGGCCATGACCGTTTTTACCGATTGGACCACATCGGCAAGGTTCCGCAGCTGCTCGCTCGCCTGAGTTGAATAGTGGTGTTACGGCCGAAAAATTCCTGTCGGAAGTGAAACCAATTAAAGTCTGACGGGTTGTCGTAAGTGAACATTCAGACACTGCGGGCACGTTTGCGGAGTTACCGCGGGCGTTTTCGCAAAGCTCGATTTTTCGCACGCTTCAGACCAGGATACGTAATGTCTCTCTCCAGAACCGTCACCTTATTTCTCGGCGCAACCGCGCTCGTCGTTGCCCCTTCCCTGTCGCCGGATGTGCCTTCACTTTCCTTCCAAGTGGACAAGGCGTTCGCCAAGAATGGCAACGGAAACGGCAATGGTGGTGGCGGCGGCGGAAATTCCGGCGGCAATGGTGGCGGAAACAAGGGCAATTCCGGCAACAAGGGCAATAGCGGTAACTCCAACCGCGGCGGTAACTCCGCTTCCAACGGCAACGGCAACAAGGGCCTTGGGATCTTCAACCGCGGCAATGGTTCCAAGCAGGCCAAGTCGAACAGCGGCAACGGAAATGGAAAAGGCCTCGGTGGCTTTCTGAATTCCGTATTCGGAACCGAAAATTCAAGGAACTCCGGCAAGCGTCAGACCGCCTCCAGAGGCAACAGCGGCACCGCGAGCCACCGGCTTCCAAAGGCTGAACGCGCGACACTGGCAAGCATTGCCGTGACCCCGCAGGCAAGCCCTGCAGGCAAACCGAAGAACTTCAATGCAAAGCTTGGTCGGTTGAATTCCCTCAATCGCAATTACCACGCCTATATCAATTCCAACGACCCGCATCTGGCGGCCATCCAGGCCTATATAAATGACAGCCTTGCCTTCGAGCGGCTTTCCGCAGATCTGCAAGGCCTCGAACAGGACCTCCTGACCGCGCGCACGCTGTTCGACGGGTTGCTTCAGGACGTGGACAGCTATGACGGCTTCGCCTACGAAGGTCTGACCTCGCAACAGCTCGAAGACCGGCTTGCCGAACTTGAAAGCCTTGATACGGCTGAATTGTCAGATGACGAGCTGACCGCTCTTGAAACCGAAAGACTGGCGCTTGAAACTGCTCTTCAGAGCGACGCCTATTCGGATTTCAAAACGGCTGAAACCAACTACGAAACGGAAAAGACCGGCCTGGATGGGCTGGCCGCTGATGTTTCTGACGAAGCGCTGGAAGAAGCACTTCTGGCGATGGCAAACGAGAATCGCGTTCGGGAATATGGCGACGACTACGTCGACGAGGAAATGCTCGACTGGGCCAAGCAGGTTCTCGGGGTCGGCGATTACGACGGCAAGATCGATGAAATCCGCGAAGCAACCGAGACCCCGGACGACGGAACGGACCCGATTGATCCCGAAGAAACCGCCGTCAACGACGATGGAACGGACGGCTCAGACGCCGATCCGGATGAACTGCGCCTGATCTCGACGTCCAACTAGCATCAATCCGGCGGGGCGGTCTGCTTCAGTCCTTTTGCTCGACAGGACCGCCCTTCTCAACCCAGTCTGCAAACCCATCTGTCAGATGGGCAGCTTCAAAGCCCATATCCTGAAGCGTCGCGACAGTGAGTGCAGAGCGCCACCCTGCGGCGCAATGGAAGATGAAGCGTTTTTCCTGCGAGAAGACCTCCTTGTGATAGGGGCTATCCGGATCCACCCAGAACTCGATCATGCCGCGCGGGCAATGAATGCTGCCCGGAATGAACCCGAGCTTCTGACGTTCACGCACGTCTCGCAGGTCTACGAACACCACATCCGGATCTCCTACCAGGGCGATGGCGGCGTCGGTGTCGACTTCCTCGATCCGCGCCTTGGCTTTGGCGACCATGTCGGCCGATGACATCTTCAGCTTCTTCATGAGGCTTTCCTCCATTATCGGCATCGCGCACCGGTGCGCGTCTCACTTTTCAAAGACTGCTCGCCCGTCGCAGGGTCTGTGCCGGCCTAGGCCTTGCGTTCCCAACCGCCTGCTTCGGTCTGTTGCCAGTAAGCGATTTCAAACCCTTCCGCCTTGGCTTCCTGCCAGCGATTGCGCGCCTCCTGAACAGCCTCGGTATCGTTGCCGTCAAACATGTAGATCGCCCGCTTGTAGGCGGTCAGCGGGGGCGGCGCTGCCCTGTCTACCAGGAAGCGCACGTCGGCTTCGTTCGGATTATCCTGTTCGGACGTGAGATATATCGGCTGATGTTCAGCGTAACCGTCTGCCTTGGTGCCGTGTGGCAGAAAACCGTCGTCGGTAAAGGTCCACAAATGGGCATCAAGGGCGCTGCATCGCTCCTCGGTTCCCGTCTGAACGACAACTTTCCAGTCCCGTTCCAGACACTTTTGCAAAAGCTGCGGCAGAGCCATCTCCAGCGGCTTGTGCAAAAGGTGATAAAATACAACTTCAACGCTCATGCCGGACCCTGTCTAGACACATCCTTGTACCTTCGCTTTCCGTTTTCCACCGCCATGCCGGAATGTGGTGCAGGCCTGCAACACTCGACTGTTCAAATTCCCCCGACGGCAAACATGACATGGACAGGCCATAAGACTCGTATCATTAACCCTTCGAAAATGTCGATTGGCTAGGGTTCGTCCCCGGGGACGATCCAATGATCATTTGATTTGGCCATGGATCAAAAAATTTGGCTGGTGAGCGGTTTTCCCGAGCCGGCGCAAAAGGGGATTTGGTGAATGCTTGCGCGTGTCGTTGTGTTTTTCGCATTGGTTGCTGTCGTTGCAGGCGCGACACTTGGCATGGGTCTTCTGGTTGAACCGGCAACGGCCTGCCAGACCTACAAGACCTGCTGATCCAGGGTCGACAGTCAGTTACGAAAAACCCGCCTTCCCGGCGGGTTTTTCTTTGCCCAGCGGCATTCCAGTCCTGGCGCCCTCCACCAGAAGAAAATGCGAAGGACGCCAAGATGGACCTCAGCCTTCGTAGTGATCCGCGACAAGCTGGTTGAGCAGACGCACGCCATAGCCCGAAGCCCAGCTCTGGCAGATATCGTCCTTCGGAGCGCCGAATGCGGTTCCGGCGATGTCCAGATGCGCCCAGGGCACGTCATTCGTGAAACGCTGCAGGAACTGGGCAGCGGTGATGGACCCGGCCCAGCGGCCACCGGTGTTCTTGACGTCTGCGTTGGGCGTGTCGATGATCTTGTCGTATTCCTTCGACAGCGGCAGGCGCCAAAGCGGCTCGCCGCTCGACTTGGCAGATGACAACAGCTTGTCTGCCAGAGCGTCGTTGTTGGAAAAGAGACCGGCATTCAGATTGCCAAGAGCGACAAGCACGGCACCGGTGAGCGTCGCCAGATCGATCATGATCGCCGGTTTGTACTTTTCCTGCGTGTACCAAAGCGCGTCGGCAAGAACCAAACGGCCTTCCGCATCGGTATTCAGGATCTCGATCGTGGTTCCGGACATGGCCGTGACGATGTCACCTGGTCGTTGCGCGTTACCGTCCGGCATGTTTTCGACGAGGCCGATGACACCGATCACGTTTGCCTTGGCCTTGCGCCCCGCGATCGCATGCATGGCGCCGATGACTGCGGCAGCTCCGCCCATGTCGCCTTTCATATCTTCCATGCCCGCGGCCGGCTTGATGGAGATGCCGCCAGTGTCGAACACAACGCCCTTGCCGACGAACGCAACCGGGGCGTCACCCTTCTTGCCTCCGTTCCAGCGCATCACGGCCAGCTGCGGTGGGCGGGTCGAGCCTTGGGACACGCCTAGCAAAGCAGCCATTTTAAGCTTCTTCATTTCCTTTTCGCCGAGAA
Source organism: Labrenzia sp. THAF191a (assembly GCF_009363335.1). Taxonomy (GTDB): domain Bacteria; phylum Pseudomonadota; class Alphaproteobacteria; order Rhizobiales; family Stappiaceae; genus Roseibium; species Roseibium algicola. The sequence goes on from NZ_CP045333.1 coordinate 5,025,411, forward strand.
CCTCGACTTCGACACCAAGGGCCGTCAGTTCCTTGGCCTTTTCGGCAAACTCCACCGGACCAAGCACATTCGCCGGTTCGTTCACAAGGTCGCGGGCCAGAATGACGCCGTCGGCAATAGCTTCAGCAGAAGACCATGCCTTCTTTGATGCCTTTGGATCAGCAACGGCCAAGGTCACCTTCATGTTCTTGGGTTTGTCATCGTCTTTCTTGGCAGTCTTGTAGGTGTCGAAGGCATAGGCCCGCAGCTTCACGCCCATCGCGAACTCTGCAGCCAATACTCCGGAGGGATCCGCATCGCCCGGGACATCCAGAAGTACCGTTGCTGCATCTGCCTTGGTCTTCTGCAATTCTGCAAACACCGCGCCGCCAAAAGCTCGCCAATCGTCGCCAGTCAACTCGCCGGCATCGCCAACGCCGAATACGATCAGCCGGTCGAGACCCGACCCGGCGGGAGCGACCAGATCAAGACTTGCCTTCTTCTTTCCCGTGAAACCTGTGATACCGGCCGAACGTTGCAAGCCTCCCTCGAGACCCGAGACAACTTCTGCAGCAACCTGCCCGAGGCTAAGGTCGCTACCGGCCAGGATTACGGCCACCCCACCCTTCGGCGTTTCGGCCTTGGAGAAGTTCAGTTTTGCAAGCTTGGTCATGCTTCGGTCCCGTTGGTTTTTCTGGTTGGAGCGGGTGGGCAGTGGAAAGAAAAGGCGCCCTATCCCGTAGATTGTGATTTTCCTGTCAAATCATGGGGTTTCAACAGCTTTTCGGCAAGGGCGACAAAAATTAATGTATATTTACCATTCTTATTCATGAGCCATTCACCACATTCCGTGTTATTCGGTCTCAGGCCGATTATCGTCATTTTTGCAGGGACATGTACCGGCACCGTTATGAAAACGCTTGAACGTTACATCATCCGCCGGACTGTTTACGCTTTCACCCTCACGATTGCAGCGATGACGGGTGTGGTTTGGGCAACCCAGGCCTTGCGCCAACTGGACCTGGTGACCTCAAAGGGTCAGACCATTGTCCAGTTCATTGGCATAACCATGCTTGCCCTGCCCTTCCTGATCGTCATCGTGGCTCCGTTTGCCCTGATGATCGCGCTGATACTGGTTCTAAACTCCTTGTCCGGCGACAGTGAGCTGATCGTGATCGATGCCAGTGGCGGCTCCAGGTTCCTTGTCTTGAAACCGGTCATGCTCTTTGCCTTCGTGGTCATGTTGCTGACCGCGAGCATGTCACTTTATGTGGCTCCGACGGGACTGGCTCAGTTACGCACCGAGATTACCCGCGTGCGCGCAGACCTTGTTGCCAACATCGTCAAGCCGGGTCGCTTCATCACCGTCGAGGACGGATTGACGTTCCATATCCGCAACCGCTCAGGCAAGGGCACTCTTGACGGTCTTTTGATGCACGACACCCGCGACCCGGAGACGGCCTTTACCTATCAGGCAGACACCGGGCTGATCGTCGAAGCTGCCGATCGCACGCTTCTTGTCATGCAGAACGGAACAATTCAGAGACGTCCAAAGCAGCAGGGCGATATTTCAATCGTTCGCTTCCAGTCCTATGCATTCGATTTGTCGAACCTTATTCCTGAAGCTGGCGAGCCGGTGTTCAAAGCCAGTGAGCGGACCACCCTTAACCTGATGTCGCCAGGCAGGAACGACGAATATGCGCTGAAGAATCCGGACAAGTTGGCGCAGGAACTCCATGAACGCTTCAGCCAGCCGCTTTACTGCCTTTCCTTCGGCCTGATCGTGTTCGCGTTTCTCGGCAAGGCCAGAACGACGCGACAGGGACGTGGGTTCGCCGTGCTCGGGGCAATCTGTTCCTGTGTCCTGTTGAGGACCACGGGCTTCGGCGTAACCGCCATTTCCGGCGGTTCCACCGCGCTTCTCAGCCTGCTTTACATTGTTCCCGTTGCGGGCGCGGTGTTCGCCCTCGTCTCCATCTTCCGCGAACAAGGCGGGTCGCAGCCACGCTGGCTGGTCGATCTGCAGCATTCTGTTCAGGACAGGATCGATGCACTGAGTGATCGCTTGAACGGTCGCAAGCCGGGAGGCGTCGCATGATCCTTGGACGCACCCTGTCGCTGTATTTTTCAGGGCGTTTCCTGAAGGCTATCCTCGGTCTCTTCCTGTTTGCCGCCGTCCTGATCTATTTGTTCGACGTCCTGGAACTGGTTAGACGCGGTGGCGACCGCGAAGGATTTTCCGTCCTGCGCGTTGCCATGATCTCGGCCTTGCGGGTGCCTTTGCTGCTGGAACAGGTCATTCCCTTCACCGTCCTGTTCGGTGCAATTGCGGCCTTCGTTACGCTGAGCCGAGGCCTTGAACTGGTCGTGGCACGGGCTTCCGGCATCTCGGTCTGGCAGTTTTCTCTTCCCGCCATCCTTGTAGGGATCGTTCTCGGAATCCTGTCCATCACTGTCTACAATCCTGCGGCTGTCTGGTTTCAGCAGAAATCGGACGAGGCAGCTGCCGGTTTGTTTGGCTCGGAACAGAGCTTCCTTCTGCAGTCCTCGAACGACGTCTGGGTTCGGCAGGACGGCCTGGACGGAGAATCGGTGTTGCTTGCCAAGCAATTGCTGGAAGGCGGCACGCTGCTGCAGGGCGTCACCATTTTCACGTTCGACAAGGACGGTACCTTCCGCGAGCGGATCGAAGCTGACGAAGCGCGGCTCGGAGACCAGATCTGGTACCTGGACGATGCCATCGTCTACACGACCGAACAGGATCCACAGCCTTACGGGCAATATCAGATCAGCACATTCCTGACAGCGACTGAAGTTCGCGAAAGCATCGGATCCCCCGAATCGATTTCGTTCTGGAATTTGCCTCGTTTCATCGAACTGGCCAGAAACGCTGGGTTACCTGCCTATCGCTACAATTTGCAGTATCAGACTCTCCTCGCCCGCCCGCTTCTTTTGGTCGCTATGATTTTGATCGCAGCGGCGGTTTCCCTTAAAGTTTCGAGGTTTGGCGGTTTGGGAAGTATGATTCTGGGTGGAATCCTTTCCGGGTTCGTGCTTTACGTTCTAACCGAACTTGCCAAGGACTTCGGGGGTGCGGGTATTGTCCCTCCCTTGGTGGCGGCCTGGGCGCCGGGAATATTTGGAGTACTCATGGGTTTGACAATTCTCTTGAATCAGGAAGACGGGTAAAGCGATGACTTTTCCGGTTTTTCTGACAACAGAGACTTGGGCCAAAAAAGGCAGACTGTTAGCTGCGGCGAGCTTGTGCGCCATTGCAGCAACCCTTTGCCATGGGTACGGATCACCAGCCGCGGCACAGGACCTGACAGCAGGTCTGGCCGGTCAAGTCGATCCCGATGCCGAACTCCTGCTTGAATCAAGTGAGATCACCTACGATTTCGACCGCGATCTCATCGTCGCGACAGGCGATGTGCAGGTCTATTACGACGGCAGCACCGTGCAGGCGCATCAGGTTGTCTTCGACCGCAAGAGCCAGCAGCTCAAGGCGTCGGGCAATGTGATCTTCATCGAATCCAACGGCAATGTCGTGCGCACGGAAGAAATGGTCCTGTCCGAGGACTTTTCAGAAGGCTTTGCACGCGCCCTTCAGATCGACACGACGCGGCGCACACGCTTCCTGGCTGAGCAAGCCCGGCGCGAAGGCAACAACATCACGACCATCGATAACGGCGTCTATACGGTCTACACCAAACCGACCAACCCGCCGGACAAGCCGCCGCTCTGGCGCGTGCGGGCCGAGAAGATCATCCACAATCAGCAGGAAAAGATCATCCGGTTCGAGAACGCAGCCTTCGAGGTCTACGGTCAGCCGATTGCCTACCTGCCCTATCTGTCGATGCCGGATCCGTCCGTCACCCGAAAGTCCGGTTTCCTGATGCCGAGCGGCATTGTGTCCGACAAGCTCGGGTATGGCGTAAGCGTTCCCTATTACTGGGCGCTCAGCCCCTATTACGATGTGACGACCATTCTGACGCCGCTCACCAAGCAGGGTGTGTTCAGCGATGTCGAATATCGTCATCGGTTTGCCGCTGGCGAAGTGAGTGTTTCTGCGGCTGGCCTGTTTCAGGCGCAGCCGAGCAACTTCACGACGGACCGCGCTGACGATCGCTTGCGTGGTGCGGTCAATTCGACCGCCTCCTTCAGCATTGCGCGCGACTGGACCCTCGGCTGGAACCTGACCTACAAGAGTGACCGTCAGTTTTTCAAGGACTACTCGTTCACCAGTTTTGGCGATAACGGCGAGACCTCCACGATCTATCTGGAAGGCAAGACCGACCGTAACGCGCTGTCTGTCAAAGCCTATGCGTATCAGATCTCCCAGGAGGACTATACGGACAGCCAGTTCAACGCCAATGGCTTCTCTCCGGTCGGCAGCTCCCTGCAGGACAAGCAGCCGCTCGTTCTGCCTGTGATCGACTATGACTATGTGTTCGCGGATCCGATCCTCGCCGGTGAGTTGGCACTGACTGCCAACTTCACTTCGCTGACACGCGATGAAACGGATGCTTTCTCCATTGATGGCGGCACAACTGCGAAGTTCCGTGGTATCGACGGCACCTTCTCGCGCGTATCCGTCAAGGGGAACTGGCGCCGCACATTCATCGATCCGCTTGGACAGTCGTTCACGCCGTTTGCCTATATGCGCGGTGACCTGTTCTTTCTAGCCTCACCCGATTCTGACGTGACCGCTCTCACGGGCGAAAGTTTCGTCGGCCGTGCGATGCCCGCAATCGGCCTGGAATACCGCTATCCGTTCATTGCAACCTTCGACGGCGGCAACCAGATCCTGGAGCCTGTCGCCCAGATTGTGGCCCGTCCGAACGAGCAACGGATCGGAGAATTGCCGAACGATGACGCGCAAAGCATCGTCTTTGATACGACGACCCTGTTCGACTACGACAAGTTCTCGGGCTTTGACCGCGCCGAAGGCGGCACACGTCTTAACGTCGGCCTGAACTACAAGCTGCAACTGGATAGTGGCTACTATGTCAGCGGTCTGTTCGGCCGGTCCTATCAGCTTGCCGGCGACAACTCCTATGCCATTCCGGACATTCTCGGTGCGACGCAGGATTCTGGTCTGGAAACCTCCTTGTCCGATTACGTCGGCAGCCTCTATCTGGACACGCAATACGGTGTGAAGGTCGGCGCCCAGGCCCGGCTCGACAAGGAAGATTTTTCCGTGAACCGGATACAGGCACAGGCCAGCGGTATCTACGGCCCGGTGGTGTCTTCCCTAGCCTATGCGTTCCTGAACGCGCAGCCGGATGTCGGGATCGATGATCCGCGAGAGGAACTGCTTGGCTCCGCAAGCCTCCGCCTTGAGGAAAACTGGCGCATTTTCGGCTCCATGCGATACGATCTGCAAAACAGCAACATCGTGCAGGACGGACTCGGGATCGGTTATGACGACGAAGGTTTCTCGCTGTCCGTCACATATGCTGAAGACCGCAGCCGCAACGATGGCGATGACGTCAACCGGACGCTTTATTTCCGCATCGGGTTGAGGACCATCGGCACGACACAGGTTTCAAGCGGCGCTCTCAACTAGGCCATCTGACTGACCGTAGGTCATCATGCCGCCATGAAAAAAGGCATGATGCGTGGAACCTTTGAAATTTCGGGCATGATATGCGAAACATCATGTCATAAAACAACGAACTTCGGTTTGGCCTCAAGCCAGCACGGATGGTTATTCAATGCGACTTCGTATCGTTCCGGTATTCTTTGGACTAGCTTTGATCCTGGCAGCGCCGCTGGCAACGCCTTCCCATGCAGCGATCAAGATCATCGTCAACGATGTGCCGATTACCGACTACGACATCAGCCAACGCGCCCGGCTGATTACAATGACCCAGCGCAAGTCCGCATCCATCGCCAAAAAACAGGCGGAAGAGGAACTGGTCGACGACCAGGTCAAACTTGCCGAAGCCGAGCGTGTCGGCGTTGACGTTAGCCAGTCGGAAGTCGACAACGCGTTCAACAATATTGCCCGTAATGTGAAGATGTCTCCGGCCCAGCTTTCCAAGGCGCTTCGCAGTGGCGGTGTTCAGCCGGATACGTTGAAGGAGCGCCTCAAGGCGCAGCTTGCCTGGAACCAGGTGTTGCGGTCCCGTTTCAGTGGCCGGATCGAAGTGGATGAGTCCGACGTGATCGCGGCCCTGAAGAAGACCGACGAGGAAGACCGTCAGAAGTCCGTGGAATATGACCTCAAAAGGGTCATTGTCGTGGTACCGAAGAACTCCTCCGGTGGCTTCAAGTCCAAGCGCAAGAACGAGAGCAACCAGATCCGGGCTGCGTTCAACGGCTGCGATGAATCCGGCGCCATTCTCGGCAAATACAGCGAAGTGGTTGTGCAGCCTATCGGACGCCGGCTCGAAACCGAGCTGCCGGAAGACATGCGCGCCGAAATCGAAAAAATGACACCGGGCAAGTTGACGAAACCGTCCACGACGCCCGTCGGTTATGAAATGATCGCGGTTTGCGGAAAACGCGAAATCGCCTCGGACATTGCCGTTCGCACGGAACTTGAAAACGAGCTGCGACAAAAGGAAGGCGAAAGCCAGTCCCGTCGGTATCTCCTGGAAATCCGCCGTCGTTCCACCATCATTTATCGCTGATCCTACATGCGCTCCAACCAGAAGCCGATCGCCGTCAGTATGGGAGAACCTGCCGGGATCGGCCCGGACCTGGCTCTGATTGCGTGGGCCAATCGCAAAGCCCTTGGATTGCCGCCATTCTACATTCGCGGTGACGAAGCCCTGCTGCACGAACGTGCACAGAAAATGGGCCTGAACGCGCGGCTCAGGCTGGTGGCGCAGGACGAAGCCGTTGCGGCTTTCACAAAAGCTTTGCCCGTTGTACAGACCGGGCCTGCCCTACCCGACCAGCCGGGTGTGGAAGCACCTGAAACGGCAGCTTCCGTTGTTGCTGCTATTGAAGGATGTGTCGACGATATAAAGTCCGGCCTTGCCTGCGCGCTCGTGACCAGTCCGATCAACAAGGCTGCGCTTTACCGAACCGGCTTCGCCTTCCCCGGCCATACGGAATATCTGGGCTCACTTGCAGAAATGCACTGGCCCGGAGAACCGGCAAAACCCGTGATGATGATTGCCGGCCCGGAGTTGATGGTGGTCCCGGTCACCATTCACATTCCAATTCGCGAAGTTCCGACATCTCTCACGACTGAGCTTATCGTTGAAACTGCGGAAATTACCGCACGCGACCTCAAGACCAGGTTTGGCTACACGTCGCCACGATTGGCGATTTGCGGGCTAAACCCTCATGCGGGTGAAAACGGCTCGATGGGAACTGAAGATCGCGACATCATCGAGCCAGCCATTTCTCGCCTGCGAAAGATGGGTATCGAGGCTACAGGTCCGCATCCGGCCGACACTCTGTTTCACCCGCCTGCGCGGCAGCACTATGACTGCGTGCTTGGCATGTACCACGACCAGGTGTTGATACCGGCGAAGACCATCGGTTTCGACGAGAGCGTCAATGTCACGCTGGGTCTGCCTTTCGTGCGCACCTCTCCCGACCATGGCACGGCATACAACCTGGCCGGAACCGGCACCGCCCGGGTCGACAGTTTCGCTGCGTCCTTGCGCATGGCGGATGTACTTGCCAATCCCGAGCGGTTCTAGGGCGACAGCGATCAATGGCTCAGATAGACGACCTGCCCCCGTTGCGCGACGTCATCGCCGCTCATGGTCTCAATGCGAAAAAGTCACTGGGACAGAACTTTCTTCTCGATCTCAATCTCACCTCTCGAATCGCACGATCTGCCGGCAGTCTTGAAGATTGCACCGTTCTGGAAGTCGGCCCTGGTCCCGGTGGGCTGACCCGTGCCCTGCTGGCCGCCGGAGCGAAGCGGGTGATCGCGATTGAAAAGGACAGCCGCTGCCTGCCGGCTCTTGCCGAAATTTCGGCACACTATCCGGGGCGTCTGGAAGTGATCGAAGGCGATGCCCTTGAAATCGATCCGGTAGCCCTGACTGGAGGAGACAAGGTCCGCATTGCCGCGAACCTGCCTTACAACGTCGGCACCCAGCTGCTTATCAATTGGATCACGACACCGCAGTGGCCGCCATTCTGGTCGTCGCTGACGCTGATGTTCCAGAAGGAAGTCGGTGAGCGGATCAGCGCGTCCCCCGCGTCCAAGGCCTATGGCAGGCTTGCAGTTCTGGCAGGCTGGCGCTGCAAGGGCGGGATCCTGTTCGACATCAGCCCAAAGGCGTTCACGCCGCCCCCGAAGGTAACGTCGGCTGTGGTTCATCTGACGCCTAATCCTTCGCCCCTGCCCTGCGACCTGAAAGCCCTTGAAAAGATTACCGCTGCGGCCTTTGGCCAGAGACGCAAGATGCTGCGTGCCAGCCTCAAGTCACTGACACCGGACGCAGAAGACCTCGTCACAAAGGCCGGATTGAAACCGACGGCCCGTGCCGAAGAAATCGATATCGCCGGGTTCGTTGAACTTGCCAACACGTTCAGGGCCGCTCAGGCAGTTTGACGACTGGCAGGATTGTAGAAGGTTCCGATTTACGGCACTTGCCCGCCTGAACGGCTTTCAGGTTGTCCGGGTTATCCAATCCGAGATCGCGCATCATCCAATCCGGCATAAGATCAGTTCGGTCAGCCTTGTCCGGACCGGTGTACCAAACGTTTCGTTTTCTTGAAAACAGGCCCCTTAAAAAGCCGATCATTGTCTCATCTCCCGCTGATGACGGGCAGAAGATGTCAGAACCTTTTCTGAATGTAATTGAATGATGTTGCATGATATCATTCAAAAATGAATGAAACCGATTTTGACTGGGATGCCGTACGCGTCTTTCTTGCCGTTGCCGAGAATCAGAGCCTCAGCAAGGCCGCCCAGGTTCTTTGCCTGTCCCAACCAACCGTCGGCCGCCATATTGCGCGGTTAGAAGAACAGTTGGATGTACAATTGTTCGATCGGCGCCAGACCGGCTACGAACTGACAGGTGGCGGCCGGCGTTTGATCAAGATTGCCAGATCCATGGCACGCGGAGCGGCGGACTTCAGGCGCGCGGTTGATCTGGAAAAGGTCGGTTCAAAAGAGCAGGTCTGCAGGATCACGCTCGGTGAATGGGGGCAGCATTATCTGACACGGCACGTCGACCAGATTACCGATGGTCTTGACGGTGTCCGGATCGAATTTTTCGCGGACGATGCCTTCTGGGATCTCAGCCGGAACTCCGCCGACATCGCCATCGGTAACAGACAGCCTAAACAACCGCACCTGATTGTCCAGAAACTGGGTGAGATCCGGTTTCACGTCTACGCCTCAAAGGACTACTGCCGAAATCGACCGGACGCTGCTGACACCTCGACCTGGCAGGAACAGATCTGGGCGGGATATTGCGGCAGCCGGGCGCGGCTCAAGTCCTCGCAGTTGCTCAACGCCATTCTGATGGGCAAGACATGCCGCTACGCCGTCAACAATTCCGTATCGCTCTGCAATATTCTGAACGCCGGGCACGCCATGGGCGTTCTACCAGACTGGATCGCGGAAACGGAGGGGCTGACACGCCTGACGGCTACCCCACTCGCTCAGGGAGAGTCATGGATGAGCTTTCACGAAAGACTGCGTTTCCACCCGATGCTGTCGGAGGTCAAGGATCGCGTCGCCAAGCTCTTTCGGCAAAGGTTTTCAGAAACAACCTCTCGAGCAGAGCAAAGGGATACAGCTCATGTCGCAGGTGCAGGTTCTTCGTCTTCCTAGCTTCTATTGACGCTGAATGGCCAGTCCAAACAGCGCTTGAGACGTCAGGATTTTTCGGCCAGCTCGTTTTCCAGATCATCGACCATGCCCTGAATGAGTGGACCGATTTTTGGCGAGCGGAACTGCTTCAGTCTTTCTGCTTTCAAGATTGCGCGAACGTTTTCGTAAGCGCGTTCCAGATCGTCATTCACCACAACATAATCGTATTTCGACCAGTGGCGCATTTCACCAACCGCAGTCTTCATCCGCTTGAGGATAACAGTGTCCTCATCTTCAGCACGCCGCTTCAGACGTGATTTCATCTCCGCAATGGACGGCGGCAGAATGAAGATGGAAACGACATCGTCACGCATCTTTTCATAGAGCTGGAAGGTTCCCTGAATATCGATGTCGAACAGGATGTCCTTGCCATTTTCAATAGCATTTTCGACCGGTCCACGCGGTGTGGCGTAGTAGTTGCCATGCACCTCGGCCCACTCCAGCAGCTCATCGTGCTCGCGCATCTGCTCGAACCTGCCGGCATCAATGAAGTGGTAGTGCACGCCGTCAACTTCGCTGGACCTGCGTGGCCGCGTGGTCACGGAGATCGACAGGGCAAGATTGTCTTCGTTCTGCAGCAGGAGGCGCGCGATCGTCGACTTTCCGGCTCCGGACGGTGACGACAGCACCAGCATCAGGCCACGGCGCTGCTGCTCGGCCTGCTCCGCACTGACAGTGGTTCCCGTTGAGGTACCGGCAGGTGCGTCGGTCATGTGGCTCACTCCAGATTCTGTATCTGCTCACGCATTTGATCGATAACGGACTTCAGGTCCAGCCCAATGGCTGTCAGGTCCACGTCGTTGGACTTTGAACACAAAGTGTTGGCTTCCCGGTTAAATTCCTGAGCCAGGAAATCCAGGCGCCTTCCGATTGCTCCACCGGTGTCCATCAATTCACGCACGGCTGCCACATGGGCATGCAGGCGATCCAGCTCCTCACGAATGTCAGCCTTGGTTGCCAGGAAGACAGCTTCCTGATGCACGCGCTGCGGATCCAGTTGACCGTCCGAGGCATCCATCAGCTCTGCGAGCTGTCGCTTCAGCCGTGCCTTTATGGCGTCCGGTTTGCGCGCAGGCAGATCCTCGGCGGCCTGGGTCAGTTCGGCGATTCTGTCGATCTTATCTCGGACCACCTTGCCAATTGCCTGCCCCTCGCTGTGGCGCATGTCGACAAGGTCAATCAGCGCAGCATCCAGGGTCGTCAGAAGAGTGTTGTGAAGCGCTGCCTGAACCGCTTCGTCTTCTTCGGGCTCCTTGAGCTCAAAGACGCCTTTTTGCGCCAGAATGGCGTCAAGCGACGGCGGAGCAAGATCAGGTAGCCGGTTCTTGAGGAGATCGATTGTCGCAAGGACAGCTTCAAGAGCCGATTCATTGACCTGAAGCTGCTGTTCGGACTGGTCTCTCTGCATGGAGAGCCCGACGGAAACATTTCCGCGTCGAAGAAGCTTGCCGCAACGCTCGCGGATCTTCGGTTCAAGCGTCTCCAAACCCGTCGGGATACGGATACGAAGATCAAGGGACTTGCCGTTGACAGATCTCAGTTCCCAGGTCCAGCGAACCGGTCCGGATTCTCCAAGGGCCCGTGCAAAGCCCGTCATGCTGGCAAGTGCCATGTGCCCCCCTTTGCGAATGTGCCGCCACCGGCCCGCCGCAAAGGCGGGCTCCGGTCAATTGGATGTGGCTGGCTGCGTTTCCTGGTTCTGCTCTGCCTGTCGGCGTTCTCTTTCCACCTGACGCCACTTGCGGACGTTTGCCTGGTGCTGCTCGTAGGTCTCGGCAAAGATGTGGCCACCGGTTCCGTCGGCCACGAAATAGAGATCCTGCGTGCGGGAAGGATTGGCGACCGCTTCCATGGCCGCGCGGCCCGGATTACCGATTGGTCCTGGTGGCAAACCGTCGATCTGGTAGGTGTTGTATTTGTTGTCCGCCTTCAGCTCAGATTGCTTGATTGCCGAGCGGTCCTTGAGCCACGCTTCACCGCCATAAAGACCGTAAAGGATCGTAGGGTCGGACTGCAGGCGCATGTTCTTGTTGAGACGGTTCACGAAAACACCGGCGACACGCGGTCGCTCGTCTGCCAGAGCTGTTTCCTTTTCCACGATCGACGCGAGAATAACCAAGTCTTCCGGCGTTTCGACCGGCAGGCCTTCCGTCCGGCGTCCCCAGATTTCGCTCAGCAGCTTGGACTGCGCCGCTTTCATCTGGTTGAGAACTTCCTGGCGCGAGGCACCGCGTGCAAAGGTATAGGTTTCGGGAAGCAGTGCACCTTCTTCCGGAACCTCGGTAATCTCGCCTACAAGCACAGGGTGCTCGCGCACGCGCTCGATGATCTGCGCGGTGGTCCAGCCTTCCGGGATCGTTACCGAATGGGTGACGGCATTGCCTTCCACCAGATCGGTCATGATCTCCTGCATCGAGACGCCGGGCGCAAAAGCGTATTCACCGGCTTTCAGTTTGGTGGCGTTCTTGTAGAAGCGGATGCCCAGGTTGAAGATCCACTCGTCGAGCAGATTGTCGCTGATGACGCCCTGCCCTGAAAGCCTGTCGGTAATACCGGAAAGCCCGGCGCCTGAAGAAATCACCACGGTGGCGTCCTTCTGCAGCGGGCCCTTTTCCTCGAATTTCTGTTTGCCGAAATAAAGCGCGCCCCCGAACGCAGCAAGTCCGAACACGGTCAATGTGATGACCATGTTGATCAGAATGACGAAGGGGTTGCGTACGTGCCTGGAGCGTTGCGGAGGCGCAGGCGCCGGTTCCGGCTGCAAGGCTTCACGCGGGCTTTTGGGCTTAATGCGCATATTGGGTCGCACCTCCAAGATTGAGCCCCCAAATCCCTGACTTAGGCTCAAACGGACCAGTTGTCACAATCAAAGTTTCAGGCCGGCCCGAGAGAATCGGACCGGCCTGAAGAACTTGAATGGGTTATGCGGCAACTTTGCGGAAGACAAGCGAGGCATTTGTGCCGCCGAAACCGAACGAGTTCGAAAGGGCGACATTGATATCCAGCTTCTTCGGCTTGTGCGGCACCAAGTCGATAACCGTCTCGACAGACGGATTATCGAGGTTGATCGTCGGCGGAGCCATACCGTCTCGCATGGCCAGAACCGAGAAAATGGCCTCGACCGCACCAGCAGCACCGAGAAGGTGACCGATGGAGGACTTGGTCGACGACATTGTCAGATCGGCGGCATGTTCTCCCGCAAGCCGGGTGACAGCGCCAAGTTCGATCTCGTCGCCAAGCGGCGTCGAGGTTCCATGAGCATTCACATAGTCGATGTCGGCCGGCGTGACCTGGGCGCGCTTCAGCGCAGCTTCCATGCAACGGTAGGCACCATCGCCATCGGAGGACGGAGCGGTGATGTGATAAGCATCGCCGGACAAGCCGTAACCGATGATCTCACCGTAGATCTTTGCGCCGCGGCGAACTGCATGCTCGTATTCTTCGAGCACGACGACACCGGCACCTTCGCCCATCACAAAGCCGTCGCGGGCGACGTCGTAAGGGCGGGAACCTTTTTCGGGAGTGTCGTTGAAAGCCGTGGAAAGCGCACGGCAGGCAGCAAAGCCCGCGAGTGCAAGACGGCAGACCGGGGATTCCGTACCGCCGGCAACCATGACATCCGCATCACCGAAGGCAATCAGCCGCGATGCATCGCCAATGGCGTGCGCGCCGGTCGAACACGCGGTCACGACAGCGTGGTTCGGGCCCTTCAGGCTGTGACGGATCGAGACATACCCGCCGGCAAGGTTGATAAGACGGCCGGGGATGAAAAACGGAGAAATGCGGCGCGGGCCTTTTTCGGCCAGCAGATTGGCGCCCTGCTCGATGCCCTGAAGACCACCGATGCCGGAGCCGATCAAAACGCCAGAGCGCACCTGTTGTTCGTAAGTCTCGGCCTTGTAGCCGGAATCGGCCATTGCCTGATCGGCAGCCGCCATCGCGTAGACGATGAAATCATCGACCTTGCGCTGTTCCTTGACGTCCATCCAGTCATCCGGATTGAACGCGCCTTCAACGGACGAGTCACGCGGGATCTGACATGCGATCTGGCAGGCCAGATCGTCAACTTTGAAATTCGTGACCTTGTTGGCCCCGCTCTGTCCTTCAAGGATCTTTTTCCAAGTGACATCGACACCACAGCCAAGCGGCGTCACCATGCCCAACCCAGTTACGACAACTCGCCTCATACACCCGCACTTACGTTGGAAGGGCCAGGCGGGGTTTCGCCCCGCCGGCCCGATCTTCAAACATTCACAAGAAGGGGGTAACCCTTACTTGTTGGCTTCCAAGAATTTGACAGCATCGCCAACGGTCAGGATGGTTTCTGCTGCAGTGTCCGGGATTTCTACGCCGAATTCTTCTTCGAACGCCATGACCAGCTCGACCGTGTCAAGGCTGTCTGCGCCCAGGTCGTCGATGAAGCTTGCACCTTCAACAACTTTGTCAGCATCCACGCCGAGGTGCTCAACGACGATTTTCTTTACCCGATCCGCGATATCGCTCATCTTTCACTTCCTTAGTTTTCATCTATTCGTCACTCGCGAAACTGCCCCCATCCGGTTTGCAAACAAGCGGTGGCGCGAACTCGCGGTCTTTAAGATGTCGCCGCACACCAGGCCAGTTTATTTGGCCAACTGTGCAATTCGAAACAATCGGCGGGTTGGTAACACACTTTGTTGACCTTTACCAGCCGATCCAGACCGCTTGTGAGCGGCCCGGATTCTTTTTGCCTGCTCGGCAAAAATTCCTTTTAAATCATAGCCATGCCGCCATTAACGTGCAGGGTCTGCCCGGTCACGTAAGCGGCTTCATCGCTGGCCAGGTAGACGGCGGCTGCGGCAATCTCTGCGGAAGTGCCCAAACGCCCTGCAGGCACGCTCGTCAAAATCGATTCTTTTTGCTTGTCGTTCAGCGCATCGGTCATTGCCGTTTCGATGAAACCGGGCGCAATCGTATTGACCGTGATGTTGCGGCTGGCGACTTCCCGGGCAAGCGACTTGTACATGCCGATCATGCCGGCCTTGGCCGCCGCATAGTTGACCTGACCGGGGTTTCCGGTGACGCCAACCACGGACGTGATGCCGACGATGCGGCCGGACCTACGCTTCATCATGCCCTTGATTGCTGCGCGGCACAGACGGAAGCCGGATGACAGGTTCACTTCCAGAACCTGATCCCACTCTTCATCCTTCATGCGCATGAAGATGTTGTCGCGCGTGATCCCGGCATTGTTCACCAGGATGTCGACAGAGCCCATTTTCTCTTCAGCCGCCGGCAACAAGGCATCAACAGCCGCGCGGTCGGACAGATTAGCCGGCGTCACATAGGCGCGTTCGCCGAGATCAGCAGCAAGCGCTTCCAGTTTTTCAGCCCGCGTGCCGGACAAGGAGACGGTTGCGCCCTGTGCATGGAGCGACCGGGCGATTGCTTCGCCGATCCCACCGGTGGCACCGGTGACAAGCGCGTTTTTCCCTTCCAAGCTGAACATTCGGGATCCTTCCATTGTTCCTGTTTGGGTCCGCGGCGGACCAAATCGTCGCCTTGGCCGATATAAGCCTTATCCGGAGATCTTTTCCATAAGTGCGTCGATGTCTTCCGGAGAATTGACCGCCATGCCGGTGGCTTCCTTGGCGATCCGCTTGACCATGCCGGTCAGCACCTTGCCTGTCCCAACCTCGACAAAGGTATCGACACCGTTTTCGGCAAGCCAGGTGATGCTTTCGCGCCAACGCACGGTACCGGTCACCTGCTGAACAAGACGATCGCGAATTTCATTTGCGTCAGTGATCGGGCGCGCCAGCACGTTAGCGACCAGCGGCACGACAGGAGAGCGAATTTCGGCATTCGCCAGCGCTTCGGCCATCTTGTCGGCAGCCGGGCCCATCAGGGAACAATGGAACGGTGCGCTGACCGGCAGCATCACCGCACGGCGCGCGCCCCTGGCCTTGGCAATCTCGACGGCGCGCTCGACGGCGGCCAGATGCCCGGAAACAACCACCTGCCCCGGCGCGTTGTCGTTCGCGGCCTGGCAGACTTCGCCCTGTGCGGCAGCCTCGGCCACTTCTGCGGCAACATCAAACTCCAGCCCGAGCAACGCAGCCATTGCACCCTGACCGGCCGGAACCGCATCCTGCATGGCATCTCCGCGCACGCGCAGGAGCTTTGCAGCGGTCGCAATATCCAGGCTGCCGGCAGCAGCCAGCGCGGAATATTCACCAAGAGAATGTCCTGCGACAAAGGAAACACTGCCGGCAAGGTCGAGGCCGCGGGCTTCCAGAACGCGCATGGTCGCAAGGCTGACCGCCATAAGTGCAGGCTGAGCATTTGCTGTCAGTGTCAGCGTTTCTTCCGGACCAGTCCACATGACATCGGACAGCTTCTGGCCAAGCGCCTCGTCGACTTCGTCGAAAACGGCTTTTGCTTCCGGGAACGCATCGGCAAGGGCTTTACCCATTCCAACGCCCTGACTGCCCTGGCCGGGAAATGTGAATGCAATGGTCATCTGGAAACGCCTCCGTGACTCGTGAGCGGACCTTGTTGTTCTTATAGCGAAAGGTCGACGGCTTATTAGAAAGCGGAGAAGACAGCCCGTGCAGGCTGAAATCGAACTTGGCGCGAGGCTATGATACGGTCTTGACCGAACTGTCAAGGCCCACAGGGCAATCATTTCCGCATTTCGAGCGGTTTTGCCGGTTTTCCTTTATCCTGATTATCCCTGAAATGCCCGGCAACCCGATGGGCATTGTTTTGCGCGCGAAACCGGTCCTCCCCTTACCTGCTTCGGGAAATCGATATATATAGACAGTCAGGCAATCTTCCAAATCGGCAGCATTCGTATCTTCTCCCGATTTTCGATCCTTTCGGAAGTATGCTGCTTGCAATTTCTGCAAAACAGAGTATAGAGCGCGCTTCATCCGGGGTTTGGCCGGGGGCTGAACGGAAGGGCATGACGCCAGGATCCTTGATCGGATCCGACTTCCCGTGTTCCCGCTCTCGTTAGAATTCTCGTGCCTTTCCGGGGCTACGAGGAGGCTCTGCGCCGATCCCGCGTTGTCAACACGAAGAAAGGCTATTTCCATGCCTCTTTACGAGCACGTATTCCTGGCTCGCCAGGACGTTTCGGCCCAGCAGGTCGAACAACTCGTCGAACAGTACAAGGGCCTCATCGAAGGCGCTGGCGGTACTATCGGCAAGGTGGAAAACTGGGGTCTGCGTTCCCTCGCATACCGCATCAAGAAGAACCGCAAGGCTCACTACACCCTTATGAACATCAACGCTCCGCACGCCGCGGTTGCCGAGATGGAACGTCAGATGGGTCTGAGCGAAGACGTTCTGCGTTTCATGACCTTCAAGGTCGATGAACTCGACGAAGAGCCGTCTGCAATGATGCAGAAGCGCGACCGTGACGACCGCCGTGGTGGCGATCGTGGTGGCCGCTTTGGTGGTGGCGATCGCGGCGGTGACCGCGGTGGACGCGGTGGCGACCGCGGTGAGCGCGCTCCGCGCCGCGCAGAAGGGGAGTAAGATTGATGGTTGATATTGCACAGCTCCCGAGCCGCCGTCCGTTCTTCCGTCGCCGGAAGACCTGCCCGTTCTCCGGCACCAACGCGCCGAAGATCGATTACAAGGACATCCGTCTGCTGCAGCGCTACATTTCCGAGCGCGGCAAGATTGTTCCGAGCCGCATCACCGCGGTTTCCGCGAAGAAGCAGCGTGAACTGGCCCGTGCGATCAAGCGCGCCCGCCTGCTCGGCCTGCTGCCGTTCGTGATCAGCTAAGCGTTTCTCGAAAATCTTGAGACGTTTCTTTCGGGGCTTCCCGGAAGACCCGAATTGGGGCCGCGGGCAAACGGCCTCTAACCATCCTCAACGGGTGGGACAGTAGGAGAAATGACATGCAAGTTATCCTTCTTGAGCGTATCGCGAAGCTCGGCCAGATGGGCGACACCGTTCGCGTACGCGACGGCTATGCCCGTAACTTCCTGCTGCCGCAGGGCAAGGCACTGCGCGCCAACAAGTCGAACCTCGAGCGTTTTGAGCGTGAGCGCGTTCAGCTCGAAGCTCGTAACCTTGAGCGCAAGAACGAAGCTGAAGGCGTTGCCTCCAAGCTCGACGGCGAATCCCTGGTGATGATCCGTTCCGCTGGTGAAACCGGCCAGCTCTACGGTTCCGTTTCCACGCGCGATATTGCTGACGGCCTGACCAATGCCGGCTTCTCCGTTTCCCGCAGCCAGGTTGAACTGCGCAACCCGATCAAGACGATCGGTCTGCACAGCGTTCTGATCCAGCTGCACCCGGAAGTCGAAGTCGCCATCAGCGTCAACGTTGCCCGTTCTGAAGACGAAGCTGTCCGTCAGGCTGCCGGCGAAGATCTCTCCACGCCGGAAATGGACGTCTTCGAATTCGAAGAAGACGAAGAAGCAGAAGACACCGAAGAAGGTGCAGAAGCTTCCGAAGAAGCAGCGGAAGAAGAAGCCTAAGCACTTCGCTTCCCTTGTGGACTTTCGAAAAACGGCGCTGGCTTCAGCGCCGTTTTTTTGTTTGCCGGCAACTTTTTGGAATGATGGCAAGCCACGCCTAATCCTGGCTTTTCAGTTTCCGGTTTAAGGCCTTGAAACTGCTCGAAAATTCATTAACCAGCTATTAATCTTCTCGAAAATATCATAAATTTCAATAACTAAGAGGTAGGCCCTTGAGTCTTCAATCGAGTTCAGAGTCAAGCTGGATTCGATTCTTTCCCCGCTGATTTGTCCAAGCCGGTGGGAATCGAAATCAGCCATTTTTGAACCTTGAGCCCTCCCCCGTCACAGAGTATTCCCAATGAACTTGGGTCAACGGGGGTCGTTATGAAGGGCACGCTACAGAAGGTCGAAACGGAAGAAGACATCCAGCGCTTGGCACCACACAATGCCGAGGCGGAACGTCAGCTTCTGGGGGCGATTCTCGTTAACAACGAGACGTTCTACCGGGTCTCAGACTTTCTGGAACCACATCATTTTTTCGTGCCTGCTCACCAGGATATCTACGAGAAGATCAGCCATCTGATCCGCGCCGGCAAAACCGCGTCGCCGATCACGCTGAAGACCTTCTATCCCGCCAACGCGAAGATTGCGGATCTGTCCGCGACCCAGTTTCTTCTGCGCCTGGCTGGTGATGCCGCCTCGATCATCAACGCCGAAGATTATGGCCGGACCATCTACGACCTGGCGATCCGTCGCAATCTGATCCGCATCGGCGAGGACATGGTCAATATCGCCTTCGACGCCCCGATCGATGTGCCCCCCTCCCAGCAGATCGATGATGCCGAGCGCCGCCTGTTCGAACTTGCAGAAACCGGCCGCAGCGAAGGCGGGTTCGTCGCGTTTGGCGACGCCCTGACCGAAACCATCGAGATGGCGCACGCCGCCTATAACCGTGAAGGTGCCCTTTCCGGTATTTCCACAGGCCTGCGCGAACTGGACCGTTTGATGGGTGGTCTGCAGCATTCGGACTTGATCGTGCTTGCCGGTCGTCCCGCGATGGGCAAGACCTCCCTGGCAACCAACATCGCCTACAACATCGCCCAGTCCTACAAGTCCGAAGAACAACCCGACGGCTCGATCAAGACCGTCAACGGCGGCGTTGTCGGCTTCTTCTCTCTGGAAATGTCGGCCGAACAGCTGGCCACCCGTATCATTTCCGAACAGGCGGAAATCTCGTCCTCGAAAATCCGCCGCGGCGATATCACCGAAGCGGAATTCGAGAAGCTGGCCGCCTGTGCGCAGACCATGCAGGCCGTCCCGCTTCATGTGGACCAGACCGGTGGTATTTCCATCGCCTCGCTGGTTGCCAAGGCACGGCGTCTGAAGCGTCAGCGCGGTCTCGACCTGCTCGTGGTCGACTATATCCAGCTCTTGTCAGGCTCGAACAAGAACTCCGGCAACCGCGTCCAGGAAATCACCGAAATCACAACGGGTCTGAAGGCGCTTGCGAAGGAACTTCACGTCCCGATCATCGCGCTGTCACAGCTCTCCCGTCAGGTGGAATCGCGTGACGACAAACGACCGATGATGTCGGATCTTCGTGAATCAGGCTCCATCGAGCAGGACGCCGACGTGATCCTGTTCGTGTTCCGTGAAGAATATTACCTGTCCAAGACCGAGCCGGAATTCGGAACTGTCGAACACGAAAACTGGCAACGGGACATGGAGCGGCTCAAAGGCAAGGCAGAAGTCATCATCGCCAAGCAGCGTCACGGCCCGACCGGTACGGCGAACCTGCACTTCGAAGGCCAGTACACCCGCTTCTCCGATCTTGCCGAAGAAGATCACCTGCCCGAACGCTACGAATAACAGGCGTCTTCGCGATTTTGGACGGTCCTTGAGACAAGGTGCCCCGATAGCCGCCTGATGCCGCGTTCAAGCTCTCGTCTGCGGCTCACTTGCGGCATTTGGCAATGGACACGCCGTCGCTCACGATTAAGCCACTGTTAAAACTCCTCACTTACTTTAAGTAGAAAGAATTTCGCCTAAAATCTTTTCCAGGTGACCGCATCTTGTATTCGTCGGCACAAAAACTCCTCGAAGAAGCTCGCATCTTTCCGCGCAAAAGATGCAAGTGGTCCGGCCTTTTGAAGCAGGACGCGACCCATCGCCCCTGCGTGGTCGAAGACATCAGCGTCGGTGGTTGCCGCGTTGCGACCAACACCAAGGGTCTTGAACGGCATCAGCGTATCACCATCGAAATCGAAAGCCGGAAATTGCGGTTTTACGGTGAAATTCGGTGGGTGCGCTCCGGCGAAGCCGGCGTCGAATTCCTCTATATGGATTGAGCTTCCGCTCTTCAGCGCACTTCCCGGGTGGAGCGCTGCAGTGCGCTTCACTTGGTCACGGTTTTGGCGGTTTGGCCGTTGGTGCAAATGCGCCCTGGTGCGATAAGCTCACTCTCGAATTTCAGACATTGATTCTGACTGGAGAGATATCCGGACCGTGCCTGCGACGATTGAACAAGCCTTCCCATCCAATCTTTACGGCGGACGACTGACGATCGACCTCGATGCGATCGTGTCGAACTGGTCATTGCTGAAAGGCAAGGTAAGCGACAGCACCGATTGCGCTGCCGTTCTGAAGGCCGATGCCTATGGAACCGGACAGGACAAAACCGCTGCAGCCCTCTACCAGGCGGGGTGCAGGACGTTTTTCGTGGCGGTGCCGACCGAGGCGCTGACGTTGCGTGCAAGTCTTCCGGACGCCGTCATCTACGTGCTCGACGGTCTGTTTCCGGGAACGGCCGACCACTTTCTGACCCATGACATCCGCCCCGTCCTCGGCAGTCTGGAAGAACTCCTGGAATGGGCGGAAGTCTGCAAGGCGTCGGGCAAGAACAATGCCGCCGCTGTCCATGTCGATACCGGCATCCACCGTTTGGGCCTGTCGCCGGCTGAACTCACCCGCGCTCTGAGTGACAACGCCGTTCTGGGGCCGTTCCAGCCATCACTGGTGATGAGCCATCTTGCCTGTGGCTCGACACCCGACCACGACATGAACCGGCGGCAACTCAAACTGTTTACGGAGACAACCGCCCCCTT
Organism: Labrenzia sp. THAF191a; assembly: GCF_009363335.1. GTDB lineage: Bacteria > Pseudomonadota > Alphaproteobacteria > Rhizobiales > Stappiaceae > Roseibium > Roseibium algicola. Next base: position 5,046,754 of record NZ_CP045333.1, read on the forward strand.
CCCTCACATTCCGCGGTCATTGGCAAATTCCGCCGGGGTGCTGCTTGGCCCGGACTACCACTTCGACCTTGTCCGTCCCGGGATCGCGCTTTACGGCGGGCTGGCCATCGAATCCGAGCCCAACCCGATGAAACCGGTCGCCAAGGTTGAAGCACGCATCATGATTGTGCGCGACGTTCCACAGGGCGATACGATCGGCTATGGCGCGAAACAAACCGCAAAGCGCCCCTTGCGCAATGCCGTCGTGGCCGCCGGTTATGCCGATGGCATGATCCGTCGTGCCGGTTCCACGGACGACCGCCCGGGTGGCTTCGGGCTGATCGGCGGATACAAGGCGCCGATCCTCGGCCGGATTTCAATGGACATGATCACGCTCGACGTGACGGATGTGCCTGAACACCTGCTTCAGCGCGGCGCGTTTGTGGAAATGCTGGGGCCAGGTGTTGCAGCTTCCGATCTTGCCGCTTATGCGGAAACCATCGACTACGAATATCTGACAAGCCTCGGACGTCGGTTTGAGCGCGTCTATGCGCCCCTGACCTGACCGGAGCCGAGAGCGAAAGGCAATTTGCATGGCACGGCGCTCCACATCCTTCGTCTGCCAGTCCTGCGGCGCGGTTACCGCCAAGTGGGTTGGCCGTTGTGAAAGCTGCGGTGAATGGAACACCATCGTGGAGGAGCAGACCGGCGGCGGCGTCGGTGGTGGCCCCGGCAGGGCTTCCCGCAGCAAGGGCCGTGTCATTCCCCTTGTCGGCCTTTCCGGCGATGCCAAGGAAGCCCCGCGCATCCAGACGAAGGTGCCTGAACTTGACCGGGTGACCGGCGGCGGCTTCGTACGTGGGTCTGCCCTGCTTGTCGGCGGCGATCCCGGTATCGGCAAGTCCACACTGCTGATCCAGGCGGCTGCGCAACTGGCCAACCTCGGGCACAAGACCGTCTATATTTCAGGCGAAGAAGCCATTGGACAGGTTCGGCTTCGGGCCGAAAGGCTGGGTCTCGCCCAGGCACCCGTGGCACTGGCTGCGGAAACAAGCGTCGAAGACATTCTGGCAACGCTGGAAGCCGACACGGCGCCGGCCCTTCTCATCCTCGACTCTATTCAGACGCTCTGGACAGACCAGGTGGAATCTCCTCCCGGCACCGTGACGCAGGTGCGTGCATCCGCCCAGGCAATGGTGCGTTATGCCAAGAAGAACGGCACCACCCTTGTTCTTGTCGGCCATGTGACCAAGGACGGACAGATTGCCGGTCCGCGCGTGGTCGAGCACATGGTCGACGCGGTGCTCTATTTCGAGGGCGACGGCGCTCATCAGTATCGTATCCTGCGCTCGGTCAAGAACCGCTTCGGCGCAACGGATGAAATCGGCGTTTTCGAAATGACGGGAAAGGGGCTGCAGGAAGTCCCCAATCCATCCGCCCTGTTCCTGGGAGACAGAAACACGTCTGCGCCCGGCGCAGCCGTTTTCGCCGGTCTGGAAGGCTCAAGACCTCTCCTGATCGAGATCCAGGCACTGGTGGCGCAGTCTTCTCTGGGAACACCGCGCAGGGCCGTCATCGGCTGGGACAGCGCGCGGCTTTCCATGATCCTGGCCGTGCTTGAGGCACGGTGCGGCGTCCGCTTTTCACAACATGATGTCTATCTGAACGTCGCCGGTGGTCTCAAGATCAACGAGCCTGGAGCCGATCTTGCCGTGGCAGCAGCGTTAATCTCCTCACTCAGCGGACTTGCCCTTCCGGCCAATTGCGTCTATTTCGGCGAAGTCAGCCTGTCGGGGGCCATCAGGCCGGTCGCCCAAGCCCCTTCCAGACTGAAAGAAGCCGAGAAACTCGGCTTCGATCAGGCTTACTGTCCGGAGGGCAATCTCAAGGACGGCACCGTGTCTTCGTTCAGGACGACAGGAGTGCCGGAACTTGGGGACTTTGTTGCCAAACTTTCGGCGGAGGCTAGTGCTACGGGGCAGACCTGACGCAAGATGGTGACGGGTTTGGGCAAAAAGTTTAAGCTCTTGAAAGAGCGCCAGACAGAGGATTTTTCAGGAACATGCCGATAACGCTGCTGGACGGACTGCTCTTGGTCATCATGTTCATCTCGGCGGTCCTTGCGATGATCCGCGGATTTGTCAGGGAAGTTCTTTCCATCGTTTCCTGGGTGGCTGCGGCAGCTGCGGCATTCCTGCTGTACGAACGGGTTCTTCCTTACACCAAGCAGTATATCAACCATGACCTGGTTGCCATGGGCGTATCTGCCGCGGCAGTCTTTCTGGTCACGCTGCTTGTTGTCAGCTATATCACCATGCGGATTTCCGATTTCGTGCTCGACAGCCGGATCGGCGCCCTAGACCGGACCCTCGGGTTCGTGTTCGGAGCTGTGCGCGGTCTGCTGCTGGTCGTCGTCGCGATGATGTTCTTCAACTGGTTCGTCCAGCCGGAACAGCAGCCGAACTGGGTCAAGACCGCCAAGTCGCGGCCGATCCTGCTGTCCATCGGTGAACGGCTGGTGGCTGTGCTGCCAGAAGACCCGGAAAAGGCGATCCTGGACAAGATCCGGCAGAACAACCAGGCCGGAGGGGGAGCAACCCCGACTGATGAACCGGCCTATAGCGATTCAGAACGTCAGGGACTTGAACAGCTGACGACGGATAGTAACTAACAGGCCTTGGGCATAAACCAGGGACACTAACCGAGACTGGGGCAGTAACGGGCACCGATTGAGGTGCAGCGTTGAATGAGGCATCCCGCGCCCAAATATGTGCGGGACGATGTACCATTTGCAAAGCGGCCAATGTTTCGTCCACCTGCGTGACGATGACAGACATTTGACCGCAAGACCCGGCCGGTCCTCCCACCGGCCAGAACGAAGGAGTGTTCGCCATGGCTGGCGGAACCGACGTGCACGAACCGTTCGACATCAATGCAGATACCTTGCGCGAAGAATGCGGTGTTTTCGGCATTCTGGGTCATGAGGATGCCAGCGCGCTGACCGCGCTCGGGCTTCATGCGCTCCAGCACCGCGGGCAGGAAGCAGCGGGGATCGTCACCGTTGACAACGAGCAGTTCCGTGCGGAACGCCATCTCGGCCTTGTGGGCGATCATTTCTCCGACGCCGACACTATCGAACGGCTGAGCGGAAAGGCCGCTGTCGGCCACGTTCGGTACTCGACGACCGGTGAAACCATCCTGCGGAACGTGCAGCCGCTCTTTGCCGAGCTGGACGGTGGCGGCATTGCCGTTTGCCACAACGGCAACTTCACCAACGCCCTCACCCTGCGCCGCCAGTTGATCCGAGACGGAGCAATCTGCCAGTCGACCTCCGATTCCGAGGTGGTCCTGCAGCTCGTTGCCCGCTCGCGCAAGGGCAAGATCGTCGAACGTTTCATCGACGCGATCACCCAGATGGAAGGTGCCTATTCTCTGGTGGCGCTGACTTCGAAGAAACTGATCGGCGCGCGCGACCCGCTCGGCATTCGCCCGCTGGTGCTGGGCGACCTGAACGGTGCTCCGATCCTGGCCTCGGAGACCTGCGCACTCGATATCATCGGGGCAAAGTTCATCCGCGAAGTGGAAAACGGCGAAGTTATCGTCTGCACGTCCACAGGGATTGAATCCTTCTTCCCGTTCGGCAAACGCCCGGCTCGTCCGTGTATCTTCGAATACATCTACTTCTCCCGCCCCGACAGCGTTGTCGGCGGTCGCAGCGTCTACGACGTTCGCCGGGAAATGGGGCGCCAGCTGGCCCGGGAATCCAACGTCGAAGCCGACGTCATCGTTCCGGTGCCGGACAGTGGTGTGCCGGCAGCCATCGGCTTCAGCCAGGAAAGCGGCGTGCCGTTCGAACTCGGCATCATCCGCAACCACTATGTCGGTCGCACGTTCATCGAACCGACCCAGCAGATCCGTGCGCTTGGCGTGAAGATGAAACATTCCGCCAACCGGGCTCAGATCGAAGGCAAGCGCGTCGTGCTTGTGGACGACAGCCTTGTGCGCGGAACAACATCGGTCAAGATCGTGCAGATGATCCGCGAAGCGGGCGCGAAGGAAGTTCACTTCCGCCTGGCCAGCCCGCCGATCAAGTATTCCGACTACTACGGCATCGACACGCCGGTGCGTGAAAAACTGCTGGCTGCCAAATACGGTCTTGAGGAAATGCGCGCCTATATCGGTGCCGACAGCCTGGCCTTCCTGTCCGTCGATGGCATCTACAAGGCCATGGGCTACGATGGCCGCGACGATGCCAATCCGCAGTTCACTGATCATTGTTTCACCGGCGATTATCCGACGCCGCTGACCGATCTTTCCGAGGATCAGGACTTCGTCAGCGCCCCTCGCCTGGTCGAGGTCGGCTAAAGCGCTCAAAACTCTTTGGACCGCTTCAATTTATGCCTTTCGGCGGTACCGCCGGAAGGCAAATTGATCTAAGAGATCACGCATGATCAAAGACTTTGAAGGCCGGGTCGCTCTCGTCACCGGCGCCTCCCGCGGAATTGGCTATCAGATCGCAAAGCAGCTCGGCGAACGTGGTGCGCATGTCATTGCGCTTGCGCGGACTGTCGGCGGCCTGGAAGACCTCGATGACGAGATCCGCTCCGCAGGCGGGGAAACAACGCTCGTCCCGCTTGACCTGACCGACTTCGACGCGCTCGACCGGCTTGGCGCTGCGATCTACGAACGCTGGAAGAAGCTCGATATCTTTGTTGCCAATGCCGGCATGCTGGGTGTTCTGTCACCGATCGGCCACATCAGCCCGAAGGACTTCGAGAAAGTGACGGCCGTGAATGTCGTTGCCAACTGGCGGCTGATCCGCTCTCTGGACCCGCTCCTGCGCCAGTCGGACGCGGGCCGTGCACTGTTCCTGTCTTCCGTTCATGCAAGCACCTGCACACCCTTCTGGGGCCTACAGTCCATCAGCAAGGCTTCCGTGGAAGCCATGGCACGGACCTGGGCGAACGAAAGCCTGCAGACCAAGATGAAGATCAACCTGGCTGACCCGGGCCCAACCCGCACAGGGCTGCGCGCCAAGGCAATGCCGGGTGAGCTTGCCACCAATCTTCCGACGCCGGATGATGTTGCGGCAGATCTTCTGCCTTTGCTGATGCCGGACGTACTGGAAACCGGCCGCCTGTACGACCGCGTCAGCGGAGAATGGATTCAGCCCTAAGGCGGATCCTGTTGGGCAAATCCCATCAAGGGTTGCACAGCCCGTTTTTTCGCTTTACGCCTTCCGGTCGATGATCGGAAGGGAAGCATACCATGCGGTCAGATATCAGTGTCATCGCCTGGGATTTCGACGGCGTTCTAAACCGCAATGTCGTCGACGGCAGGTTCATCTGGGCCGACACGCTGGAGAGCGACCTCGGCATCGCGCTCGATGCATTCGAACGCGGCGTCTTCGATGCCTCCTTCCTGCAAGTCATCTCCGGGAAACGGGACATAAAAACTCACCTGCAAGACTGGCTTGACCGGTGCGGCTACCTCCTGGATGCGGGAGACCTTCTCGACTACTGGTTTGCCAAGGATGATCTGCGGGATCCCTTCACCTGCAGCCTGCTTGAACATCTGACAAGCCATGACGTCGTTCAGGTGATAGCGACGAACAATGAAGATCGCCGCTCCAGCTACATTGAGCACCAGTCCGGCTTCGGCTCGCTCGTCAGCCAGATTTTCTCCTCCGGCCGCATCAAATCAGCCAAGCCGGACACCGCGTTCTTTGCCCATGTCAGTGACACTCTCAAGGTTGCCCCGTCCGAGATCTTGCTGATCGACGACAGCGCCACAAACGTTCGCGTAGCGAAGGCGCTTGGCTGGAAGGGCTTTCATTTTACCGAGAAGACCCGCCTGGAACTTGCTTCCTTTCTGGAACTTTGAAAGCATGCAGGGTATCCAGCGGCGGTCGCTGCAGAGGAGCCAGGAAGATGAAACTCGGCGCGTTCTCGGTCAGTCTGGCCGTCAAGGATCTCGAAAAATCGAAGGCGTTCTACGAAGGTCTTGGCTTCGTGGATATCGGCATCTCGGACGCGGACAACTGGGTGGTCCTGAAGAACGGCGATACCATCATCGGGCTGTTTCAGGGCATGTTCGACAAGAACATACTCACCTTCAATCCCGGCTGGGACCAGGATGCCAGGACACTGGAAGATTTTCAGGATGTGCGGGATATACAAAAGGCGCTGAAGGCGAAGGGATACGCTTTTGTATCCGAAGCTGACGAGGCCGGCAGTGGTCGGGCCAGCTTCATGCTGGTCGACCCGGATGGAAACCCGGTTCTTGTCGACCAGCATGTGTGAGGCTGATTAAGCAGCTTCGAAAGGCGCAAAGGAACTTTCGGCGATTTCCTTCAGGTCGGCAAAAACACCGGGAGCGCCAACAACGACGCGTGCGCCGTTGTAAAGGGACTGGTTGATGTCCTGTTCCAGAACTTCACCACCCGCTTCCTTGGTGATCAGCATGCCTGCAAGGCAGTCCCAGGCGTTCATGTGGGATTCTACATAGCCGATAAGGCGCCCGGAAGCCGCGTAGGCAAGCATCAGACCGCCCGAAGCGTTGCGGAAGAACACACCGCCCTTGGAGACCAGGGCACCGACGACGTTGACCGCATCCGTGACGGCAGTGCGGCCGTTGAAACCAACACCGACTGAGCCGTGAGAGAGGCTTTCGCTGTCGGAAGCACGGATCGGCTTGCCATTGAGGAACGCACCGTGACCGGCGGCAGCCTTGAAGGTTTCCTTGGACACCGGATCATGGATCACACCGACAATCACCTGGCCCTGATGAACGCAGGAGATGATGACGCACCACTGCGGAATCCCGGCAACGAAATTTGCCGTACCGTCGATCGGGTCGGTGACCCAGGTATAGCCCGAAGACCCTTCTTCCATGCCATGCTCTTCGCCCAGGATACCGTCGTCCGGATAGCTCTTTGCGAGTTCCGCGCGGATGAGCGTTTCCACATTGCGGTCCGCTTCCGAGACGAGGTCCTGATGACCCTTCTGCGTAATCGTCAGCGTGTCCAGCTTGTGAAAATAGTCGAGACCGAGCTCGCCAGCCTTTTCGGCAAGGGCGACGGCGAATTCCAGCCGGTCGATGGACATGGTTCAAACTCCCTTAAGTGTCGATAGCGCGGCGGGAAGCTGCTTTCCCGCCAGAAAAGAAGAATACTGGCTGGCAGCCTGGCAAAATGGCAGGCTGCCCTCCCCACTCAGCCCCGTTTTCTCTTCGGGGCGTAAGGGTTTTCGCCTTTGCGATAGGACAGGCGAATGGGAGTTCCGTGTATGTTGAAGGTCTGGCGCAGCGAGTTGACCAGATAGCGCGTGTAGCTTTCCGGCAATTGTTCGGGACGCGAACAAAAAACCACGAAATGTGGCGGCCGCGTCTTGGGCTGGGTCATGTAACGCAGGCGCACCCGGCGTCCGGCAACTGCGGGGGGCGGATGGTTCGCGGTGACTTTGTCCAGCCAACGGTTCAGCTTGGCGGTCGAGACACGCGAGTTCCAGGCCTCGTAGGCGGTAAAAACGCTTTCGATCAGGCGATCGACGCCCTGCCCTTGCTGGCCGGACAAAGTCGCGATCTGAACACCGCGGATCTGGTTGAAATACCGCTCGTTGGCGTCCTTGATTTTCTTCCAGGCTTCTTCCCGGTCTTCGATCAGGTCCCACTTGTTGATCGCGATCACCAGCGCGCGGCCTTCGCGCGCAACCAGATCGATGATCTGCAGGTCCTGCTTCTCGAAGGACATGGTGGCGTCCAGCGTGACAACAACCACTTCGGCGAACTTGATCGCACGCAGAGCGTCGGCCACGGAGAGCTTCTCGAGCTTTTCCTGTACGCGCGCCTTTTTCCGGATACCGGCCGTATCGAACAGCTTGATATGCCTGTCGCGCCAGACCCAGTCTACCGAGATGGAATCGCGCGTGATGCCTGCCTCCGGTCCGGTCAGCATGCGGTCTTCGCCCAGCATGCGGTTGATCAGCGTCGACTTGCCCGCATTCGGGCGGCCGACGATGGCAACACGCAGCGGTCTTTCAATGGTACCGACCGGCTCTTCGTCCTCGACGAATTCACCGTCCTCGTCGACATCCACATTGGTGATCGCCTCTTCGCGCTTTGCCTCTTCTTCTTCCGTGACCCGGTCGACATGAGGTTTCAGAGCGTCATAGAGATCAGCAAGCCCTTCGCCGTGCTCAGCGGAGATTGCAATCGGATCACCGAGCCCAAGCGAATAGGATTCGTAAAGTCCGCTCTCTCCGGCCCGACCTTCCGCCTTATTGGCCAGCAGGATCACCGGACGGGTGGTCTTGCGTGCAACTTCGGCAAAATGGGCATCAAGCGGCGTAACACCGGCACGAGCGTCAATCACGAACAGAACCGCGTCGGCGGTTTCGATCGCCTCCTCGGTCTGCCGGCGCATGCGGCCTTCGAGGGATTCCTTGTCCGCATCTTCGAGACCGGCGGTGTCGATGATCGTGAAGCGCAAGTCGCCCAAACGGGCATCGCCCGGCCGCCGGTCACGCGTCACACCAGGTGTGTCGTCTACCAGCGCCAGGCGCTTGCCCACAAGGCGATTGAACAGGGTGGACTTGCCGACATTCGGCCGTCCGATAATGGCGACAGTAGCGCCCACAGCAGTTTCTCCTGATAGGCGGGCCTCTTCGGGCCCTGCCTCAAATGCTAGTTGAAGGCAGCGACGCCGTCATTGCCTGTCAGCACGATAATCCGGCCTCCGGCGACGATCGGTGTCACATAGACATCCGTATTGGTCCGCTGCGTCAACATGGTTTTTCCGGAAGCGGCATCCACGATTGCGATCTGACCGTCGCTGGAAAAGGCAACCAGTGCCCCATTCGCCAGGATCGGGCCAGCCCAGTTGCGGCGCTTCTTCTTCTTTTCCGGACGCGGCAAGGCCGTTGCCCAGAGGGTTTCCCCGTTTTTCAGATTGAGGGCGACCATACGGTCGTCGAGATCAACCATGAACAACGCGCTGCCGGAGACAACCGGCGTGTGCACGCTGCCGAGATCCTGTTCCCAGCGGCGCTGGCCGGTGCGGGCATCCACTGCAACCGTGCGGCCGGCAACACCTGTGGCGTAAACCGTACTGCCGGAGACAACCGGGCTCGCCGAAACGTCCGCGAGACCTGACAGGGCAAGTGTCCTGAAGCCGCGAGACACGCCGTCGATCCAGGCCGGTTCGCCCGACTTGATGTCGATGGCCATGATTTCACCGGAGGAGAACGGCACGATGACACGGTTGCCGGAAATGGCCGGATTGGCCGCAGACAACAGACCAGCGGTTTCCTCGATACCTGCATAGGTCCAGGCAACGCTGCCGTCAGACTGCTTCAGGGCATAGACTTCGTTGGACTGGGATACGACAATGACATGACCGGCACCGGCAACAGGCGCACCACGAGCCGGCGTGTCGATGTCGACTTTCCAGATTTCCCGACCGGAGCCGGCGTCAAGAGCCGCGACCTGACGGTAGCTGGTGGCTGCGTAGACAACGCCGCCTTCAACGGCGACACCACCACCAGGCCCCACATCCCTTTCGCCTTCCGGACGCAGGTTCTGGGTCCACTGGCGTCCACCGCCCGTCGACAACGCTACGACTTCGCCATTCGGCTTGTAGACGTAAATACGGCTGCCATCACTGACCGGACGGGAAGACACCCGAAGTGCGGATGTTGTCAGCCCGCCGCCGGACGAGCCGACCTGAGCGCGCCAGGCACGATTGCCGGAGACGGATATGGCGACGTTGCCCGGATCGTTGGTCAGGCCACCACCGGCTGTTGACCAGGACTGCCCACCAGTCGCAGAACCGACCTTTGCTGCCTGGCCAAGCGCTTCGGCTGCCGGATCGGCACCGTCGAAAACGGGCTGGCGCTCACCCTTGAGGATTTTCTCGCGAGCAAACGGGTTTATGTTCTCGGTAAATTCGCTGACCGACCCGCAACCGGTGAGGACGAGCGAAAGCGCAATGGCACCAAAAACACCGCGTCTGCGGAAAGAAACGGTTACAAAACTCACTGGTTGTTTCCTTCACTGTCCGCCATGGCTTCGCCGTTGCTGGACCGGATCACGTCACTCAGGATCGACACGCGCCGGCTCACGTCTGCCGGAGTTTCCGCGTCGTCTTCAAGAGCAGAAATCCACTGACGGGCTGTTTCAATATCGCCGGCTTTCCATGCACTTAGGGCAAGAAGTTCGCGTGCAGCTGCACGGAACGGACCGGTATCACCGGTCAGCTTCTCGACCCGGTCGGCAATATCGCCGTAGCCTTGCGTGTCGACGGCAAGATAAGCGGCACGCAGCGCTGCAACATCACGCAGAGCATCCATGATGCTGGTATCGCGCGACAAGGCATCGAATTCGGCCAGGGCTTCTTCAGTCTTGCCGGAATTGGAAAGATCGGTTGCCTGGCGCATTTTCGCCAAGGCCGGGTATCCGCCAAGGGCATTGTCCAGTTCACCGTAAAGAGCTGCTGCTTCTTCGTAGTTCTGGGCTTCGGAAAGCCGCACGGCTTCAAAGAACGTGTCACCCGCGCTCTGGGACTGCTGTTCCTGCCAGTAGAGCCAGCCGCGATAACCGCCGGTTCCAACAATGATCAAGACCGCAACGCCAAGCACCCACGGACCGAAGCGGTCCCAAAGCCGACGGTATTTTTCCTGGCGGATATCTTCATCGACTTCACGAAAAATGTCAGACATGCGTGTCTATTTCCTGCATTCACTTCTTCGGCCCGGCACGTCTGCCCGGGCACGGCCCCTTCATGAGTGGCGCACATTATCCACTTGATCCGGCTCGGGCAATTCCCTGAAGGGGCTTAAATCGGTCCTTCATGGCGCAAGTGGGGCAATCCGGCACGGAATGCCGGATTTCTAACGTAATTTCAAGCTCCGCGACCGCTATCAGGCCACCGGAACGCCGATCAACAAGGCGTGCAGCTTCCACGCGAACAGTCCGTAGAGAACCAAGCCCAACAGAATCACGACAAAATCGGAGTATTTTCCGGGCTTGGCCGTTGCCAGTGCACCAATCTGCCCGGCGCCGGGCCCACGGCGCTTGACCGAAATTCGGTCTGCCACGGCCCAGGCGAGAAAACCGCCAAACAAAAGCACCGAAGCCAGATCGCCATTTGCCAGAAGGTGAGCCAATGCCCACAGCTTTACGGCTACCAGCATCGGATGTTTCAGGACTGTCTTGATCCGCGACGGCACATAGGCAGCGACAAGGAAAATGAAAACAGGAACCATGAACAGCATGGTGACGTGGCGCAGCCAGAACGGCGGATCGTACAGCACCGGCGGGCCTTCAAAACGGGCCACGCCATAACCGTAAACGATCAGCCCCAGACCGACGAACGACAAGAGCGTATATAGCCCCTTGTACGGTGTTTCGCCGAGCCTGGACACCAGCCCATTGCGCGTTGCCGGAAACATCGGCAGCGTGTGAATTCCCAAAAACAGCACAAGGCCGGCGATCAACAAGGCCATTCCCGCTCTCCCTCTTTTGCCCGCAAGCGGCCGGGAGCCCTCAGACCCGGACATCCCTTGCGGCGAAGATAGGTGGCTGGCGGTGCACCTGCAACCAGCTTCAGACGAGCAATTTGACTGCCTCAGTGGCAGCAAGCGCCTGTGGACGGCTGGCCTGGTGTTCGATTTCGACAAACGTTCCAGTTTCGGCGGATTTCAAAATCGACACCATGACATCGACCGCATGCAAGGCCCGTTCGAGCGAACAGCGGAACTCGGTATCGTCTCCACTCAGGATCGACTGGGCCATGTCTGCCAGACCGGCAGCCCGGTAGTTCGCACGCGGCAGGCCGTTGTCATCGACATTCGCCAAACCGAACGGGTGCATCGCATCGTCCAGTGGTTTTGTCGTTCCATCTTCGGTGACCAGGCTTACGTCTCCGCCGAAATAGTTCGGGTCGGCCAGAAAAAGTGTTCCCCGGGTTCCGTAAAGCTCCATAGGCTGGTGCCTGTGTGCCCAGACGTCCCAGCTCGCCGTCAGCGTTACTTTTGCACCGCACAGGAACTCGAGAATCGCATGGATCGTAGTTGGGGTGGAGACATCGATCTTTTCACCATTTCGAGTGCCGCTCCCGATCGTCCGGGTCTTGAACGGCATGGCTGACATGGCGCACACACGCTTTACCGGGCCGATCAGATTGAGCAGAGCGGCAATGTAGTAAGGTCCGAGGTCGAGAACCGGCCCCCCTCCCGGCTTGAAGAAGAAGTCCGGGTTGGGATGCCAATGCTCCATGCCGTGACTCATGACATGGCACGTGCCCCCAACGATTTCTCCGATCAGTCCTTCGTCAACTGCCTTGCGGGCAATCTGATGTGCCCCGCCCAGAAACGTATCCGGTGCACACCCGACCCTCAGATGTTTTTTGCGTGCAAAATCGGCAAGCGCCTGCCCGTCCCTGATCGACAGAGCCAGAGGTTTTTCCGAGTAGACATGCTTCCCGTGCGCCAGGATTTCATGGGAAACGAGATAATGGGCATCGGGAACAGTCAGATTGACGATCAGATCGACATCATCCGCCAGAAGCAGGTCGTGAACGGTGAGTGCGCGCACGCCGTATTCGGATGCGCGCTCTTCCGCAGCATGACGGTTCAGATCCGCACAGGCCCTGATTTCAAGGCCATTGAACTTTGGCGCCAGATCAAAATAGGTCTTTGAGATAGTGCCGCATCCGATGATGCCGATGCCCAGTTTGTCTGTCATGAACCTCTCCGGGGATTCGATGCAGACATCCTAGAACAAAGACAGTGTCTCGGAAATCAAATGGATGCCGGGAAACGCCGCCAGGGTTACATCGGCATGGTGCACTGCCGGCAGGTGCCGCGCAGCTCGATGGTGGTCCGGGACAACTGGAAGCCTTCGCTCTGCGTCCATTCCCTCAGGAGGGAAATGGCCTTGTCCGGCGTGAACTCGCTGACGACACCACATTTTTCACAGATGGCGAAGGCAGCCGTGCCATGGCCGGAGCAGCCCTTGTGGGAACAGGCTACAAAGGCATTGAGGCTTTCCAGCCGGTGGACCATTCCGTATTCCACCAGCTTGTCGAGAGCCCGGTAGACCTGCAGCGGCGCACGGAAACCGCTGTCGCGCAACAGATCGAGAATCGCATAGGCCGTCAAAGGTCCACCCGCGTCCGACAACGAGCCGAACACCAGGGCCTGGTTCTTGGTCAGTTCGGGATGTGTCTCAACGCTCACGGACGATCTCCTTTCGTGCTCGATCTCACCCTTCTCACGATTTGCACGCCCGGGACAAGACTGACGACAAACAGTGCCATCGCCGCAACGACGATGGAGGGGCCGGACGGGGTATCGTAGGCTAGCGAACTATAGAGCCCGCCGACGACGGCGGCGGCTCCGGTCAAGGCTGCAATCACCGCCATCTGTTCCGGCGATGCCGACAGGCGCCGGGCGGCTGCGGCGGGAATGATCAGCAGCGCGGTAATCAGCAGCGCGCCGATGATCTTCAGAGAAATGGCAATGACGATTGCCGTCAGCAGCATGAAGATCAGCTCGGTCCGCTCAGGCTTCAGCCCCTCGCCCGCGGCAAGGTCCGGACTGACCGTTGCCGCGAACAGGCGGCGCCAGATGACTACGAGAACACCGAGCACGATCGCGCCGCCAGCGTATATCATGGCAATGTCCATGGGTGTGACGGCCAGGATGTCGCCGAAGAGCAGCCCCAGCAGATCGACCCGGACCCATGTCATGAAGGCCAGACAGACCAACCCCAGGGCGAGCGCGGAATGGGACAGCAAGCCAAGCAACGCATCGGAAGACAGCGTGTCGCTGCGCCTCAGTGCCATCAGCACGATCGCCAGAAGGATGGAAACGACCCCGACGGCCAACGTGGTGTTGACGTTGAGCAGCAGCGACAGGGCAACGCCCAGCAAGGCTGCGTGCGACAGCGTATCGCCGAAATAGGCCATGCGACGCCAGACGATGAAACAGCCAAGCGGTCCTGCAACAAGTGCCACACCTATGCCGGCAATGAGTGCACGGGTGAAGAAATCATCCAGCATTTCGAATGCCGCCTTCTTTCTCCGCAGCCGCGTCGGCAGATGCGTGATGATGCTCGCCGGAACAGGAGGAACACAGTGAACCGTCCGCGTGACGCACCTTTCCGTCCGGCAGATGCACGTGGTCATGGTGATGTTCATAGACGGCAATCGCCGCATTGCGCCGGTTGCCAAACAGCGCATGATACCGGTCATCACGGCTGACGTCAGAAGGGGTTCCGCGGCAGCAAACGTGACCATTGAGGCAAATCACCTGATCCGCAGCCGCCATCACGACATGAAGATCGTGAGAGATCATCAGGATGCCGCAGCCAAGCGTGTTGCGGATTTCGGAAATGAGGTCGTAGATCGCGATTTCACCGGCATAATCCACGCCTTGCACCGGTTCGTCCAACACCAGCAGCCCGGGATTGCGGGCAATCGCGCGCGCCAGCATGACACGCTGCATTTCCCCTCCGGAGAGCGTGCGCATCTGAGAGGTCATCAGCCTTTCAGCACCTGTGCGCGCCAGCGCCGCGCGGCATTCGGCATCGGACAGGGGGTTCGTCAGCCGCATGAACCTGGCGACCGTCAGCGGCAACGTCCAGTCGATGGCGAGCTTCTGCGGCACATAGCCAATCTTCAGGCCGGGCTTGCGTTCGGCACGGCCTTCGCTCGGGCTCAGGATACCAAGCGCCATCTTGGCCGTTGTCGACTTGCCGGAACCGTTGGGCCCGATAAGCGTCACGATTTCACCCGGAGAAACCGATAGATCTACGCTGCGCACCAGCCATTCACCGCCCTTGCGGATGCCCGCGCGGTCAAGCTGAACAAGCCTGGTATCCGAATTTGTCATAGTCCTGAAGCCTGTTGCGCTCTTTGGGAACCAACGCCCTGGCGTTACGTTATTACGTATGTAGCGTTCAAGCCACTTGCTTGCAACTTGTCCCGGTGCTGATTAACACTCAAAGCAACACCGGTGCGCCCGCAAGCGCCCGAATGTGCCAGCAGAACAGGAAGCAAAGCATGATTTTCCCTTGTATTTTGTCCGGTGGTGTCGGTTCGCGGCTGTGGCCGCTGTCACGCACCGACCGGCCAAAACAGTTTTTGCCACTGTTTGGCGGGGAAAGTCTGTTCCAGAAGACCTGCAAGCGTGTCAATCGGCCGGACTTTGCCGCTCCGATCGTGATCGGCAGCAATGCCCACCGGTTTCTGATCGGCGAGCAGCTCAACGAACTGGGGCTCGAAGCCCAGTCGATCCTGCTTGAGCCTGTCGGCCGCAATACAGCGCCCCCTGCCCTGATGGCAGCGTTGATTGCAGCAGAAACCGACCCGAACGCCCTGATCCTGCTGTTGCCCTCCGACCACCTGATCCGGAAGGAAGATCTTTTCCTGACTGCCGTCCATCAGGCGGAGACGGCTGCTCGCGCAGGAAAGATCGTGACCTTCGGCATCGAACCCAGCGAAGCCAATACCGGATACGGATATATCAAGGTTGCAAGTGGCAGCGAGCCTGTGCGGCCTGTGGAAGCCTTTGTCGAGAAGCCTGACCAGGACCGTGCCGATGCCTTCCTGAGGGACGGCAGTTATGTCTGGAATGCCGGCATCTTTCTTTATGCCGCCAATACGATGATTGATGCTTTCAAGAAGCACCAGCCGGAGCTTTACGAGAACATCGTCGCCGTCATGAAGACACGGCATGGGGATCTGGATTTTACGCGACTGAACCAGGAAGCCTTCGAAGCACTGGACAACATTTCCATCGACTACGCCATCATGGAAAAGGCGGACAACGTCGTCTGCGCCCCCGTTGCACCGGAATGGGACGACCTGGGCTCCTGGTCGGCAATCTGGACGGTCCTGGACAAGGATGCCCAGGGCAATTCCGGATTGGGCGATGCCCGCTTTCTCGATAGCAACAACTGCCTGGCCTATGCTGAACGCGGGCTCGTATCCGTTATCGGCCTTGAGGATGTCATGGTGATCGCCACGACCGACAGCGTTCTTGTTGCCCACAAGGACAAGGCGCAGGACGTCAAGACCGTTGTGGAGCAACTGAAGGCGGAAGGCAGGCATGAGGTGGACCGGCACCCGAGGTCCTACCGTCCCTGGGGCTACACCGAACGCATCAACGCCGGCGAACGTTTCTCCGTTCAGTCGATGATGATCAAGCCGGGCAAGAGGCTCAGCCTGCAAAGCCACCTTCACCGGACGGAGCACTGGGTGGTGGTGTCCGGTACGCTCGAGATCACGATCAACGGCGAAACGCGCCTGCTCAGCGAAAACCAGTCCGCGTATGTGCCGCTTGGAGCGCAGCACACGTTGCATAACCCGGGCAAGATTCCGGTGCGGATGATTGAGGTGCAGTCCGGAACCTACTTGCAGGAAGACGATATCCGGCGCCATCCGGAAACATCACAAAATCCCTAACGAGATCGACTTTCCCGTGATGTGTCCTTGCCCTGCCAGATGATTTCCGGCAAGACTTCACCCCAATTCGCGACAATGCCCCAAAGGCCAACGCCGCGCGACGGAGAGGAAAACGCTCATGCATCATGTCTTCATTTGCGATTATGTCCGCACGCCCATCGGACGCTATGGCGGCATGCTGTCCTCCGTACGCGCTGACGATCTTGGTGCGATCCCCATCAGCGCCCTCATGGAGCGCAATCCGGATACGGACTGGGCCGAGGTAGATGATGTCTTTTATGGCTGTGCCAACCAGGCCGGTGAAGACAATCGAAACGTCGCGCGCATGTCGGCACTGCTGGCAGGCCTGCCGGAGACAGTTCCCGGTCTGACGCTCAACCGGCTTTGTGGCTCGGGAATGGATGCCGTCATGACTGCGGCCAGGGCGATCAAGGCCGGCGAAATCGATCTGGCCATCGCTGGCGGCGTTGAAAGCATGTCCCGCGCACCTTTTGTCATGCCAAAGGCAGACACCGCCTTTTCCCGCTCGGCCGAGATCTTCGACACGACAATCGGCTGGCGCTTCGTCAATCCGCTTCTCAAACGCCAATATGGTATCGATTCCATGCCGGAAACGGCGGAAAACGTTGCCGAACAATTCCAGATCTCGCGACAGGACCAGGATGCCTTCGCGCTGCGCAGCCAGCAGCGAGCCTCCGTCGCTCAGCAATCCGGTCGTTTCGCAGAAGAAATCGTTCCTGTGATGATCCCGCAGCGCAAGGGCGACCCTATACTGGTGGACAAGGACGAACACCCCAGGAACACAACGCTGGAGGCCCTCTCCGCGCTCAAGACGCCGTTCCGTGAAAATGGTTCGGTGACCGCCGGCAACGCGTCCGGTGTCAACGACGGTGCTGCGGCTTTGCTGATCGCGTCGGAAGCTGCGGTGGCCAAGCACAATCTCACGCCGATCGCCCGCGTCGTCGGCGGAGCTACCGCCGGCGTTCCGCCGCGGATCATGGGCATTGGTCCCGCACCGGCGACGCGCAAGCTTTGCGCGCGCCTCGGAATCGCGCTGCCGGAGTTCGACGTGATCGAACTCAACGAAGCTTTCGCAGCCCAGGGCATTGCGGTCATGCGAGACCTTGGCCTGCCCGAAGACAGCGAAATCCTCAATCCGAACGGCGGTGCGATTGCACTCGGTCATCCGTTGGGGATGTCTGGTGCCAGAATCACGGGAACAGCAGCGCTGGAACTGAAAAAGCGAGGAGGAAACCTGGCGCTTGCCACCATGTGCATCGGTGTCGGCCAGGGTATAGCGCTGGCTCTGGCAGCAGCGTGAGGCGTTTCTGATCAGATCGACAGTTTGGCGTGCCGGTATTCACCAGTGCGCCCAAACCGGCTTGGGCCAGCCACCACCGGCACAGGCCGATCTTTTGCGGCAGGTGATGCTGTCTGAGGAAAAGGCCCAGACTGCACCCTCCTCTCCATCGTGTCGCTGACTTCGCCCAGTTCATCCGACAGCCTTTCGAAGAGCAGGCTGGGCATGCGCAGCGTCGCGACATAGTAGGAAATCGCCTCATCTGCCACTTTTTCCAGGTCCAGTTGACCGATCTCGCGCAGAGCATTTTCCGCCATCACATGAAGCTCGACCGCGTCTTCGACCAGCGGCTGTGCAACCTCTACCGCCTGGTCGGAATGGCTAGCAACCCAAAAGGCGGCTGACGCTGAAAGGCTAGCAAAAACAAAAACGTGCAAGTTTCTCAAAAGAAATCGCATTGCAACCCCAATGAATAATTAACAAAACGTTAAACTACCATTGGTCGTACAGGGCGCGCGGACGATCTGCAACCTGTCCTTGCAGTTCGCCCGTTTTTTTCGAACGCCATGGTTAACAGCGGTCTGCGCTGTTCGGAGACTTACCCTTCTTCGCTTCCCGATCCTGGAACGGACGTGTGCGGGACGTGCTGAAAGTCCTTCAGCTACATCACCAGGCGGCCCTTTCTCGGCACTGGAAACGGGGCATTGTCAGATTTGCCTGTAGGTATTTGCAGGTACGTAAAATTTTACATGCCGTATTACCGGGACTTTAGATCCTGCGACTGTATAAGCGCTGCATCAAAACGGAGGACGTCATGATCGAAAGGACCGGTGAGATGAGGCTCTCATCCCTGGGATTGCTGCTACTTTTAGCAGCTGCGGCCATGACCTTGTTTGCTGATTTGGGGCCACAGCCCTCGACTTCCGCCAAGGCCAAGTCAGTTTACCAGCAACTCGCTCATTGACCGTTTACGCAAGGTGCCGAACTGACCGAGAAGGTTCACCGGCGCAGATCGTGTCCGCGATCTGCTCTGGCTGGAACCGGCACCGGTTTCATTTGCCCGGTGAAAGATATCGGCAGTCTGCGCCTTGCGGCCCCACCTCCGCCTTTTCCGCTTCGGCCGGTTTCACCCAACAGCATGATGGCTGAGCCCATGACCACGGACCCGAGCGTGATGAACAGGCCGAATGCCAGCATGACGACCGGCAGCACGGGGTCCTCTGCCGACATGACAAGCACTCTCAGATTACCGATATTGCCGAGGAAAATGCCGCCGAGCACAAGGCCGGCAACTGCCGTTCCCGCCAGGCCGTTGACTGCAAGCAGACGAAACAAGGGATCTCTCGGAAGCTTCAAGCGAACCGGCCCCTTCATCGACCATGCCATGGCGCACACTCCTCGCTCTGCGATTGCTGTTGCGATGCATGATCAGCCTAGCGCCGATCGATACCTGCCAACAACCTGTCAAATAGACCGATTAAGATCATTTTGAAGATCAGCTCATAGTTTGTTCATCCTCGACGCAAGATTTGTGCAGCGCACCCTTGATTACAAAGGCGTGAGCATATATTTGTTCGATATATCGAACCAACATATGACACTTCTTACGATGCCTATAGCGTCATCCGGATCGCAACCGGGCTCGTATGAAGGCCGTCATGCCGGGAGGACGCTCCCAGGCACGGAGTTGTCAATGAGTGTACGCAGTCTCTGCCTCGCAATCCTTTCTTTCGGGGATGCCACCGGATACGAAATCCGGAAGGAGTCGACCGAAGGCCGGTTCAGCTATTTCGATGATGCGAGCTTCGGCTCGATCTATCCGGCGCTGGCGCGTCTGGAATCGGAAGGGCTTGTAACCGTGCGCGAGGAACCGCAGGCAGGCAAACCCGCCCGCAAGGTCTATTCCATCACCGACGCCGGCCGGGAAGACTTCATCCAGTCCCTGTGCGATCCACAGGCACCGGACACTTTCAAATCTCCCTTTCTGTTGATCGCCCTCAACGCCGCGCAACTGCCTCCCGAGGTGATCCGCCGCGCGGTCGAACGGCGCAAGGCGCAGGTGCACGCTGAATTGCGCCTGCTGACAGACAACGAAAAAGACCAGGAATGTTCGCACCCCGGGTCCAACTGGACCCGTGAATACGGAATTGCCTGCATGAATTTCACCCTCGCCTATCTGGAAGAACACGGCGAGGCACTGATCAGGATTGCCGAAGAAGCGGCGCAGCCGGTTGCGGCAGCCGCGGAGTAAGCGCGAGACGTTTCGGAGCTTTAGACAATGCGAGTGAAGTTTTCCTACCTCCTGGCGACCGGCATCGCGGCCGGCATCGGTTTCTGGATGTATAGCGGCACGATGGTGATCGGTGGTGTCGGCGACAGCGAACATGCCACCCCGCCCCCGGCGCTCAGGGTCAGTCAGGCTTCCACCGAGACCTTCCGCGTTCAGGTGGAACGTCTGGTGGCGCAAGACCGCCGAGCCGTTCTGGAAGTGCGCGGGCGCACCGAAGCCGAAGCCACGGTGGCTGTCAGATCCAAGACAACCGATGACGTGGTGGAGCGTCCGGCTCAGGAAGGCGCGCATGTCGCCGCCGGCGATGTGCTTTGCGTTCTCGACAAGGGGTCGCGGCAGTCACGCATCCTGGAAGCCAAGGCAGCCCTGGCACAGGCGGAACTTGATCATGCAGCGGCAACACAGCTGAACAGCAAGGGTTTCACCGCGCAGACACGTGTGGCGGCCCTGCAGGCCCAGCTGGATGCCGCCAAGGCACGTCTGACCGAAGCCGAACAGGAACTGGGACACACGGTAATCCGTTCGCCGATTTCCGGTGTTATCCAGAGCCCCATGGCTGAAATCGGCGCACAGCTTGAACAAGGCGGCATCTGCGCGACGGTGGTTGATGCGGATCCAATGATTGCCATCGGCGAAGTGTCGGAGCTGAATATCTCCCAGATCTCGCTGGACATGCCGGCAACGGTCACGCTTGTGACGGGTGAATCGCTGAACGGCAAGGTGCGCTACATCTCGCCGACGGCGAATCCGGACACGAAAACCTTCCGTATAGAGATTGAACTCCCCAATCCCGACGGCAAGGCCAGGGACGGCGTGACGGCAGTCACCAAACTGGAGCTGGCTGCGGAAAAGGCGCACAAGATTTCACCAGCGATCCTGACGTTGAACGACGCCGGCCAGGTCGGCATTCGCGCAGTGGACGAAAACAACAAGACTGTCTTCTACCCGGTGAAGGTGCTGGGTGGGGAACAGGACGGAATGTGGATCGGCGGGCTTCCGGACGAAGTCGTCGCCATCACCGTGGGGCAGGAATACGTCTCGGATGGAGAACTCGTGCAACCGGTCTTTGAGACGGCAGAGGTGAGTCAATGATAGACATGCTTGAAGGCGTCCTTCGGCGCCCCAAGACGGTATTCGTGATGATGCTGGCGCTGATCGTTGCCGGTGTCGCCACCTATATCTCGATCCCGAAGGAAGCCAGTCCGGACATCGATCTGCCGATCTTCTACATTTCGATCACCCAGCAGGGCATTTCTCCGGAAGATTCCGAGCGCCTGCTCGTGCGGCCGATGGAAACGGAATTGCGCGGCCTTGACGGGTTGAAGGAAATCACCGCGATCGCGTCGGAAAGTCATGCCGGTATCGTGCTGGAGTTCGACATCTCGTTCAACAAGGACGAGGCGCTGGCGGACGTGCGCGACAAGGTCGACCAGGCCAAGAGCAAGCTGCCGGACGAGGCCGAAGAGCCGACGATCACGGAAATGAACTTCGCGCTTGCGCCGACAATGATCATCGCATTGTCGGGCAACGTGCCGGAGCGCACGCTCTACAAGCACGCCCGGCGTCTCAAGGACGAGATCGAGGCCATCGACACAGTCCGGTCGGCGGATCTGACCGGGCATCGCGAAGAGCTGCTGGAAGTCCTGATCGACACCCAGAAACTGGAATCCTACTCGATCACCCAGCAGGAGCTCCTGAACTCGCTGCAGCTCAACAACCAGCTTGTTCCTGCGGGCTTTATCGACGGTGGCAAGGGCCGCTTCAACGTGAAGGTGCCTGGCCTTGTCGAGACGGCCGAGGATGTCTACACGCTGCCGCTGAAACAAAGCGGTGAAGGTGTCGTGACCCTTGCGGATGTCGCCGAGATCCGGCGCACCTTCAAGGATCCCAATGCCTATACGCGCGTCAATGGCAACCGGGCGATTGCACTGCAGGTCGTCAAGCGCATTGGTACCAACATCATCGAGAACAACGCGGCAGTCCGCGAAGTTGTCGAAAATGCCTCCAAGGACTGGCCGGAAACCGTTCGCGTCGACATGATGCTAGACCAGTCCAACAACATCTTCGAAGTGCTCGGCTCGCTGCAATCGTCGATCCTGACCGCGATCTTCCTGGTGATGATCCTGGTTCTGGCGGCGCTTGGCATGCGCTCCGCGCTGCTCGTGGGTCTGGCGATCCCGACCTCCTTCATGGTCGGCTTCCTGATCCTTGGCGGCGTCGGCTACACGGTCAACAACATGGTCATGTTCGGCCTCGTTCTGACCGTTGGTCTGCTCGTCGACGGTGCCATCGTGATGACCGAATATGCCGACCGCAAAATCCATGAAGGCATGGAGGACCGCGAGGCATATATCCGCGCCGCGAAGCTGATGTTCTGGCCGATCGTCTCCTCGACGGCCACCACGCTGGTAGCGTTCCTGCCCATGCTGCTGTGGCCGGGTGTTGCCGGCGAGTTCATGAGCTACCTGCCGATCATGGTGATCATCGTTCTGACCGCGTCGCTGTTCACGGCCATGGTGTTCCTGCCGGTCACAGGCGGAATCCTGGCGCAGGTCTCTCACTTCCTGAACCGGCATGCCGCTGCGCTTCTGGCACTGACGTTTGCCGTGTTGGCCGCCGTCATTGTCGCGTTCGGTCCCTTCGTTCCCATGGCCCTGGAAGGTGTGGTGCCAGCGATGGCTGCAACTGGCGTCGCCATCCTGTGCGGCCTGGTGGCCTTCGTCCTTGTCGGCTTTGTTTCCTACAAGCTGCTGCTACCGTTTGTGCGCTGGTCTCAGGCACGAGCTGCCAAGAGGGCCGAACTGGAACGTGCGGAGGCTGCGGCCCTTTCCGGCTCCGAAGCTTTCGATGTCAAGAAAGTGAGTGGGTTCACCGGCTTTTATGTTCGCATCCTGAAGATGTTTGCGGGCAACCCGATCGGCAACATCGCCGCCATCGTGCTGCTGATCGGCAGTTGCTTTGCGATCGTCGGCGCGTTCATGGCGAACCCGACCGGTGTTCAGTTCTTCATCGATGAAGAACCGGAACAGGCGGTGGTTCTGATCTCCGGGCGCGGTAACATGTCCGCCTCGGAAGCGCGCGATCTCGTTGTGAAGGTTGAAGACAGGATCCTGTCCATTCCGGGCGTCGACAATGTCATCACCAACGCGTTCACACCCGGCGGTTCGTCCGGCGGCCCCTCCGTGGGCGACGTTCAGGACAAGCCTGCCGACGTGATGGGCGAGATCAATATCGAGCTAGCAGACTTCTGCTGCCGCCGGGTGGCGAAGGAGATCTTCGCCGACATCCGTGCCGCGACCAGTGACATCCCCGGCATCAAGGTGGAGACCCGCAAGATCGAAGGCGGTCCGCCAACGGGCAAGGACCTTCAGCTGGAGATCAAGTCCACCGACTACAACGACATGGTTGCTGCTGTCGCCCGCATTCGCGAGCACATCAACGGCATGGATACGCTGATGAACCAGGAGGACGACCGTCCCCTGCCCGGCATCGAATGGCAGATCTCCATCGATCGGGAACAGGCCGGCCGCTACCAAGCAAGCATCGCTTCCGTCGGCAACATGGTCCAGCTGGTCACCAACGGTGTTCTGATCGGTACCTATCGTCCTGGCGACAGCGAGGACGAGGTGGACATTCGCGTGCGCCTGCCGGAGAACGAGCGGACCATCGACCGGTTCGACCAGCTGCGGCTGCAGACCTCGCTTGGACTGGTGCCGCTGGCGAACTTCGTCAGCCGCGAACCGGCCCAGAAGGTGTCGGAAATCGTGCGTCGTGACGGGCTCTATTCCATGTTCGTGAAGGCGGCGGTCAATCCGGAAAGCGGTTCCACACCGACAGAACAGGTTGCGGCTCTCCAGAAGTGGCTGGATACGCAGGAATGGCCTGCCAACGTGTTCCTGAAATTCCGCGGCGCGGATGAGGACCAGCAGGAGTCAGGCGAGTTCCTGATGAAGGCGATGGTGGCATCGCTGTTCCTGATGTTCCTGATCCTGCTGACCCAGTTCAACTCGTTCTACCAGACGATCCTGACACTCTCGACGGTGGTTCTGTCAGTGTTCGGGGTGCTGCTCGGAATGCTCGTCACCAATCAGCCGTTCTCGATCATCATGACCGGGACCGGGGTGGTGGCGCTTGCTGGGATTGTGGTCAACAACGCCATCGTTCTGATCGATACCTACAACAGGTTCCTTCATGACGGCCTTCCTCCACTGGACGCGATCCTGAAAACATCCGCTCAGCGTATCCGGCCGATTCTGCTGACCACCATCACGACCATCGCCGGCCTGGTGCCCATGGCCACCATGATCAACTTCGATTTCTTCAATCAGGTGATCACCTATGGCGGCATCACGGCGGTCTGGTGGGTGCAGCTGGCAACGGCGGTCATATCCGGCCTTGCTTTCTCCACCTTGCTGACACTGCTGATGATCCCGGTCATGATCGCGCTGCCGAGTGTTTGGGCAAGCACCTTCTGGAAAGTGGTGTCCTCCGTCCGGCGCAAACCCGGTACTGCCACCGAGGAGGAAACTCCCGAACCTGTGGCTCTTGGCGATCAGCCAGAACAGCGCCCGGCGGCAAAGGTGGTTTCCATGCCGAAGCCGTCGCAGCCGAAAATCCCCCCGCAGGAGGAACTGCCGCACGCGGCAGAGTGATCCCAAGGACCTCCAAGCAAAAAGGCCGCCGGTTTCCGGCGGCCTTTTTGTTTCCAACCAGCAGCGTGTCTTCACCCGAATTCCAGCCGCCGCCTCTTGAATTCCGGCTCACCAATCAATATAGTTGCAATATACAACTATATAGGTTTTTGCATGTCTCAGCATCCCCCCTCCCTCGTCAACGATATCCGAGCAGCCTCCCGCCAACTGGTCCGGGAATTCGGCTTTCTGGACAAGACCATCGCCGGTACGGATCTGTCCGGTTCAGGTGTCCATGCAATGATGGAAATCGGCTTGAACCCCGGCATAACGGCCAAGGAAATCTCGACGAGACTAAAGCTCGAGAAATCGACCATCAGCCGTTTGCTGAAGTCACTCGAGGCCCGCGGGGAAATCACGCAAACCCGGTCTGACAGCGATGGCCGATCATTCGGACTGACTTTGACCGAAACCGGAAAGGCCACCTTTGCGAAGATCGACAATTTTGGCGACGCCCTTGCCCGGCGGGCGCTCAATCGGATCAACGGGGACAAGGCACAAGAGATTTGCGATGCCATGTCCGCCTATGCGGAAGCGCTCGCCATGCCTCCGGAAACGCCGGCAGATTACCAGCCACAATTCACGGTCGCTGAAGGTTATCAAACCGGGATGATCGGCGACATTGCCGGAATGCATGCCCGCACACACGGCCACATCGTCGGTATGGGGCCAACATTTGAAAGTGTGGTCTCAAGCGCCATGGCCGAATTCATGCCGCGCATCGGCAAACCGATGAACAACAGCTGGAGCGTGCTCGAAAACGGAGCCGTTATCGGATCGATCACCATCGATGGCGAAGACCTTGGCAACAACATCGCACATTTGCGCTGGTTCATTCTGTCCGAACGCCTGCGAGGCAAAGGACTGGGAAAAGTGCTGCTCCAGAAAGCCCTGGAACACTCGGATGCGCTTGGGTTCGATGAAATCCACCTCTGGACGCTCAAGGGGCTTGAAGCCGCACGTGTGCTCTACGAGAGAAACGGGTTCACCCTTGCGGAGGAATATGTCGGCGACCAGTGGGGCAAGGCCGTCACGGAACAGAAATTCATAAGAATTCACCCGAAATAAATTCGCAGCCCCCACAGGCACCCTATCACTGAGCCATATGAGCCTTTCAGCCCAAAAGGAACGGTTCGGGTCTTCGCCAGAACCGTTCCAGTGCTGGCTCATCCCTTGGAGATGGAGTTCCCGCCATCACAGAGCATGGCGGAACCGGTAACGAAAGAACTGGCGTCGGACAGCAGAAACGCAGCCGCCTTGGCGATCTCTTCGGGTTCGGCCATCCGCTTCAACGCGTGGAGGCCGGCGATATACTCGCGGAATGCCGGGTCATCGCCCCCCATCTCGGTCTTCGTGCCACCAGGAAGAAGCGCATTCACCCGGATGTTTTCCGGTCCGTGTTCCACTGCCAGAACCTGTGTCAGGCCGACAAGCCCCGCCTTTGCAGCCGCATAGGCGGCCATGCCCGGAAAACCGATGGTATGGCCAACGAACGACGAGGTGAACACAATCGACCCGCCTCCCCGCTCACGCATGGCCGGGATCTGGTATTTGGCGGCCAGAAAGGCGCTGTAGAGATTGGTGGCGACAACATGGTTCCAGGTTTCCATGCTCATGTCCGGCACCGGCCCCATCTCTCCAAGCGTACCTGCATTATTGAAGGCACCGTCGAGGCCACCGAAGGCGTCGAGCGTCGCTTTCACGGAAGCTTCGGAAAATGTGGTATCGCAGACATCACCAACGAACAGTGCGATCCGATTGGAGGCATGGGGCAATGATGCCCGCAGCTCTTTCAGTCGGTCTTGCCGTCGGGCAGCCAGCATCAGGTTCGCACCGGTGTCGGCCAAAAGGCGTGCGGCAGCCGCTCCGATGCCACTGCTGGCACCGGTAATCAGAATTGTCTTTCCATCAAGCATGAGAAGGCTCCTCATTTGTCGAGGAGGCCTAATTGAACCAGAAAATCGCCTGCTGAAACCCGATTTGCGATCAGTCTCGCGTCAGCCGCCGTGGTCCTTGTCCCTGTCCGCGATATTGTCGAGATCTGTATCGCATTCGTCACCGTCGTCATCGAGGCCCAGCGAGGCGTCTGCGAGCACCAGCTTCCTGTGCGCACGCCAGGCAAACGGAATGGTCAGCAGGTAAAGGACCGCTCCTCCCGCCAACATCCGGAAAGGATAGGAAACGGTCAGCGCCACCACCAGAACCGCAACCAGGAACAACGGCAAGACAAAATCACGGCGCACCCTCGTGCCCAGTGTCTTGCCGGAATAGGTCGGCAAACGGCTGATCAGCAGGAAGGCAATTCCGATTGTGTAGGCTGCAACAAAAGCTGAATCTGCGAACCAGTGCGGAAACAGGCCGAGAAAATCGAGATAAAGCGGCAGGAGCACGGTCAACGCTCCGGCCGGCGCAGGCACGCCCGTAAAGAAACGTGACGCCCAGGCAGGCTTGTTCGGATCGTCCAGGGCCACATTGAAACGCGCCAGACGGAGTGCGGCGGAGATCGCGAAGATAAGGCCTGCGATCCACCCCATGTTGCCTGCATCCTTGAGGATCCAGAGATAGAGCATCAAGGCCGGCGTGACGCCGAAATTGACGAAATCCGAGAGGGAATCCAGTTCCGCGCCAAAACGCGACGTTCCCTTCATCATGCGGGCGACA
Source organism: Labrenzia sp. THAF191a (assembly GCF_009363335.1). Classification (GTDB taxonomy): domain Bacteria; phylum Pseudomonadota; class Alphaproteobacteria; order Rhizobiales; family Stappiaceae; genus Roseibium; species Roseibium algicola. The sequence continues at coordinate 5,074,140 of NZ_CP045333.1, forward strand.
CGGCCATCGAGCCCGTCCAGCACGGCTGCCACGAGAACGGCACCGACCGCGAATTCCCAGCGACCCTCGAAGGCCATGCGCACAGCCGTCAAACCGGAGCACAGCGCCAGCAACGTCACCATGTTCGGAATGATCAGGCGCAAAGGTACGCGCCGGAAGCGCGGTGTCCTGCGGGTGTCGGCCGGTCCTTGGTCGGGTGTCTCGTTCACGTCGGCCTCAGCTTACACGGGTCAGGGACTGAGCCGGGCTTTGCGGTGCCGACAGATCGGCCAGCACGGTCTCGCCGGCAATCATGGTCTGGCCGAGGGAAACCTTTGGCTGGGTTCCAACCGGAAAATAGACATCGAGACGCGACCCGAAACGGATCAGACCAAAGCGCTCGCCAGCAGAAAGATTTTCACCTTCACGAACAAAGCAGACAATACGGCGGGCAACAAGACCGGCAATCTGCACGACACCGATCCGGCCGTTGCCGGTATCGATGACCAGTCCGTTGCGCTCGTTGTCTTCACTGGCCTTGTCCAGTTCCGCGTTCAGAAACTTGCCGGCACGGTAGGCGACGCGCTCTATGCGCCCGCCGACAGGCGCCCGGTTCACATGGCAGTTGAACACGTTCATGAAGATGGAGACCCGCATCAGCGGTTCAGAGCCGAGTTCCAGCTCTGCAGGTGGACGTGCCAGGCCAACAAGGCTGACGACACCATCTGCCGGGGAAATCACCAGCCCTTCGCCGACAGGCGTCACACGCTTGGGATCGCGGAAGAAATAACAGACCCACCCTGTGAGGAAGAGGCCGATCCAGAACAGCGGATCGATGAACCAGCCGATAACGAGGGTCGCCACCAGAGCAATCGCGATGAAGGGCCAGCCTTCACGATGGATCGGCACCATGGCCTTGGAGACGGAATCGACTATCGACATCTTCTTTTCTTCGCTTTCCATTGCTGCCCGGCGGCAGGCGTATTCCCGGCCCGGGACTGAACGCACCCGTTGCGCTTTAGCTTCTGCCCCGCTTCTAGTGGCTTTTCAAGGCAAAGAGAACCTGCTTTTCATGAAAATCACACGGTTTACGACCCGCTTGAGCCTGTGGAAGCCGTCCGATAGTCGCTCTCCCAGTAGGGCGGTCGACCGTACTTTGAAATCAGGAAATCGACAAAGGCTGTCACCTTGGGCGGAACGAACTGACTTGGCGGATAAACGGCCCAGATCGCCCCGGTGCGGGCAATCGTATAGTCTTCCATGACGGCGACCAGACGCCCGTCACGAAGGTCTTCCCAGACATGTGCCAGTGACTTCAGGCTGAGGCCAAGGCCGTGAAGTGCGGCGTCGTAAGTCAGGTCGCCGCTATCGCCCTTGATGACCGGCTTCTGGATTTCGAAGGCGACCTCTCCCTCCGGCCCGTTGAAATACCAGAACGGCATGGAGGCCATGGCGATGCAGTCGTGGTTGGCAAGGTCTTCCGGTGTGTGCGGCACGCCCTTGCGAGCCAGGTAGGCCGGTGATGCACACAGGGCTCTTGGATTGCCGCCCAGCTTGCGGGCCAGAAGAGAGGAATCGGTCAGTGGCGCTCCCCTCACCGCCATGTCATAGCCTTCCTCGATCACATCCACGATCCTGTCGGAAAAGTCCATTTCCAGCCTGATATCCGGGTAGAGTTCGCGGAACTCCACCAGATACGGCAGAATGTGCTTTCTCCCGAAGAATGTGTTGCAGGAAAACCGAAGCGAGCCGCGCGGCGCTTCTGTGGAGGCTTCCAGGATCGAGCGGGCCTGTTCGATCTCACCAACTGCGGTGCGCGCGTGTTGCAGCAAAACACGACCGGCTTCCGTCAACATCGTGCGTCTGGTGGTGCGGGCAAAAAGCTGGGATCCAAAGGACTTCTCAAGTCCGGTCAACCGCGTGCTGGCAGCTGAAGGCGACAAGCCGATTTCCCGGCCGGCTGCAGCCATGCTGCCCAATTCCGCAATGCGGACAAAAAACTGCAGGTCTTCCAGTCTCATTATTCCATTCTTTCGAAGAATTAATTCTACACTAGCCTCATTCTTCGAAGGAACGCAATATGAGACAAATGCTCATCCCAAGCGATGGAGAGCACCATGACACATACAGGAGACGACTACGAAGCCCGCGCCCGCGCTGCCCGCCACCAGGAACTGCGCCGCCTTGCCAAGGCACTCTCAAGACTGTTGTTCAAAAGGGGTGCAGCTGCCCAAAACAACAATCTGCCGACAACAGGCCATGTGGCCTGCGACAATGACCAGGCACCGCACACAATTCGTGCGGCCTGACCTCCGGCAAGTTTCTGCCTCTTTGTCTTGCAGGAAGACCGGTGGTGGAGATCCGGGATCAGTGAGCCCAGATCTCTCATACAAGGGTCAGCGTCATGCCGGGAAAAGGAGCATCCCCTCTCCCGGCCAAAGCTTGGCCATACCGGATGATCAGGAATAGCTGTCGAGACCTATTTCGCCGGTACGTAATCAGCCCTCTGACCACGTGTGACGATACCAAGATCGTCATTTTCCCGCGCGGCACGCAGCCGTTCCTCGGCCTCGTCCGCTTCGCGCTGGCGAGCCCACATGGAGGCGTAAAGACCGTCTCCGGCCAGAAGCTCCTGGTGGGTGCCACGCTCGGCAATCTCGCCGCCTTCCAGAACGATGATCTGGTCCGCATTGACGACGGTCGACAGGCGGTGGGCAATCACCAACGTCGTCCGATCCTGCGAAACTTCATCCAACGCCGACTGGATCTCGCGTTCGGTATGCGTATCAAGCGCCGACGTCGCCTCATCGAGGATGAGGATCGGCGGCGATTTCAGGATGGTGCGGGCAATCGCAACACGCTGCTTTTCACCGCCCGACAGTTTCAATCCGCGCTCGCCGACTTCCGCGTCATAGCCCTGAGGTAGCCTTTCGATGAAGTCGTGGATCTGTGCCATGCGCGCAGCCTCCCGCACTTCCTCGTCGCTGGCGTCCGGGCGGCCATAGCGAATGTTGTAGGCAATGGTATCGTTGAAGAGCACCGTATCCTGCGGAACCATGCCGATGGCCTGACGCACGCTTTCCTGCGTCACGTTTCGGACATCCTGGCCATCGATCTCGACTGAACCGTCGGTGACGTCGTAAAACCGGAACAGGAGACGGGAGATCGTCGATTTGCCCGCACCGGAGGGACCGACGATGGCGACGGTCTTGCCTGCTGGAACCTCAAAGTCGATCCCCTTGAGGATCGGCCGGTCGGGATCGTAGTGAAAGCGGACGTCCTTGAACGCAATCTTTCCTTCGACAGCCTTCAACGGGCTGGCGTCGGGCTTGTCCTCGATTTCGGCGGGAACCATCAGCAGGTCGAACATGGACTCGATATCCGCAAGACCCTGACGAATTTCCCGGTAGAGGAAGCCGATGAAGTTGAGCGGAATGGAAATCTGCATCAGCAGCGCGTTGATCAGGACAAAGTCGCCGATGTTCTGTTCGCCCGCCAGAACGGCCTGCGCAGACAGCCCCATGCAGGCCGCCATGCCAATGCCCAGGATTACCGCCTGACCGAAGTTGAGCCAGGAAAGGGATGTCCAGGTTTTCGTCGCAGCGCTCTCATATTTCGCCATGGAGACATCGAAGCGCGCAGCTTCCATGTTTTCGTTGCCGAAATACTTGACCGTTTCGAAGTTGAGCAGACTGTCGATGGCCTTGGAGTTGGCATCCGTGTCGCTGTCGTTCATTTCGCGGCGAATGCCGATCCGCCAGTTCGAGGTCTTGATGGTGAACCAGACGTAGGCAACGATCATCACCGCGACAATGACAACATAAAGGAAACCGAACTGGTACCAGATCACGGCTGCCATGATGGCAAATTCCAGAACCGTCGGAATGCCGTTCAAGATGGTGAAACGGACAATCGCCTCTATGCCCTTCACCCCGCGCTCAATCACCCGGCTGAGCCCACCCGTCCGCCGGGCAAGGTGGAAACGCAGGGAAAGCTGGTGCAGGTGGCGGAATGTCAGGATTGCGAGCTGGCGAACAGCATGCTGGCCGACCCGGGCGAACAGCGCGTCGCGCAGCTGATTGAAAGCCACGGCCAATACGCGGGCTGCATTGTAGGCGAGCACCAGCATGACCGGAGCGACCAGGAAAGCAGGCAGGTTGGAGCCTTCACCCGTCAGTGCATCCGTCGCCCAGGCAAAGAAATACGGCGACAGGACCGTCACGATCTTGGCGATGACCAAGGTGAAGATAGCCAGAAGAACGCGCTGCTTGAGATCCGGCCGATTGGACGGCCAGATGTAGGGCCACAGATTGGCCAGCGTCGTGAAGGTGCTGCCTTCGTCTGCGTTGACAGGCTTGCGGATGTGCGCTTGAGCGGAATGGCTGCCGGCAGCCGCAGCCGAAGGCTTTTGCGGCGGGGTCGCTGTCTGATCGGTCACACAAAATCTCCAGGCCGCGGAAGGCGGCCACTTGGGTTAGTCTGAAGAGGAAACCACTTGCGCACCGGCCGACTGTCCTGACTGGTCCGGCTGCGCCGCGTTCAGGCGCTCCCAGAAGTCCTTGGTCCGGCACTCTGCCAGACTGAGCACTTGCCAATTGAGCGCGTAGTGGCAATTCCTGCCCCGCGTGTCGCAGCACAAGAGCCCGGCGTCCTTCAAAACCTGCAAATGCTGAGACACGGTCGACTGAGCCAACGGCAGGTGACTGACGATCTCACCGCAGCAGGCGCCCTGACGGCTTGCGAGCTGCTTGATGATTGCCAGCCGGGCCGGATGTCCAAGTGCACGGAAGATAGCCGCGAGTTCCTCGCAACTTGCCAGACCTTCCTTCGAGGTCATGCAATTTCCACCGGCCGGCAGATCCGTCCCGCTCATGGGGCGGTTTCCTCATTCACGATTGTTTGTTTCATCGTTGATATGCGATGAATCATCAAAAAAACAAGGGGCTGACGCAAAAAGGCAGAGGATCATTCCGATCCCCTGCCTTCATTTTTGACGTTCAACCAAGGCGTAACAGACAGAGTTAAACAGCGCCAACAGCCGAGACTTTCCATAAACCCCTGGCCGCTTTCAGAGGTGCCGACAGGGCCGATGTGCCGGCAGGGTCTGGCGTCACTTCAGCCGTTGTTTTCGTCTGGTTTCGGCCAGCTCAGATCGCCTTCTGGTGTCAGGAACACTTGCCCCGGGTAAATCAGGTCGGGATTGCGGATCTGTTGCTGGTTGGCCTTGTAGATCGTCGTATAGCGAACACCCTCTCCATAAAGACGCCGGGAAATACGCCACAGGTTATCACCCTTGCGGATGATCACGACGGGAAGAGATTTTTTCACTTCCGCGCCCTGGCCATCGGCTCCTGCCCCTTCACCGCTTGCGACGACCTTTGTCAGCACAATCTGCTTGTCCTGTTCCTTTTCAAAAGTAACGGCTGCACGAGCGTCGACCGAGCTGCCATCCTCACCGATCAAATCGGCGCGAACCTCGACATTTCCTTCAGAAATATTCTTGCCGCCTTCAATCAGCCACTTCCCGCCCGAACCGACCCTGGCCTCGCCCTGAAACTCGTCGCCGACGTAGACACGGACCGATGACCCAGGTTCGCCGGTACCGGCGACAAAGACCTTGTCCTTTTCGGATTCCACGGCTTCCACGGTCACCGTCGGCGCATCCGGTGCTGCTGCGGGAACATCAGCCGGTTCATTCTGGCCAGCCTGCGCAATGTCTGCGCCACTGTCCTGTGTCGTTACAGCTGCCGGCGCTGCCACTGATGACGTCGAAGCGACTTCGGTTTCTTCAAAAGCCCCTTGTCCCGATGCTTCAACCGTGGAAACGGCGGACCCATTGCCGGCCGTTTCCGGCTCTGCGGTGCCTGTTCCAGACGAAGTCGTGTCGGCAGATGCAACTGCGGTCTGCTCAGAGGCACCCGCGGGCTGTTCGCTCGTCTCCTGCGAAGCCGCCTGCTGGCTTGCAGAGGTCCCTGCGGCGGTTTCCGCAGAAGCAGTTTCAGTTGCGGACGTCGAGCTGGAGGCCTCGGCGGCGGCGCCTTCTGCAGGATTGGTTGTCGCAGCGGTTTGCGAACCTTCGCCAGTTGAAGTGATGGAAGCCACCTGCTGCTCGGCCTCAGGCTTTTGCAAGACGTCCGACGGACCGTCAGGCGTGTTCAGAACCACAAGGGGTTGTTCCTTGCCGCCTTCCGGCAATGAAACGGCAAGCCGTTCTTCGGAGGTGGCAATCGCCTTGCCGGTGTCGTCATGAACTTCCAGGCCAACGTCGTAGTCGCCAGGCTTCAACGGCTCATCCAGAATAATGGTCCATTCACCGACCTCATTGGCAATGCTCTTGCCGACAACCTTGCCGTTGGCAGTCAAGGCAACGATAGCACCTGCGACAGACCGGCCCGCAACAACCGTTTCACCGGTCGGCTCAACGCCGACAACGTCGAAACTCGGGCCAGCGCTTGCCGTTTTTGCGGCTGTAGCCTCATCTGACGCATCAGCCTTATCTGTTTCCGCGGATTGCGTCTTTGTGCCTGTATCAGAGCCTGCAGCCTGTTCGGTCGTGGCAGCATCGCCGGAGACCGATGGCGTGGCGGCAACTTCGGGACCGCTCTGAAAAGGTAGACGCCCCGTATCGCGATAGATGTAGCCCGTCACGAGAGCGGCCAGGCCAACAGGCACGGCTACGATCAAAGTCCAGATGAGTGTCTTGTTATTCATTGTGTGTCCTGCCGGGAAAGCAGCCAGGCGATGCGGCGCTTTCCAAATCCGTTCCCCTGTTTGCGCCCTTTCGGGTGCTGCCTGTCTCAGCCGAACTCCTGACCTTGATGGCCATGTTTCCTTTGCCGTCGGCTCTTCTTCAGATCATGTTTCATGCATAGCCGTCTTTTCCGGGCGCGGCAAGAAAACCCGGTTCAGAACCAAGGCCTTTCAAACAGAATGCTTGACCTTGTGGCAATCTGAATGCCACATCTTTGCGTCATGAATACGGTTTCTCAAAATCAGCTTACAAGCGTCTGTGTTTACTGCGGGTCCAGCTTCGGTTCGGACCCTGCGCACGAGGCATCCGCCACCCGTCTGGGCCAGCTAATTGCCGAGGCTGGCCTTCGACTTGTCTACGGCGGCGGCTCTGTCGGTCTGATGGGAACCGTGGCCAATGCCGCCCTTGAAGCCGGCGGCAAGGTGACGGGAATCATTCCCCGTTTCCTGGAAAAACGCGAGGTGATGCTGGACACCCTCGAAGACCTGATCGTCACACAGGACATGCACGAGCGCAAACACCTGATGTTCGAGAAAGCCGACGCCTTCATCGCGTTGCCCGGCGGTATCGGCACCCTGGAAGAAGCCGTCGAAATGATGACCTGGGCCCAACTCGGACAACACCGCAAGCCGGTGGCACTGGCCAACCTCAACGGCTTCTGGTCGCCTTTGCTTGAACTTCTGGATCATATGCGGGCACAGGGATACATCCGTCCGGACACTGAAGTTCCTTATCTTGTTGCCCGATCCGTGGACGACATCCTGCCCATGCTGCGCCGCGCGATCAACGGTGAGCCCCTGCCGGCACAAGAAGCATGCGCCTCGGTAACAGATCTCTAAAACTCTACTGTGTATAGAGGTTGGGAATACGTTCCCATGACTGTGAATATTGGAACCAAATCGATTTGCAGTCTGAGGAGTTGAATAGTACCGTCGCACGAAACGCAGGAAGAACAGGCCACTAAATGCAAACTACCCTTCTTGTTGAAGATGCGGCGTTTTTCGAGAAGGCAATCGTCAAGAAACTGCATGAGGTCGGACGACACCAGATCATGGTGGCACGTAGCTACGAAGAGGCCGAGAACTGCCTTAATCTGCCGATCGGTGAACCCGATCTTGCTCTTGTCGACCTGACGCTTCCAGACGCCCCCGACGGCGAAATCGTCGATCTTTGCGAGAAGTGGAATATCCCCACGATCGTTTTCACCAGCCGCTTCGACCCGAAAACCCGAAGCAAGTTCCTGGAAAAAGGCGTTATTGACTACGTCCTGAAGGATTCTCCCGGCAGCCTGAACTATGTTGCGGACCTGATCCGGAAACTGGCGCAGAACCCCAAGATCGGCATTCTCATTCTGGACGATTCCGCGGTGGAGCGGGACGTGATCTCCAAGATCGTCGGCAAGCACCTTTACAAGATCTATCAGGCCAGCTCTACGGACGAAGCCCTCCAGACCCTGAAGGATTACAAGGACATCAAACTTGTCCTGGCGGACTATTTCATGCCGGACAAGGACGGCTTTGCCTTTCTGAAAGCCGTACGCAGAGTGCATGACCCGGAGAAAGTCGGCGTCATCGGCATGTCGTCCTACGCCAATCCGGACAACCGGGTGCGGTTCCTGAAATACGGTGCAGCGGATTTCGTCGACAAGAACTGCCCTCCGGAAGAGCTGCTGCTGCGCGTGTCGCAGAACCTCGATTACATCTACCGGATCGAGGAACTCAACAACATGGCGATGCGGGACTCCCTTACGGGTCTCTACAACCGCCGTTACCTTCTGGAACAGGCCACCAAGGCAATCGCGACCTGGCCGGTATCCGAAGGTCGTGCGCACTGGCTCGCGCTCCTCGACCTGGACTCCTTCAAGGCAATCAACGATTCACTCGGCCACGATTTCGGCGACGCGGTTCTGATCAGTTTTGCCCGCCACATGATGAAGCTCGCAAAGGAAGACGATATCGTCTCGCGGCTCGGCGGCGACGAGTTCTGCATCGTGTTCCGGGACAAGGAAGAAGCCGAGGTTGTCGATGGGCTGCAAAACCTTCTGGACAACGTTCTGGCCTCGCCCGTGCGTCACGACGGCGAGGAACATCTGATGAAGACAAGCGTCGGCGTCGCCCCGCTCGAAAGCGGCAGGTTCGGCGATGCCCTGAAGACCGCCGACCACAGGCTTTATGCGGCCAAACGCAGTGGCCGGGGCCAGCTGGTTTCTTCTGACTGACCGCATCTTCCACAGTGTTCCGACTGCAATCGCCCAGCTTCAGCTCCGGTAGCGCCGCCAGCTGTCGTAGGTAAACACCACCAGCGCAGCCCAGATCATGCCGAACGTCATCAGTTTGGTCGGGTCCAGCGGTTCGCCCCAGATATAAATCGCCATCAGGAAGTGCATGGACGGTGCCATGTACTGCATTAGCCCCAGCATGAAGAGCGGCAGCCGCCGAGCGGCTGAGGAAAAACAGATCAGGGGCAAGGCCGTGACAATGCCCGTCCCCACGAGGGCGAGCAGAACCGGCGGATCGTTCAAGACCATTGCGTCGACACCCCAGCTGAGGCTCAACAGCATGTAGCCGGCGGCAAGCGGAAACAGCACAAGCGTTTCCACGAACAGTCCCGGCGTTGCCTTCACGGGCGTCACCTTGCGCACGTAGCCGTAGCCTGCGAAGGAAAACGCCAGCACCAGAGAGACCCACGGCAAACCGCCTGCCAGGATCGCCTGCAGAACCACCGCAATGGCGGCAACGCCGACAGAAATCCCCTGCCAGGTCGTCAGCTTTTCCCTCAACACGAACAGGCCAACCAGAATGCTGACCAGCGGATTGATGAAATAGCCGAGCGAAATATCGAGCACGTGATTGTTGGAAATTGCCCAGACGAAGGTCAGCCAGTTGACGGCAATGAAAGTGGCAGACGCCGTCAGCCCCATGAGCACTTTCGGCTGGCGGAATACCTCGCGCACTTCCTGCCAGCGGCCGCGCGAATAGAGAAACAGACCGACAAACAGCACCGACCAGAGGATCCGGTGAGACACCACAAGATCTGCTGGCACGGTATCGGTCAGTTTGTAATAGGCCGGGAGGAAGCCCCACATGCCGTATGCCGCCAAGCCAAACAGAAGGCCCTGACGGAATTCGGCATTCGCTTCGGTGCTGGTCACCGTCTGCGACATGGCATTGCCTTTCTGGCGCCCGAAAGGCGCGTGACCAGGATCAGGCCACGTTGGCTTTCATCAGCGCGAATGTAATGGAGTCGACCAAGGCTTGGAAAGAGGCGTCGACGATGTTGGAGGATACCCCGATCGTGAACCAGCGCCGGTGCGTGACCGTGTCCTGGCTTTCGATCAGAACGCGCGTGACAGCGCCCGTGCCACCATTGAGGATGCGCACCTTATAGTCAATCAGTTCCAGGCCGTCGATGGCAGACTGGTATTTGCCCAGATCCTTTCGCAGTGCCATGTCCAGCGCGTTGACCGGGCCGTTGCCTTCAGCAACCGACATTCGGGTTTCGCCGTCGATATCGACCTTCACCACGGCTTCCGAAACCGTGACCAGATCACCGATTGCGTTAAACCGGCGTTCCACCATCACGCGGAAGGATTCAACTGCGAAGTAACGCGGCACCTCGCCCAGTTCCCGGCGCGCGAGCAGTTCGAACGACGCGTCGGCAGCCTCGTAGGCATAGCCTTCGGCTTCCCGTTCCTTGACCTTCGCCAACAGTAGGTCAAGACGCGGGTCTGACTTGTCGACTTCGATGCCTACCCGGGCCAGCTCTCCCAGAAGGTTGCTCTTGCCGGCCTGGTCGGACACCAGCACCCGCCGCTGGTTGCCGACACTTTCCGGTGTAACGTGTTCATAGGTCTGCGGATCCTTCAGGATCGCAGAGGCATGAATACCGGCCTTTGTGGCGAAGGCGGTTTCGCCCACGTAGGGAGCCTGCCTGTCCGGCGACCGGTTGAGGATTTCATCGAACGCATGGGAGATTGAGGTGATCTCCTTCAACTGAGCGTCGCTGACACCGATTTCGAAGCGATCCGAGAATGCCGGTTTAAGCTTGAGTGTCGGGATCAGGGTGATGAGGTTGGCGTTGCCGCAGCGCTCACCCAGACCGTTCAAGGTTCCCTGGATCTGCCTTACGCCGGCATCTACTGCCGCCAGTGAGTTGGCGACCGCGTGACCGGTGTCGTCGTGGGTGTGGATGCCGAGATGCGTTCCGGGAACAACCTCCTGCAACTTGGTGACAATGTCGAAGATCTCGTCGGGCAGCGTGCCGCCGTTGGTGTCACACAGAACGATCCACCGAGCACCTGCATGGTATGCCGTGCGGGCACAATTGAGTGCGTATTCCGGATTGGCCTTGAAACCATCGAAGAAATGCTCGCAGTCGATCATCGCTTCCTTGCCGGCCGCGACGGCTGCGGTAACGGTCTCGTAGATCGAATCGAGATTTTCCTCGTTGCTGCAACCAAGCGCGACCCGGACATGGTAGTCCCATGCCTTGGCCACGAAGCAGCAGGCATCGGAACTTGCGGACAGCACGTCCTGAAGCCCCGGATCGTTCGCGGCCGACCGACCTGCGCGCTTGGTCATGCCGAATGCGGTGAAAATTGCCTTGCGCGTCCGCTTCTCACTGAAGAATTCACTGTCGGTCGGGTTGGCACCCGGATAGCCACCTTCGATGTAATCGACGCCAAGCCGCTCCAGAAGTTCGGCAACCACAACCTTCTCGTTGACAGAGAAGTCGACCCCGCTGGTCTGGGCGCCGTCACGCAATGTCGTGTCAAAAAGAAAAAGCCGTTCCTTGGTCATATCCGTATCCTGAGCAGCGTCGGGGCTGTCTTTTATTCGTTGTCATTTGCCCCGGTGCGAACCGGTGGCCAGGTTTCCGTGTCGTGATCGGGGTGCTGGAACGAAACGAGCGACGCCAGAAAAGGCGCTGCCTCCATATCGTCTTCCGTCACCCTTTCGGGAATTTGAGCCATGCTGTCGGCATAAGGCAGCTTTGCCTCGACGCCGAACTGGATGCTGGGCGGGATTTGCGATGGATCGTCAAAGGTCCCGATGGCCAATGCAATGCCATCCGGTGCTTCATAGGTCAGCGGTGTACCGCAATCGGCGCAAAAGCCCCGGGATGCGTGATTGGAACTCTGGAAGTGCTTCAAAGATCCACGTGTCCAGACAAGCCTCGATGTTTCGGGAACACTGACCAGAGGCGCGTAAAAGCCACCAAAGGCCTTCTGGCACATGCGGCAATGACAGATGGAGGCCTCTCCCAATGGCCCTTCCACCTTGAACCGCAAGGCTCCGCACTGACAGCCGCCGGAATGGATCTCCGTCATCCGCCCCTCACTTCCCAATGATCCGTGTCATGATCGGGATGCTGATTGTTGGTTGCCGTGACATCATTGATCCCACCTGGCAGGTCATCCCGGTTTGACTGCGTTTCGTTCAGGTCGAAAAGATGCCTGTAGAACGACACCCGCCCCTCGACACCGGATTGTTCAACCGGCGTGACCGCGGCGACATCGTCCAGGCTGCCATGGGTAAGGGCAATGTGGTCGTCGCCAATCGTATCAAAGGCTAGAGGCGTGCCGCAGGTTCCACAGAACCCCCGGCGGACAGGCTTGGAAGAGTGGAACCAGGAGGGTTCACCGCGGGTCCAAACAAAATCGGACTTCGCAGCCCCGATCAAAGGCAGAAAGAAATTCCCCGAGGCCTTCTGGCACATGCGGCAATGACACAGATGCGGATGACCGACCTCTCCCGTCACCTGATAACGCACCGCGCCGCACTGGCAACCGCCACTCAGCTTTTGAACACTATCGCCCATCAGAAACTCTCCTTGCCACAAGCGTTCAGGATCTTGCGGCAGACACCGTCAAGGTCGTGCGTCACCTCCGCATTCCAGAAGGGCAAGGTCGTCCGGCCGAGAGCCTGAAGCTTGCGGTCGCGCGCGATGTCACGCGCCTGGCCCTGCAGTTCTGCGTGCTGGGATCCGTCCAGTTCCACGATCAAGCGATGAGCAGGTGCCGCGAAATCGACAATGCCCCCTTCGATCGGCATCTGCCTGCGAAAGGAAATCCCCTCCAACCGATGCGCCCGGATCACTTGCCAGAGCTTCTTTTCAGCGTCCGTCATTTGCGAGCGCAGGCGTTTGGCGTTGTATCTGAGTTGCTTGGGAACAGTCTGGTGCAGCATGTAGCGACCTCTTAGCGATAGCCTGAAACCAGTGTTTGTTACACAAGCTGTATACCCCCCTCTGTCCGCTTGCGCGGACATCTCCCCCTCAAGGGGGGAGACCGGAGCATGCGGGCTGATATGAGAAAACTCATACAGCTTTGGAGAGGTCTCCTCCCTGAGCAGAACTCCGGTCTTGCGCCATAGCCGGTTCAAAAATGCATGGCGGCGCGGCATACGCCCCTCTCCCCCCTTGCGGGGGAGATGTCCCCATAGGGGACAGAGGGGGGTATCCCGTCTTTCCGCCTGGCTCCGTCTCACCGCTTGACTTCCCAGGTTGTCACGCGGGCACCGGTTTCTGAGTCTTTTGAATCCTTTAGAAGAATTCCCTGAGACGTCAGTTCATCGCGGATCGCGTCGGCTTCCGACCAGTTCTTGGCATTGAGAGCCTCCAGACGTTTTTCGATGGCCGCCTGAATGCCGGCCTCATCAACGCCAGACAAATCCGCCTTGACCGGATGAACTCCGAGGAGCGCGGCGGATGCCGAGTAAACATCCAGCTTGGCAGGGTCCTTGGAAGCCTCGACAGCGAGCGCGTGGAGCGCCTGAATGGCGCCTGCGGTGTTCAGGTCGTCCAAAAGGGCATCAAGCACCTCGGCGGCAGGGGCCGCATCCGTTTCGACCGGATCCGGCCAACGGGCCAGGAGGTTTTCCGCTTCTTCGAGCTTGCGTTTGGAGAAGTCGATCGGCTCTCGATAGTTGGTCATCAACATGGCAAGGCGCAGCACTTCGCCCGGCCACATGCGGCCGCCGAAACTGTCCGTTTCCAGAAGCTCCTGAATGGTGAAGAAATTGCCCTCGGACTTGGACATCTTCCGGCCTTCCACCTGCAGGAAGCCGTTGTGCATCCAGTAGTTGGCCATGACCTTGGTGCCATGAGCGCAGCGGGACTGGGCGATTTCGTTTTCGTGGTGCGGGAAGATCAGGTCCAGCCCGCCACCGTGAATGTCGAACACTTCACCCAGATGGTGCGCACTCATGACAGAGCACTCGATGTGCCAGCCCGGACGCCCCCTGCCCCACGGGCTGTCCCAGCCGGGCTCTTCTTCAGAAGACAGTTTCCAGAGCACGAAATCGCCGGGATTCTTCTTGTGGGCATCAACCGCAATGCGAGCCCCGGCCAGCTGCTCGTCCAGCTTCCGCTTTGACAGGCCGCCGTAGTCGGGCATGGACTGGGTGTCGAATAGAACTTCACCGCCCGCCTGATAGGCGTGTCCCTTTTCGATCAGCGCCGCGATCATCTCGACCATGCCGCTGATATGCTGTGTCGCCCGAGGCTCGATGCTCGGCTCCAGCACACCCAGAGACCTGATGTCCTTATGGAACTGGTCCGCAGTCTTCTGTGTCACCCGGGCAATGGCTTCATTGAGCGGCAGATCGGGAAAGTCACGAAGTGCGCGTGCGTTGATCTTGTCGTCAACGTCAGTGATGTTGCGCGCATAGGTGACGTGGTCGGCACCATAAAGATGGCGCAGAAGCCGGAAGAGCACGTCGAAGACGATGACCGGTCGCGCATTACCGATGTGGGCAAAGTCATAGACGGTCGGTCCGCAGACGTAGAGACGCACATTCCCGTCATCGATCGCCCGGAAGTCCTCCTTCTGGCGCGTCAATGTGTTGGTGAGCTTCAAGCCCTTGAAAGTGCCGGATTTCTCTGTCTCAGCGGCGCTCATGTCAAACGGTCTCCTGGCCGGCTGGCCGGGCGGTCCGTCTCAAAGGAAATTTTGCCAAGAGGGAACGGCCACAGCCAGCGGTGTCGCTAGCTGCAAATAATGGTGATCGAAATGATGTTCCGTGTGGCCGTCATCATGGAGCGTTTTATGGACCGGAAAACAGAACCCGGTCAAGGCTGCAGTTGCCGCCGAAACGCCAATTTCCGTGCCTTGTGGCCGCAACGCGTCACTCCCACGGGCGATATCGGATCGCGCGCTTTTCCTGTCGCGGCAACAAACGGGATCGGCTTTGCATTGGCAAGGAAGCTTAACGCAGTTCAATTATGCGCAAGATGCACTAGACTTTCCCCGTTGGGAATCAGAGGGGGTATTTCCGATGGGAATATTTTGCACGTGCCGTAACAAACATCTTGGTCTTCTTTTCGCGCTGGCGGCGTTTTTGTCCGGACCACTTGCGGCACCATTTGTCCAGGCACAAACCGCGGCACCGGCGACCAGCGAGACCCAGGTCGTTCCGCCCCCTGTTTTCAAGGAACCGCAGACGCCGATCGCCAGGGCCATTCAGGCGCAAGTTTCTACCAACCTGCCCGAAGGTCTTGCGCTCTATTATGGCGAACGCGCGTTCGCGCCGGTCTGGTTCAACGAGAATGGCCTCACGGAAGATGCTCATCTGACCATTGCCGCCATGGCGGCGGCGAACGACCACGCACTCAATCCCAACAATTACGATCCCCTTGGCTTCATAAAGCGTTCGGAAACTTCCCAGAGCGAGCAGGAGTGGGCCCAGTTCGATCTGGACCTGTCCGTGCAGTTCCTGCGCTATGCGACCCACCTCTCCTCCGGCCGCGTTCAACCCAACAAGGTCAACAAGGCGCTGAACGTCTTTCCGGATCGGCCTGATCCGAAAATGCTTTTTGAAAATGCCGAACAGGCCGTGGACTTCGGGGCCTTTCTGGAAAGCCTCGCACCCCAAACCGACAATTATGCCCGCCTGAAACGGCGCCTTGCCCAATACCGGGAGAAGGCCGCTGCCGGCGGCTTTACCCAGGTTCCGGATGGTGACGTTCTGAAACCGGGGATGAGCGATCCGCGCCTGGAGGTTTTGCGAACCCGGCTCATGGAAGAAGACATTGTCGTTGCCGGAGATCACACCGGTGATGTCTATGACGGCGCCCTGGTGGAAGCCGTCAAGCTGTTCCAGGAGTACCACGGCCTTGAAACCGACGGTGTCATCGGCAAGGCGACAATTGCCCAGCTCAACATTCCGATCCAGGACAAGCTCATCCAGATGGAGCTCAACATGGAGCGGCGGCGCTGGATGCCGGATGATCCGGGACAGTTCTACGTCTTCGTCAATCTGGCAGACCAGAACCTGAAGGTGGTGCGGGACGGAAAGACCATTCACACGGCGCGGGTCGTGGTGGGCAAGCCCTACCACGCAACGCCAGTGTTTTCCGACCGGCTGGAATATGTGGAAATCAACCCCTACTGGAACGTGCCCTACTCTATCGCGACAAAGGAGTATCTGCCGAAACTCAAGCAGAACCCCACGGCGCTCAGCAGCAAGAGCATCCGGATCTTCCAGGAAGGCAACGAGGTCGCGCCGACGCAGGTTGCCTGGAACAGCTATTCCGGTGGCAACTTCCCGTTCCGGCTGCGCCAGGACCCGGGTGAGGACAATGCGCTTGGTCGCATCAAGTTCATGTTCCCAAACCAGTTCAACATCTACATTCACGACACCCCGTCGAAATCCCTGTTCACCAGAGCGGAGCGCGCCTTCAGCCACGGCTGCATTCGCGTATCGGATCCTTTTGCCCTGGCGGATGTTCTTCTGGTCGATTCCGACACCACTCCGGGAAAATGGGAAGCCATTCGCGACAGCGGCGAGCGTACGGTCGTCAAAACCAAGGTCGAAATCGACGTGCACCTCACCTACCTGACCGCGTGGATGAACAAGGACGGATCAACACATTTCAGAAAAGACATCTACGACCGCGACAAGGTGCTGCTGGAAGCGCTTCGCAGCGCAATGACAGAGAACCTCTAGAGGCATAACACACTGTTTTAATTAAACTTTACTTCCGTTTAGATATCTGAACGGTAGCTGAATGCGGCACTCAGCATGGGTTCAAGCCGGCCCCACTAATCTCCAGTCAATCGAAACGGATTGCCATCTGGAGTTACCCATGCTGAACCGCCTCTTCGTCATTTTCTTCCTGGCCCTCATCCTGGGTGGCCCGTTTGCAGCCATCATCGCAATCACCGACGGCACCAAGGCGTTTGGCCAGGAAGCCCAGCAAAAAGGCATGTGCCTGACCACCGGCACCGGCTGCGGCAACGGGAATATCATTGTCACGGTGGCCAGTCGGATATAAAAGCGCGCTCGCAGGCATTGCGGGAACCGGTGAACGTTCACCTGAAAGCGCGTGTACCTTCAAAGTTGTTTCCACTTGAAAAGAGTGGGAATCTTGTCTGAGATTGGTCGCGCACAGGACATTCCAGCCTCTTTGCTTGCAGTTTACTCCGATGTTTGGCAAGGTTGTCCCATGGACTACAAAGCACTTGAAGATAAAGCAGAATCTGCGGCGGAATTCTTAAAGATGATGGCATCCGCGCCGCGATTGCTGTTGATGTGTCTTGTCCTCGACAACGAACGCAGTGTTGGCGAACTTGCGGAAAAAACCGGCATGCGCATGCCGACCGTCTCGCAACAACTCGCCCTTCTGCGTGCGCAGGGTCTCGTCTCGACCCGTCGCGAAGGCACGACCATCTATTACCGGCTCGCAAGCGAACCGGTCAGGGACATCATGTCCGTGCTTTACAAGAACTTTTGCGCGGATGCCGAACTGCCCGGCCCAAAGCAGCTGGAAGCGCTGGACGCGGACTGATCCGCAAGGTCAGGCTTCTTTCAGCTCCAGCAAATCTCTGACTTCTTCCCGGAACGCAGCTGCCCGCTCGATAGCCCAATCGCAGAACCGCCTTTGCTGCGGCCGCATTACACGGCCACTTATCGACAGGAGCCGGTAACGATAGCCTGTCTGAACATGTTTGGCGGGACCAAAGGGCATTATCAAGTGCCCGCCAACCAGGGCGTCAAACGCTTCCGTGACACCGCAAAGCACAAGGCCCTGGCCGGACAGGGCTGCTTGCATTCCCGAACTGATCCTTGAAAAGCGTACCCCTGAAACCTTTTTGCCCGTAGTGACGCTGAAGGCTAGCGACCAGTCATGCCAGCTTGCCCATTTGGGATCAGGTGTCCTGTTGTCCAGATGCACAAGAGGCACTTTAGCCAGGCTTTTCAGCTCTTGCGAAACACCATAATGGTCCGCGAACTGCGGCGTGCAAACCGGGACAACATAGTCGCCGAAGAGATCGATCGCATCCAGTCCCGACTCGGGTGGCGGACTGTAGCGAATTGCGAAATCGAAGCCGTCGGCAGCAAGATCGATCCGCTTGTTTGATGCATTGAGCCTGAGATCAACCGCAGGATTGAGACGATAGAAATCCGAAATACGCGGCGTAAACCAATTTTCGGCGAAGGATTCAGGAAGCGTTACAGAAACCTGGTTGGCTGTGCGCACTCGTCTCATTTCCATCAAGACATCATCGAGAATGGAAAAGCCGCCTGTTAGTCGATCCTTGACGCGCAGTGCTTCATCCGTCGGCTTGGCCCCTGTCGAACTGCGCAAAAACAAGGTTCTGCCCAGATAGGCCTCAAGTCCCCTGATCTGCTGGCCGACCGCTGCTGTTGTGACGCCAAGTTCTTCCGCCGCGGCCCGGAACGTTCCTGTCCTCAGCACGGCCTCGAAAGCTCGTAATGCGTTCAAATGCGATACTTTCATACGCCTAGTACTAAAGATTTTCTTTTCACGTAGCGAGACAAAATGAGCTGACCTTACGGAAAATCGGAGCGATCCTGTCATCTGTAATCCGACTGACATTGTCACGAGGGAAGAAAAAGTTTCGCCCCATCTTCCACGGAAGGACTACCAGGATGAAGAAGTACGTTATCGAACGCGACATTCCCGGTGCCGGCAACATGAGTACCCAGGATCTCGCAGCAGCCTCACGGAAATCCAATGAAGCACTGGCAGAATTGGCGCCATTCATACAGTGGCAACATTCCTACGTTGCCGGGGACAAGACCTTCTGCATTTATCTGGCAAAGGACGAAACCACGATCCTTGAACACGCCCGTCGCAGCGGTTTTCCAGCCAACAGCATCACCGAAGTGACGTGCGAAATCGATCCGACCACTGAAAACTGTAAAGGGGCGTGAACATGCTCGCTCCCTACACCCTCTTCTGGGAACGTTTGTCCGGCGCCATCGCACCACAAGTCATGCTTGAAGAACTGGATGTCAGTCATTGTCTTGTTCATGTTGACATGACGGCAGGCGATCATCGGCAGGAAGCGTACCGGTCACTAAACCCCGTCATGCGCATTCCAGCGCTCCGGTTGCCGGATGGCAAGGTCATTGGCGAAAGTTCCGCAATAATGCTTGTCCTCGGCGAAGCGCATGCAAGCTCCGACCTTGTCCCCGCGCCGGACGATCCCGACAGGCCGGAGTTTCTGTTCTGGCTGACATCCATGGCCGCGAACGGTTACCCGATTTTTTCGCGCGCCTGGCATCCCGAACAATTCACGACCGATGCCGAGGCCAATGAGAGTGTCCGGCGGCGTGCGGAAAGCCATCTAGCGGAGTTTTTCGCTGTCATGGACGGTGCTATTGCCGGCAGTCCCTATTTCCTGGAACGTGGCTTCACCGCACTGGACATCTATCTGGCGATGCTGAGCGAATGGTCTGCGGACCGTCAGGCCTTGTTTGAGGCCAATCCACACGTCGGTGAGCTTTGCAGGGCTGTTCGGGAAAGACCTGCCTACAGAAAGGTGCTGGAAATGCACACTGCTCCCTTGGCCGCCTGACGCCCGAACAACAAAAACCAGTTGGCCTCAGTCCTGGACGAAATCACCGCATTTCGGAGGCTGCTGATCTCCCCAGGGCATCAACGGCACGGTTGAGGTCGAGTTTTTAGGACTGCCTTCAATCAGCTTGTCGGAATAGACCAGATAGACAAGAACGTTTCGCTTGGCATCGCAGCCACGGACGATCCGCATTTTCTTGAACATGAACGAGCGGCGCTGGCGGAACATTTCCTCGCCCTGTTCGAAGTTCTCTTTGATGGTGACCGGGCCAACCTGACGGCACGCCAACGATACGTCAGAGACTTCTTCCGCAACGCCGAGCCAACCGGAAACGCCACCTTTCTCCGGAACGGTGAAGTGGCAGGAGACACCGTCAACAATCGGGTCGTCTATGGCGTAGGTCGCCAACTTGTGGTCGGGCGTCAGGAACTTCCAGACGGTTGATTTCTTGAAGATCAGATCAGGCTCATCCGCCGCAAGAGCAGCGCCCACGCCTTGCAGCAGCAAAGATGCGCCAAGAGCGGCGGCGACCAGAAAACGCATTAGAAATCCTCCAGATTTTCAACCGCCCAACATGTGGGGATCACGAAAGCGCGATCAAGCGTCAGACGAAAAACAAAGCGCGCGCCCATCAGGCGCGCGCCTCATAACTTCATGTTACCGGGTTTTCGACGCGATGTTAGCGGGCGTCTTCAAGAACCTTGTCCGCGGCCGCCTTATCTTCGGGAGCCGGCGTATCTGACGGCTTTTCGTCCTCGACTATGTCTTCGGCCGATAGATCCATGTCTTCGCCGCCTTCCGGCTGCTCCTCTTCAGAGCCGAGTGCAAGCGAGGCAGCAAAATCGCTGTCCGAGACGAGATCGGATGCTTGTGCTTCTCCGCCATTTGCCGAAGCCTCTTCCGAGACTTCCGCTGCGGGTGCATCGGCGACAGCCATTTCCGCAGCAACCTGCTCCGGTGTCCCCTCACTCAGGCCGGCTGTTCCGTCCAGCGCATCGTAAAGATCGGCAATCCGTTCCCGTGTCCATATCTGGGGCTGGTCGAGGCCAAGAGCTTCGTCATAGGCCCGGGCAACGCTTATGGGCAGATGAAATTCAAAGTCGGCCTTCGAGCCGAAACGGGCAGCAAGTGCGTCACGAACAGCCTGGAAAGTATCCTTCAGACCAAGGCTCTGCTCGACACATGCAGCTGCCGCGTCCCGCAAGGTGACGACGAAATCACGGGTGGTTTCAACAGCCGTTGCCACGGCTTGCGCACCGATGGCGGATTTCCCGCGTCCCGGCATCAGCGCAGTCGGACGGAACGCCGTGATGCGGTCGAGCGCGCGCGGCCAGTCGGCCAGATGGGCATCTCCGCAATAAGGAACAGCGGCTTTCTGAACCAGATCTCCCGCGAAGATCACGCCACTTTGCGGAACCCACACGACCAGATCGCCCATTGTATGGGCGCGGCCCAGATGCATCAGCCGGACGTCCAGCCCGCCCAGGTCGATGGTCATTGAAGATGCAATGGTCATGGACGGCATGCTTACACCGGTGTTGCCGGGTAGTCCGGCGAACAGTGCCGCATCCCGCTCCCGGGCCACACGGATTTCCTCGACGCCGCGCGTTTCCATCATCCGCCTGGTCAGATCGGAAGCAATGACCTCGCCCGGTTCGAATGCCAGGGCACCAAGTGTGTTGTCTGAATGGAAGTGCGTCAGAACGACCTGTTTGATCGGCTTGTCCGTGAGCTCGCGAACCTTCTGCAGAACCTTTTCCGCAAGGGCCGGCGTTGCCTGGGCATCGACAATCAGAACACCTTTTTCGCCGATAACCACACCGGTGTTGGAACAACCATCCGCGCTATAGGCATAACAGCCGCGTCCAAGCTCTTCGAACCGTTCGTTTTCACCCGGAACGGCTTCGGACCTGTTTGTCATCTCTACCATAACGGTCTCGCTTTCCTGCCAGATGTCTGACTGCCTGTTTCGGCCTGCGCGAACTTTGCCGCGCTTTTTCCTGTTGACTGAAGCGTCTCAGTTTCGGTGTCTGATTCGCAATTTTTCACGCGCCAATTCCTTAACTATTCTCTCTTTATCAACAGATAGGTCCGCTCTTTCGCCGTATTTTGACTGCACCTGACAAAGCTCTTCGCCATACTTGCTTTCAATCCTGCTACTTTTTCGTAGCTGCCCGGGGTGTCTTTCCGGTGTTATTCAACCGGATATACTTGCTAGTCACAGAAAATGGCCGGATAACGGCATTGTTCATCTGCCTGCTCAATCAGGCTTAACGAATCTCCAAGGCGTCGACTTATCCATGTCCGATCAGCAAGGGTCCAAATCCACTGTTTCCCCAGGCAAGGTACGTTCCAAACCTGTCCTGAAGCTGAGCGCATTCCTGCCTTACAGGCTCAACCATCTGGCCGAGACCGTCAGCAGGTCCTTTTCCAGGATTTATGCCGACACCTACGGTATCGGGATTCCCGAATGGCGAGTGCTTGCCACTCTTGGCGAATACAAGGCCATGACCGCACGAGATATCAGCCAGGCAACCTCCATGCACAAGACCAAGGTCAGCCGGGCTGTCGCCGCCCTGGAAAAGCGCGACCTTATTGTGCGCGACAAGAACAGGGACGATCAGCGGGAACAGACCCTGTGCCTTTCTGACCAGGGCAATGCCATGTACGAAGAAATTGTCCCTCAAGCCCTCGCCTACAGCAAGAGTCTGGAAGACGCCCTGACAGAGGAACAGAAGTCGGTCCTGGACGAGATTTTCGACCGTCTGCACCAGGCCACCCGATCCGGGGAAAGCGACTGAAAACCTGCGTGGTCCTGCCGCTCCGCCATTAACCTAACGTGAGAGCTTTCATTGCTATTGATAGGTCCAGCAGCGATAGTGCCGAGGTCGGTTGAAGACCGATACGGCGTGGCAAAAACGCTGTAGGGGATGGGTGATGAGACGTAGCTGGTCTGCCGGGTCCAAGGTAATGGCACGCGCTGTCGCGTTTGGTGCCGGACTTGTGCTGTGCGCACATACCGCGAGCGCGGCCACCTGCTCCAGCCTGAAAGCCGAACTGCAGCGGCTGGAATCGCGTTCGACGGCACAGTCTCCCGCAGCCCAGAAATGGACCACCGCCAAGTCCCAGCAGCAAAAGGCCATCAATGCCGCAGAACGGGATGCAAACTACTTCGGCTGCGCTTCAAACGCATCCCCCAAATGCAGCGGTCTCAATGACAAGATCAAGCGCATGAAGGCCAACCTCTCTGCGATTGAACGTCAGCTTGCGAAATCCGGTGGCGGATCGTCGAAGAATGCAAAACGTGTAAGGCAGATCCGGGCCTCGCTGGCAAAACAGAAATGTGATGCCCCGACCCGCGAAGCACGCCAACAAAACGCCAGAGGTGAGGACAAGCCGCAATCTCTTCTGGCCCGCATCTTCAACCCGCAGCCGCGCGTCGAACTTGCCTCCGTAACGACGGGCGACCGAGAAATCGCTTCGGTGCGCCGGCAAGCGCGCAGCGAAACCAAGCGATATTCCCTGCCTTCCGGTGGCGCGTTCCGGACCGTATGTGTCAGAACCTGCGACGGCTATTTCTTCCCCGTGAGTTTTTCGACGGGCAAGAGCCAGTTTGCCAATGACGAAGCAAGATGTTCGGAAATCTGTCCGGCTGCGGAAACCGAACTATACGTCTATCGCAACCCGGGTGGCGACCAGGCCCAGATGATGTCTCTTGCCGGCAACCTCTACTCCGAACAGCCCTTCGCCTATCGCTACAAGAGCGAATTCGTTGAAGGCTGCAGTTGCCGTGCAACCCGGCAATCGAAGGCGCAGTCGGCCTGGACGGATCTCAGCACCGGTTCGGGGAACAGGGTATTCTTCACCGACATCAGCGCCGGCCTTCCCAGGCGGACACTTCAACCGAGCCGCGGTGGAACATACGAACACGAAGAAGACCTTCCCTCTCCGCTGGCCAGAACCCCGCTGACCAGAACGCAGCTTCCGCGCTTTGAAGATCCCGACACGCTCATGAACATGGAAAAGGGCTTCGACGTGTCGGCACGGCTTGATCTCGCCGCGACGCGACTTGAGCGCGACGAGGACAAGGTTGCTTCAAGTTCCGGATTCAAGGACGGTTTCCCGGTCCTGTCGATCCATTCTCCCAAGGATGCAGACGACGAGGAACTGGCGGCTTTTTCACCTGTGTTCAAGGCAGAAGACGACGGTTTTAGCGCAGCGCCGGACCGAAAGGCCCCTGTCAGGGTAGTCGGTCCAGAATATTTTGTCGCCCAATAAGCGGCAGCAAGGCCTTCATGTCCGGACCGTGATCCATCCCGGTCAGCACCCTGCGCAACGGCATGAACAGGCCACGACCCTTACGGCCGGTTTCAGCCTTCAGAGCAGACGTCCACTCTCCCCAGGTCTCCAGCGTGATGTCGCCTTCGGGCAGCAAGGCCTTTGCGCCTGAAACGAATTCCTGGTCTTCGTCCTCGATACGGCTTTCCACGGGCCCCGTGACGACCTGCCAATAGGCACGCGCGTCGTCAACTGTTTCACAGTTGCCACGCACGGTATCCCAAAAATCAGCCCCCCCACTGATGCCCATCGCTGCAAGACGGCTCTCCACCGCCTCGAAGGGCAGATCATGTACGAGGCGCGCGTTGAGGGACTTCAGCTCTTCCGGATCGAACTTTGCGGAGGACCGCGAAACACTGGTCAGGTCGAATTTCTCGATCAGGGCATCCATGGACGCAACCGGCTCGACCGCCTGACTGGTCCCGGTCAAAACGGCCAGGGAAGCGACCGCCATTGGCTCAAGCCCGGCCTCGCGCAGCGAACCTATGGACAATGCCCCCTTGCGCTTCGAAAGGCCTTCGCCATCGATCGTCGTCAGGAGGTTGTGATGACCGAATACCGGCGGCTTTGCCCCCATCGCCTCGAAGATGGCAATCTGGACGCCTGTGTTGGAGACGTGATCTTCGCCGCGGATGATGTGGGTCACATCCATGTCGATGTCATCGACAATTGAGGTGAAGGTGTAGAGGTACGAACCGTCCGCACGGATCAGAACCGGATCGGACATGGAGGCCAGATCGATCGTCTGGTCGCCGCGGCACAGATCCGACCAGGCGACATCCGTGCGTCTGGTTTCAAACGGGTCGCCATCGTGGTTCGGCAGGACAAAGCGCCAATGCGGCTTGCGGCCTTCGGCTTCGAATGCCGCTCGCTCTTCCGCGGTCTGCTTCAGGCCTGCACGGTCGTAGACCGGAGGCCTGCCGAGCGCTCGCTGGCGCGACCGGCGGCGTTCCAGTTCATCCGGCGTTTCGTAACACGGGTAAAGAAGGCCCGCATCTTTCAGCTTCTGCGCCGCTGCATCGTAGTTGGCGATCCGGTCCGACTGCCGCTCCTTCAGGTCCGGCTCGATCCCGAGCCAGTGAAGGTCGGTCTCGATGGAATCGGCATATTCCTGCTTCGAGCGGACGAGGTCCGTGTCATCGAAACGCAGAATGAACCTGCCGCCCATCTTCTTGGCAAAAAGCCAGTTGTAGAGCGCAGGACGGATGTTGCCGATGTGGATGTGGCCGGTCGGCGACGGCGCGAAGCGAACAGTGACGGTCATGGCGATGAGTTAGCCGGGGTTGAACCGGACGGCAACCCCAAACTACCGGACCTTACGAAGAATGTTCGGAAGACCGGTAGGTGCGTGACACGAACCCGAGCACACCGCAGAAAACGAGGCAGTAGCCCCCCATTGCCATGACCTGCAGGTCGAACGAGACGCCTTTGTCGATCAGCCAGCCGACGAGACCCGGACCTGCCGCGGAAGCAAACACCATCACCGAAAACGCCACAGACCGAATGGCCCCCATGTGCCGCGTGCCGTAAACCTCCGGCCAAAGCGCGCCCA
This sequence comes from Labrenzia sp. THAF191a, assembly GCF_009363335.1. GTDB lineage: Bacteria > Pseudomonadota > Alphaproteobacteria > Rhizobiales > Stappiaceae > Roseibium > Roseibium algicola. The sequence goes on from NZ_CP045333.1 coordinate 5,099,586, forward strand.
CCAGCGTGCTGTTGAAACCGTTCGAGATGCCGACAAGAAGCATGAAAACGAAAGCGGCTGCTGGCGCGTGGAAATTGGCGAGCACGAAACAGGCCAGTGTCAGGGGAACAAGGGTGAAAGGCAGCAACTGACGCGCGGAAAACCGGTCGATCAACGGACCTATCACCAGGGAAGCACAGACCACCCCGGATGCCATCAGCAAAAAGGCGCTTGCAAACAGCTCCAGCGTCCACCCCCTCAGTTCCACCAGATAGACCTGGTGGAAGAAGATTGCCGTTCCGATAAAGGCCGGCGCGTTGACACCGCAGTTGACCAGCCAGAAGCGGACATCGCGAAGCGCTTCCCCCCGCGTCCACTGGCGGCCTTCCGGTTTGGCAGAGGCAGTTTCGAGCGCGGAAGGGATGCGGTCCTTTGCCAGGAGCGTCAACAAGACCGGCAAGGCGACAACAGCCAGCACGATGGCCGATACCGTCCAGGCACCGCGCCATCCGAAGGCATTGGCCAGGACGACGAAGCACAGCGGAAACAGGGCTTCTGCCGTCGGAAAACCGAGAACGGCGATCGACACCGCCCGGCCCCGCTGTGCGGTGAACCATCGTCCGGCAGCGGTCACCGACGTGTGGGTCATCATGCCCTGCCCGCACAGCCGGAGGCCATAAAAGGCAAGTCCGACCATCCATACGGAAAACGTGTTGGCCATCGCCAGGCAGAACAGGGCGAGACCTGTCATCACCACCGCTGCGATCTTCTGTACCGGGAAGTGATCAAGGCTGCGACCGACATAAGGCAGGGTCAGTGCGCTGCCGAGGGTCGCCACCATGTAAAGCAGGCCAATATCACCGTGACTGAGACCAAACTCCGCCCTGAGGTCCCCCGCCGAGAGCGAGATGAAAAACGTCTGCCCGAAGCCGGAAAAGACCGCGAGCAGGTAACTGGCGGCAAGCCAGCGGGCGTTTTCACGCAGGAACGAGAAATAGGTCATCGAGGCAAAAGCCCACTTTCAACAAACGACTGACGATCCACAAAACAACCCACCCTACGGAAGCGTGTAGCGCTGTCTCGAAGGATGAGGCGATAGCTTTCTGCCACGCCCGTTCAAATTCAAACGATCAGATTCTGCGAAACATCCGCCAGGCAGACGCCTTTCAAGGCACTGCCCCTCAAGAGCGATCGCGGAACCTGTTGGTGATGGGATATCGCCGGTCCTTGCCGAAGTTGCGCTCGGTGATCTTCACCCCTGGAGGCGCCTGCCGGCGTTTGTATTCGGCAATATAAAGAAGATGTTCGATCCGGTGGATCAGTGCCCGGTCGTGACCGCGTTTTTCAATGTCGCCCACCGACATCTCGTCTTCCACCAGACATTCCAGGATGTCGTCGAGAACATCGTAAGGCGGCAGGGAATCCTGGTCTGTCTGGTTTTCACGCAGTTCGGCAGTCGGCACCTTGGTGATGATATTGGACGGGATAACCTCTCCCCCCGGACCAAGCAGCCCTTCCGGCAAGTTGGCATTGCGCCATGCGGCCAGATGATAGACCTGCGTCTTGTAGAGATCCTTGATCGGATTGTAGCCACCGTTCATGTCGCCATAAAGCGTGGCGTAGCCGACCGACATTTCCGACTTGTTGCCGGTGGTCATGACCATCCGCCCGAACTTGTTGGACACCGCCATCAGGATGACACCACGCGCGCGCGATTGAAGGTTTTCTTCGGTCGTGTCTTCGTTCGTGCCGGCAAACAGATCGCTCAGTGCCGATCTGAAGCCTTCAACCGGTTCGGAAATGGGCACGGTGTCATAGCGGATACCCAGCGCGTTGGCGCAGGCGGCCGCATCGGTGATGCTTTCCTCCGAGGTATAGCGATAGGGCAACATGATCGCATGGACCTTGTCGGCACCGAGCGCATCAACCGCCATTGCCGCGCAGATGGCCGAGTCGATACCACCGGAAAGACCCAGTACGACCCCCGGAAAGCCATTCTTGGTGACGTAGTCTCCAAGGCCCATGACGCAGGCACGCCAATTCGCCTCATCGAGTTCCGGAAGCCTTGCAAAAGTGCCGTTCTCGCAAACCCAGGTCTCGCCCTCGCGCTTCCAGTCACTGATACCGAGAGCTGCTTCAAACTGGGGCATCTGGAATGCCAGCGAGCGATCGGCAAGAAGCGCGAAAGAACCGCCGTCGAAAACAAGCTCGTCCTGCCCGCCAAGCTGGTTGCAGTAGATCAGCGGCAATCCGGTCTGGACCACACGCGAAACAACAACCTGCAGACGGTGCTCCGCCCGGTGTTCCCAGTAGGGAGAGCCATTGGGAACCAGCAACAGCTCCGCGCCGGTTTCCTCCAGACACTCGCAAACCTCGTCGTTCCAGATGTCCTCGCAGATCGGCAAGCCGATGCGCACCCCGCGGAAGTCGACAGGTCCGGGCAACGGGCCGGCAGCAAAAACCCGCTTTTCGTCAAAGACGCTATAGTTTGGCAGGTCGTACTTGTAGCGAACGGCCTTGATCTCACCCTGGTCCAGCAGCAGGGCGGCGTTATAGACTTTGCCTTCCTCGCTACGCCATGGAGACCCCAGCACGATGCCCGGACCGCCATCTGCGGTTTCACCGGCAAGGGTTTCGGCCGCCTCCATGCAGCGCCTGACGAAAGCCGGTTTCAGAACAAGGTCTTCCGGCAAGTACCCGGCGAGCATCAGTTCGGAGGTCAAGACAAGGTCTGCCCCTTGAGATGCGGCTTCCTGACGGGCCTTGCGAACGAGCTCTGCGTTGCCGGCCACATCGCCAACAGTCGGGTTTAGCTGCGCGACAGCCAGTCTGAAACGGTCTGAAATCATCGGAAAATTACCAGGAAGTGACATTGCTTTCTGGTGTAGCCGCTAGATCGGCGAACGTCCAATCTGAATTTGCATACGTCCAGAAGTAGATTTGCCGGCCACCTGTCAAAAGCCCGGTCGTGACGGACCATGCCCGAAGGCAGCGTCAGAGCAAGGCGAGCCCGGCTTGATCGGCTGAAGGTTCCGATACTGCCGTGGACGAGATGTCCGTAACATTCAGTTTGCGCAGCGGCTGCTGATGCCCGGGGCCCAGAAGACCTTTCGAGCGCCCATGCATCTCCTGCCGTTCAAGGATTTCGCCGATGTGACGGTATAATATTGCAGGAGCTATCGGTTTGGCGACGAACCCGTGAATACCGATCTCGATGCCTTCAAGGATTGTCGCGCGCTTGGCATGGGCAGTCACGATCAGAACCGGCGTGGTGCTGATCACAAGGTCCCTGTCGGCACGAAGGATGCGAAGAAATTCATTGCCGCCAAAGGGGCTCATCACCCAGTCGCAAAGCACAATGTCCGGCTTGCGGTCGACGACCATTTCCAGGGCTTCCGCACCATCACTGGCTTCATAGGCCGAACGGATGCCGAAACCCGCCAGCACGGAGCGGAGGATCGAGCGCATATGGGGATTGTCTTCCGCAACCAGGCAGGAAACCTTCGTCAGATCCCACTTATCGCGCACAACTCAAACTCCCCACTACACCCGTTTCCCTGAGAAGAAGGTATGCGCGTCGAGCGTTAAGCGAGGCTTACCTCAGGGCACGTTCATCCGGAAAATTCCGGAAAAAACGCAAAAGGGCGGCAAATGCCGCCCTTTCAGATAACGTAACGGAAGAGGCAATTCTCTTTATGCGCTTGCCGCAAGCGGCTCGACCTGCCGACCGTCGCGTTCCTTCTTCAGGTTTTCCGCGATCAGGAATGCAAGCTCCAGCGCCTGATCCGCATTGAGGCGCGGATCGCAATGGGTGTGGTAACGGTCGCCGAGCTGGTCTTCGGTCAGGGCCCGCGCCCCGCCCGTGCACTCGGTCACATTCCGGCCGGTCATTTCGATGTGAACACCACCGGCATGCGTGCCTTCCGCCCGATGAACCGCAAAGAAGGCTTCAACTTCTTTCAGGATCCGATCGAACGGACGGGTCTTGTAACCGCCAGCGGAAATGGTGTTGCCATGCATCGGATCGCAGGACCAGACAACCGTCTTGCCTTCCCGCTCGACGGCGCGAACGAGCTGCGGCAGGTGGTCGAACACCTTGTCGGCGCCGAAGCGGGCGATCAGCGTCAAGCGGCCCGGTTCGTTTTCCGGGTTCAGGATGTCGATCAACTCCAGCAGGCCATCCGGTGACATGGACGGGCCACACTTGAGGCCGATCGGGTTCTTGATACCGCGGAAGAATTCCACATGGGCATGGTCCGGCTGACGTGTCCGGTCGCCGATCCAGATCATGTGGCCGGAGGTCGCATACCAGTCACCCGAGGTGGAATCGACGCGCGTCAGGGCTTCTTCGTAGCCAAGCAGCAGAGCTTCATGGCTGGTGAAGAAATCGGTCGACCGAAGCTGCGGAACGCTATCGGCGTTGATGCCGCAAGCCTTCATGAAGTTCAGCGACTCCGAAATGCGGTCCGCCAGTTCCTTGTAGCGATGGCCTTGCGGGCTATCGGAAATGAAGCCGAGCATCCAGCGATGAACCTGGTCGAGGTTTGCGAAACCACCCTGCGCGAAAGCGCGCAAAAGGTTCAGCGTGGCTGCCGACTGGCGATAAGCCATGGCCATGCGGCCCGGATCCGGGATACGGCTTTCCGGTGTGAAATTGATGTCGTTGATGATGTCGCCGCGGTAGCTCGGCAGCTCGACGTCACCCTTCTTCTCGAAATTGGAAGAACGCGGCTTGGCGAACTGACCGGCGATCCGGCCGACTTTCACAACCGGCTGGCTGGCGGCATAAGTCAGCACGACGGCCATTTGCAGGAAGACGCGGAAGAAATCACGGATGTGGTCGGGGTGATGCTCGGCAAAGCTTTCGGCGCAGTCACCGCCCTGGAGCAGAAAACCGTTGCCCTGCGCGACATTTGCCAGCTGGCTTTTCAGCGCACGTGCCTCACCTGCAAAAACCAGCGGCGGATAAGTCGACAGGCGCTGTTCAACATCCGCCAAAGCCTCTTGATCCGGGTATTCCGGAACCTGCAAGATCGGCTTCGATCTCCAGCTGTCCGGGCTCCACTTCTCCGCCATACTTCCTACTCCTCACTGGACCCGCAGGTTCGTTTCACACCCTAGATCACGCGGTCCGCGACATTTTCGTTCGTTTGGGCCTGCCAATTGAAGGCAAACGTGCGGCCTTATACACTTCATGGGCCGCCAAGGCCACAGGGCAATCCCCCAAAATATACCCTGTTTCAAGGATCATTTTCGCCACTTCTGCGTAGACACGAAATCCTCGCCTTTGAGGCGGATCATTGCGGGTGGTGATCCAGGGATGCATCGTGCGTGAAACCACACAGGATGACCTCATGCCGACACCTCGTCTGGAGCACAGCCACAGGCCCGATGACATCGCGAACCGGCTCGCTTCCGGACCGGACGCAAGCTACCTGAGAGACTGGGTCTACGGCGGCATAGACGGCGCCGTCACCACCTTTGCCATTGTTGCAGGGTCCGTCGGCGCGGATCTTTCTCCGACGATTATCCTCATCCTGGGAGCTGCCAACCTGTTTGCCGACGGATTTTCCATGGCGGCAGCCAACTACACCGGTTCCAAATCCGAAATCGAAGATTACGCGCGCCTCAAGGCGGTCGAGGAAAAGCACATCGCCGTGGCACCAGATGGCGAACGGGAGGAAATCCGGCAGATTTTCCGCGCCAAGGGTTATGACGAACCAGACCTGGAAACTCTGGTCGAGCTGGTTTCCTCCAACAAATCCATCTGGATAGAAACCATGATGCAGGCCGAATACGGTCTGTCGAACACGGCGCGATCGCCAATGAAGGCAGCGCTTTACACCTTCGCCGCCTTCGTTCTGTTCGGCTCGATCCCACTGCTGCCGTTCGTCATTCCGGTGCCAGCCAGTGCAGAAACCGCGACAATCCTCACGATACTCGCCTTTTTCACCATCGGCTCCCTGAGGGCGCGCTGGTCGCAGCGGCATTGGTTTTCCTGCGGGCTGGAAACAAGCGCAATCGGCACCCTGGCCGCGGGCATTGCCTTTGCGGTCGGATACGGCCTGCAAACGCTGCTCGGCTGACGGTTCGATAATGCCTAGGTGGCCGGGGAAAGAAAGTTGACCCCGAGGTCTTTCAGCTTGCTGTCGATCAGCTTCGCCACTTCCGGATCGAGCACAATCTTGCGCGGATAGAGCGGATTTGCCCGGTCCGGCAGTACAGGCACATGCCAGCCGTCAGTCGTTTCCAGAAAATGGTCGATCCCTGCTTCGCCCCAGAAACGGTGGAACCCGGCCAGAACGCAATCCAGGTAACTTTGCAGGATCGGATGTTTGTCCGTGCCCCAGCGGCAATGTTCTGGCGCCGCTCTGAATAGAAACAGTTCGTCGGGCCCCGGCCGCATTGACGCGTCGCAACGAAATGCGCCGCCGACAGCTTCGACCTTCAGGTATCGTTTCTCGCGCAGTTCCAGCTCGGCAAGGCGGGTCTTGGGTTCACGCGCCATCACCCCCATGATGCGTGATCCTTCCTTTTCGCGTACAGTCAGGGCGCAGCGCCCCTGTCCGTCCGGGCTCTCGCCGCACACCTTCCATTCCCGCACCCAACCGTGAAGGGTTCCGGGCGTCACTTCAACGCCAGCAGGAATAGTGTCAATATTGACTAGGGAACCATAACCAAAATATGTGATCGTCATCTGGTGCTTGTCTAGTGCTTGTATGTTTTTCTTAGATTGTTTCCGAGGGTATCATGATCGTTCCGTCTCTTACCCAGCAGGATATCGACCTCATGAGGGACGATACTCCGGGTGTACGTCAGCTCATTCACTTTAACAATGCGGGAACGGGGCTGGCCCCTACGCCTGTTCTTGAAGCAGTTAAACAGCATCTCGATCTTGAAGCGACCCTCGGCGGATATGAAGCCGCGGCGGCTGCCAAGACCGCAATGGACACCTTTTATACGTCTCTGGCAGCCTTGATCGGCAGCAAACCGCAGGAAATCGCCTATATCGAAAATGCCACCCGGGCCTGGGACATGGCTTTTTACGGCATCGACTTCCGCGAAGGAGACCGGGTTGTCACCGGCCGTGCCGAATATGTCTCCAACTACGTTGCCCTGCTGCAGATGAAACGCCGCAAGGGGATCGAGATCGATATTGTCGAGGACGATGAATTCGGCCAGATCGACCTGAAGGCCCTGAGGGCTGCGATTGGCCCGAAGACGCGGCTCATCGCCCTAACGCACGTCCCGACCTTTTCCGGACTGATCAATCCTGCTGAAGAGGTTGGAGAGATCGCGCAGCAAACGGGGGTTCTCTACCTCCTCGACGCGTGTCAGTCCGCAGGGCAGATCCCGCTGAACGTCGACGAGATCGGCTGCCATATCCTGTCCGGCACCGGGCGCAAATATCTGCGCGGTCCGCGCGGCACCGGATTTCTCTATATCAGTGACGCCGTCCTTGACCAGGTGGAACCGCCGTTTGTCGATCTTCAGGCAACGGAGTGGATCGACGAGGATCGTTATGAACTTGTTCCCCACGCACGCCGTTTCGAAACCTGGGAACGCTATGTCGCGGGGCAGATCGGCCTGGGTGTTGCCGTCAGCTATGCCATCGGCTTCGGCATGGAGCGGATCGGCAACAGGATCTGCGGGCTTGGCGCTCAGCTCCGGTCTGAGCTATCTGCACTTCCCGAGGTAACCCTTCACGACAAGGGCCAGCGCAAGGGCGGCATCGTCACGTTCTCGCTGGCCGGTGAAAGCCCGGCACAGACCAAGCTTCGGCTCGGGCAAGCCGGTATCAACGTTTCGGTCAGCCAGGCCAGCTCAGCTCGGATCGACTTGCCGCTCCGGGGTCTTGATGCCGTGGTGCGGGCGTCGGTTCATGCGTTCAATTGCGAAGAGGAAATTGAACGCTTTGTTAAGTGTCTCGGTAGTTTTCGCTAGGTGAGCCCCCAGGAAAAGCGCCTCCCCCACCCGGTGTTAAAGTTCTTCGGCTAAACAGCTGTCGCATCCGGATAAGAGGGGATGGCGGTTTCTTGTTCCGTTTGAAGAAAAAGACATCTGAAGCAACACACCCAGGACTGGAGGCTCCCGAAGCCGGCCGGCGGATCACTGTGTGGATCTACAGCCTTGCCGCGCTCGTGATTTTCCTGTCGACCGCTTCCCTCACCTTCATTGCCCACATGGCCTGGGGCGAGGCCGACAGGCGCGCCCTTGAAGCCGAGCAGATGCGCCTGACCAACACCTTGAAGGACATCCACCGCCAGGTCGCCCGCGACCAGGTGACGATGGCTCAGTGGGACGATACCTTCAACGCCCTTCAGGCCCCTCTGGACCGCGAGTTCATCGAAGACGAACTGATCGGCGACCTTTGGGAAGATTTCAACCTCGACCGGACTTTCGTCGTGATGCCGGACGGGACCTTGATCGCGCAGGCAATCAGGGACGATGTCCTGATTGAAAATCGGCAATTGCCGGCCGAAAATCTTGTTCGGAAGCTTGCCGAACAGACGGCTGCGGCTTTCAGGAAGCGGCAGGACGGTTCCAACTCGGTTTTCGCCGAATGGTACATGCCGCAGTCCGCGTTGCTGGAAACGTCTCAATCCGCCTTTGCCCTGATCGACGGATCCCGAGCATTCCTCAGCGCCATACCGGTTCTACCCGATGAAGGTCATGTCCGGCTGGAGGGCGACTATCCGGCAATCCTGGTCAATGCCGTCTACATAGATCAGGACTGGCTGACCGGACTGAACGAACAACTCGGCTACAGGGATTTCCGGTTTTTTCCCGGTGAACCTGAACGCAAGCACCCAACGAATTACCTTGTGCAGGCGGCAGACGGGTCCACATTCGGCTATTTCAGATGGGACCATTCCAAACCCGGTCGCGAAATCTGGATCATGGCCCTGCCGCTGATCGTCCTGTTGGCATCCATCATCGCAATCGTCGCCTTCGCGCTTGCAACGAAGATCAGCCGTTTGTCGGCCTCGCTTGAAGAAAGCGAACGGAAGAACCGCCACTTTGCGCGACACGACGCTCTGACAGGACTGCCGAACCGGCATCATTTTTCCGACTGCCTCGCTTTCTCGCTGGAAGGCCTGCCGGATCGTGGATTTGCGATATTTGCCTGTGATCTCGACCGCTTCAAACCGGTGAACGACACATACGGGCATGAAGCCGGTGACCGGGTCATCTGTACTGTTGCCGACCGAATGCGGCTTCTGGTCGGCAAGGATGGTGTCGTCAGCCGGATTGGAGGAGACGAATTCATTGTCCTCTTCACCAAGCATACAGACAGGGACAGGCTTGCAGCACTGGCCGACGAAATCCGCCGGTCGATTGCCGAGCCGATAGACATTGGTGAGGGGCAGCAGGTCGACATCGGTGTCAGCATCGGCATTGCCAGCGCGCCAGAGTCCGGCACGAGTGAGAAAGACCTGATCCGCATGGCCGACATGGCGCTTTACCGGGCGAAGGACAAAGGCCGAAATGCCTATGAATTTGCAGGCCCGCACAGTCTCGAGGCTGCCAAGGCCCGCAAGCAGATGGACCTGCAAGCATTTCCGGCTTCGCGCTAACGCGCACTGCCGGAAGCATCAAATTACATTGTCATTAATACTATAAAACACGGAGTCCATCGTGAATATACCTCACTAAAACTCTCAAGTTTTTTAATACTCCCACCTCCTGTTAAGGTATTCGTTGATACAATCACTTTACTCTTTAGTGGCAAGAATTCAGAATAACAGGAAGAGACCCAATCGGGATCGCAACTTGACCGAGTTTCGGCGTAGATATAGCGACCAAGCCGCGAAAATTCCCCGGCAGCATATTTCCCGGCTGGCGTTCCTGCTTGCCGGATTGCTGATTGCCGTGACGTCCGTTTCGTTGCTGTTCGTCGGTTTCGTTGCCTCTCAAGCTTCCCGGCAGCAGGCCATCGCCAACGAGGAACGCCTGTTCCAGAGCACGCTTGCAGATCACCTTCGCACCATCGTTCGCGAGCAGATCGGCATCGCGTCGTCGGACCAGTCGGTGCTCAAGCTGGTGCGCAATTTCGATCCCGACTACGTTCGAAGCAGCTTCGACACCCTCTGGTCAACCTATCGCCACAGCAAGGTAATGCTGATTTCCGGAAACGGAGACGTTCTGGCTGAATCCTTCGCCGATTATACTCATATCATCCGGCGTCCCGTCTCCGAAACGCCGGAGCTTGAAATTGTTCATGAAAAACTGAAGGCGCTTTACCTGCAAAACCGCGTGCGGGTGCCTGGCGGTTTCGGTCACAAGTCCCTGCAAGGAGCAGATCCCGGGGAATATGCTGTCATGGGTTTTGTCCATATCGACGGCAAGCCGGCCATTTTTGGCGCGATGCCGATCATTCCGGACGACTATCAAGAGACCTTGCCCGACGGACCTCCCACCGTGCTGCTGTCAGCCCATTATGTTGACGCCTACCTGCTCGGCCAGCTCAACGCGCAGCTGAATTTCGCCAATTTCGGTTTTGAGGAAAATGCAGGCGTGCCCGGCAAAGGGCCGCGCCATCTTGTCAAGGATCAGAATGACGACCCGCTCGGAACCTTTCGCTGGGACAGCCAGACCGTCGGCGAATCCATCTGGCCAACCATCGTCCCTGTCATCGTGGTGCTGAGTGTCGCCCTTGGCGCCCTCGCCTTCGGCATTGCCTGGCGGATCGGCCAGCTGACCACATCGCTTCAGGCCAGCGAACACCAGAACAGGTACCTGGCTCTGCACGATACGTTAACGGGGCTCGCTAACCGCCTGCAGTTCAACCGTGTCCTGGAATCCTCGGTCAAAACCCTGCCGGACAAGCCCTTTGCCGTCATTCACTGCGATCTGGACAAGTTCAAGGCGGTGAACGACACCTTCGGACATGCCGCGGGCGATATCGTCATCAAGACCATGGCGGAGCGCCTGAGCAAAGCAGTCGGCAAACCCGGTCTGGTCTGCCGTATCGGCGGCGACGAATTCATGGTGATCTATCGTGGAAGTGTTGTGCGGGAAACCTTGAGCACGCTTTGCCGGGCCCTTGTTGCTGCCGGCGAATTGCCCGTACCGATCTCAAGTGGCGATATTGCGCAGATCGGCCTTAGTGTCGGCATCGCGATCGCCCCGGAGGACGGAACAACTTCCGAACAACTCGTCACCCGTTCGGACGCCGCGCTATACCAGTCGAAGAAACTCGGCAGGGGCCGGTATTCCTTCTACTGCGATTCACTCGATCTGGAAGTTGGACCGGACGGCGTGTTGACTGACCCTGAAGACGAGCTGCTGCGCCGGACAGCGTCGGGACCTGCAGAATGAAGCCGCTGCGGGACAAGTTGCCCCGCAGCGGCTCCTGACTTTCTGAATTGCAGCCGAACTACCCGCGCAGACGCTCTGTCGGCTCACGCATCGTGACGAGTTCTTCCGCAGCTGTCGGATGAACGGCGATCGTCCTGTCGAAGTCGGCCTTGGTCGCGCCCATCTGCAAGGTGATGCCGAGGATCTGAGCCAGTTCGCCGGCGTCCGGTCCCATGATGTGGACACCGAGCACTTTCTGCGTGTCTGCATCGACGATCATTTTCATGAGCATCTTTTCATCGCGGCCCGACAAGGTGTGTTTCATCGGACGGAAGCTGGACTTGTAGATATCAAGATTGGGCGTCCGCTGCAGTGCTTCTTCCTGTGTAAGTCCGACTGTGCCCATTTCCGGCTGCGAGAACACGGCGGTGGCGATCAGGCTGTGGTCGACCGTCCAGGGCTTGTTGCCGAAGACCGTGTCTGCAAAGGCATGTCCTTCCCGGATCGCAACCGGCGTCAGGTTGGCCCGGTTGGTGACGTCGCCAACGGCATAGATGGATGCCACATTGGTGCGGGAGTCCGCACCAACCTTGATCGCACCCGCTTCATCCATCTCGACACCGACCTTCTCAAGACCGAGGTCACGGGTATGCGGGTTGCGGCCGATGGCGAACATGATCTGACCTGCTTCCAGCGCCAGCCCACCCTTGGTGTGGCCTGTCAGAGTGCCGTCTGCCGCCTTCTCGATTCTGGAGAAGGTGTCGTTGAGCACCACCTTGATGCCCTTCTTCTCCATTTCCTGGCGAACCGCGGTCCGAAGCTCTCCGTCGAAGCCGCGCAGAATTTCCTCTCCGCGATAGATCAGCGTCGTATCGACCCCCAGGCCGTTGAAGATACCGGCAAACTCGACCGCGATGTAACCACCACCGGCAACCACGATCTTGCTCGGCAGTTCAGCAAGGTGAAAGGCTTCGTTCGAGGTGATGACATGCTCACCGCCCGGCAGACCTTCGTCCACGTTCGGAGACGCGCCGACGGCCACAAGAATGTATTTCGCGCTCAAGGTCTGACCGGTGGACAGTAGGCGGACTGTATGGGCATCTTCGATCACCGCGCGGCTGTCGTGGACTTCCACGTCGGTCCGCTCGAGATTGCGCCGGTAGATGCCTTCAAGGCGCGTGATTTCCTGATCCTTTGCCGCGACAAGCTTGTCCCACGAGAAGGCGCGTTCACCGACCGTCCAGCCAAAGCCTTCCGCATCTTCGAATTCTTCGGAAAACTTCGAGGCATAGACAAACAGCTTCTTGGGCACGCAGCCGCGAATGACGCAGGTACCGCCGTAACGGTACTCCTCGGCGATACCGACCCGGGCGCCGTGTGTCGCGGCAATTCTGGCAGCGCGTACGCCGCCGGAGCCGCCGCCAATAACAAAGAGATCGTAATCGTAGTCGGTCATCAGTGCCTCATCGTGATCAAAAGTCCGCCGGCTGCCATCCGGCAGAGCCTTGCCAGCCCCGCAGATAGGCAACCGAAGCTGCGGTACAAGTCCGGATGCCCGGTAGGGCCAGGCCATCAGGGACAGCCAAAACGGGCCATTTTCAAAAGAATTGGGCCGCTTGCGCGGCCCGAAAGCCGGACATGACCCCGGCCTCACTTATTCGTGTGAAAGGCGTGTTCCCTGCCATCGGCATGGCCGACGCGGGAGCCCTGCCCTTACTGAGCTGCGTTCAGCTTGGCCAGTTCTTCCTGAACCATGGTCACCATTTCGGTGGAAACCTTGTCCTGCCATTCACGGGCAGCACCAACGGAATACTGCGTGATGGTCGGGATCTTTTCGGTCAGCTTCTGGCCAAGTTCCGTGCTGTAGAATTCAGCCAGCTGGTTCAGCTCTTCTTCGGTGAAGGCGTCTGCCCAGGCCTTGTAAACCAGATTGTTGAGCTCGGTCCGCTTCGGCGCCAGCGTCAGCGCGACATTCTGAACGACTTCGGCGATTTCTTCCGCACGGGTCGGGTCGGACTGAATGAAAGCCGTCCGGGTCTGTTCAGCAAGGATCGGAAGAATATCGTCAAATGGTTCCAGAACCTTGGTAACAACGGCAACCTGCTTGGCTGCGGCAAGGTGGCTTTCAGAAACGGCATCCTGTGCGGCTGCGCCCGAGGCGACAAAACCAGCGGCCATCATGGCTGCGCCCAATACAGCTGCCCGCGGGAAAGATTTGATAAGCTTCATTTTTCTACTCCTAGGCGGCTTTCATCTTTAGTCTGGAAAGCCAAATCCACACCACTTAGATGGGCAAGACGGTCTTTACCCCATCTGTGCCGGCCACGTAAGCTTTTGTTGCAAGTTCAATGAAGAGGCCGTGTTCGACAACCCCCGGAATGGCAACCAGCCGGTCGCCCAGGGTCTGGACCTCGGGTATGCTTTCAAGCTGCGCATCCAGGATGAAGTGACCTCCATCCGTGACGAAAGGCTGAGCCGATCCGCCGCGCAAAGACATGTTCAACGGCAGTCCAAGATCCCCAAACACTTTCAGGATCGCGCGCCGCGTTGCTTCCAGACCGAAAGGTACGACTTCGATCGGCAGGGGAAAGCGGCCAAGCGTCGCAACTTCCTTGCTGCCGTCTGCAATGACGATCATGCTGGCCGAGGCTGATGCCACGATCTTCTCGCGCAGCAAGGCTCCTCCACCGCCCTTGATGAGCGACAGATGGGGGTCCAGTTCATCGGCTCCGTCGACGGTCAGATCAAGTTCCGGCAATTCATCAAGCGTGGTCAGGCGAATGCCGAGGCTCGACGCCAGTTCCCGCGTGCGCTCCGAAGTCGGCACACCGATAACGTCCAGGCCATCCTGTACCCGACGGGCAAGTGCATGGACGAAGAATTCCGCGGTCGAACCGGTCCCAATTCCAAGACGCATTCCGGATGTGACATCGTCGGCAGCGCGCTCCGCCGCCAGTTTCTTGTACTGGTCGCTCATTTACCGTTCCTAGGGCCAACCTGTCGGCGGAGAAGACCAAGCAATCATCTCCATCCGGCCGCCGGGTGCTTAACATGGCCGGCGTCCGCCGGTCCAGTGACATTCCCCCTCTTCAACGGGGAAACACCGCCATAGCGCCCATATCCGCGGTTTATTAACCATCATTTCAGACCAACAATAGATAATGCTTTCAATTGTCTAGGGTTTGGAAAGCACAGAATCAAATGAACATTCTTCGACTTAGACCAAGGCAGAAAGACGAATACAATAATTTAAACAACAAGATACCTGCCCCTGAGGAAACTGACAATACTTCCGGAAACCTGCCGGAAGCGCAGCTGGCGGCCAGCCAGATGAGCTTCGTACTGGACAGCCTGGAAGACGATCTGCAAGTCGCGGCCAAGACCATCAACGCCGCGGCCGAGAAGGTGCAGGACCGGCTCGTCAGTCAGATGGACAAGCTGGAGACCATCCGCAGCGACAGTCAGTCGCTTGCGGACCAATCGGCCGTTGCCAACGAGAACGCTTCAGGACTGGCCACGTCCATTCAGGATCTCACCACCTCCAGCAGCGAAATCGGACAGCAGGTCGGTGTGTCCAACCAGTTGGCGCAAGAGGCGCGAGACGTCGCAGCCCAGGTCAACCAGGGTGTTCTGGAGCTCAAGAACGCGATCGATGACATTGCCAATGTCGTCAGCCTGATTTCGGACATTGCCAAGCAAACCAACCTGCTGGCCCTGAACGCCACTATCGAGGCTGCCCGCGCAGGTGAAGCCGGCCGTGGCTTTTCCGTTGTCGCGAGCGAGGTGAAGGCGCTGTCGGTGGAAACCCAGTCGGCAACGGAACAGATCGTCGCCAACATCGACCGCCTCAACCAGTCAGCGGAACTCAGCCTCGGCTCGGTCAACCAGATCATCGATGTTATCGGCAGGATACGGCCCAGCTTTGCCGCGGTCGAAGATGCGGTTCAGACCCAGGTTGAGACAACGAACCGGATCGGTGACCAGGCGCAGCAGACGGCGGACTTCGTTCAGGAAGTGCTGCGCACCGCGCAGACGATTACGGAGTCTGCGGCGGCGGCTGAAGAAGGTGGCATGCTGGCGCGCGAAACCGGTGCGGAAATGAGCACGGCTTCCAAGGCGCTGCAGTCCCGCTTCACCATGATGATCCGGCAGACCGAAATCGGCGATCGTCGTCAGCACGACCGATTGCCGATCAAGATTTCCGGTTCGGTGACGGCTGGCGGAACATCCGCACAGATCGAGACCCACGACATTTCGGAAGGCGGCACGCTGTTCCGGCCCGAAGCTGGCTCCAACCTGAAACAAGGCACGAATGCCCGTCTTGATCTCGCCGGGATCGGCCAGGTGGATGTGCGCGTCGTCGCCGTTTCCGAACATGGTTGCCATGGTTGCTTCGTCAACAAGGATGCCGGGTTCCAGGTGGCCCTGGAGCGCAAGATCGCATCCATTCATGAAAGCCACGCTGCCGAAGTGGAACGCGTGCAAACCGGGGCTTCACGCATTTCCAACGCGATGGAAGATCTCATCGCGCAGCGCCAGCTGACCATGGATGACCTGTTCGATACCAATTACCAGCACATAGCCGGTACCAACCCGCCGCAAGTGTCGACGCGCGCGTTGGCTCATCTGGAAAAGATCCTGCCAACGATCCAGGAAGAAATCCTCGGCAAATGCAAGGGTATGGCCTTTTGCGCCTCGGTCGATCGCAACGGCTATCTGCCGGTACACAATCTGATCTACTCGAAACCGCAAAAACCGGATGATGTGGCCTGGAACACGGCCAACTGCCGCAACAAGCGCATCTTCGATGACCGGGCCGGCCTCAGCGCGGCGCGCAACACGCGCCCCTTCCTGATCCAGTCCTATGCCCGGGACATGGGCGGCGGCAATATCGTCTGGATGAAGGAAATCGACGCGCCGATCATCGTTCAGGGCCGTCACTGGGGTGGTTTCCGGACCGCTTACAAACTCTAGAACAAACCGGCGGAACCGATCCCCACTTGCGGCGGAGCGGCTATGCGGCTAGGCATTGAAGGTGGCCTGCGTTCGGGTGAATGCAGGCCTTTCCCACATTCCGGGGCCGGTTTACCTGCCCGCAATCATGCCTTTCAGCATGGATGCGTTCTTGCCGTCCCGCTCCTGCATTTCAGAGGGTCTCATGTCCGTTCTGGTTTTCGATCTGGATGGCACGCTGGTGTCGTCCATGGAAGATCTCGTCGCCACCTTGAACGTCGTCATGACCTCAGCAGGGCATTCGGCCATTCCCCAGGACAACGTCGCCAACATGGTCGGCCTGGGTGCAAAGGTGCTGATCCAGCGCGGTCTGGAATTCAATGGCATTTCCTGGACCGATGAAACCGTGGCGCCGCTCTATGTGCATTTTCTGGAGCATTATGCCGCCAATATCGCGGTTCACACCAAACCGTTCGACGGCGTTGTCGCGGCGCTGGAAAACTTCCGAAAAGACGGATGGAAACTGGCGGTCTGCACCAACAAGGCCGAGCGGCTGACGCATCCGCTGTTGGCTACACTCGATCTCGCCAGGCATTTCGACGCCGTCGTCGGCGGCGATACGTTTTCCGTGGCAAAGCCGCATGCCGAACCCGTGCATGGTGCCATCCACCGGGCGGGTGGAGAAATCGGCGGCTCCATCATGATCGGAGACAGTGGCACCGACATCGATGCCGCCCGTAACGCCGGCATTCCGGTCATCGCGGTCGATTTCGGATACACGGTCGTGCCGGTCCGGGACCTTTCCCCGGACCGGGTCATCTCGCACTTCGACGAACTGGCTGGTGCCGTCGCTTCGCTCAAGTCCTGAGGCAAGTTCTGTCAGACATCAGAACGTCCTGATGGCATCGCCCAGGGTTTCACGGATTTCTTCCCGTCGCACGGATAGTGCGGCGATTTCCGTATCAACATCCTCGATCCGGGTTTCGCTTTCCTCCAGCTTGCGGGCGGCACGCTTGTAGAGATCGGCACCCGGCTCAAGAGCCGCCAGGTTGGCCCGGTGGCGTTCCTGGTCCCGGCTCTCCTCATCCTTTTCAAGCCGCAAGCGCTGGATCTGGCGCTCGATCTGGGCGATCTCGTTCTGCAGCTCCGACAGTTCCTTCAGCTTTGCAGCGGTTTCCTTGTCCGGCGAGCGCCTGGAGAGATAAAGCAGCTGGTTCGCATCGGTGGA
Source organism: Labrenzia sp. THAF191a (assembly GCF_009363335.1). Lineage (GTDB taxonomy): Bacteria > Pseudomonadota > Alphaproteobacteria > Rhizobiales > Stappiaceae > Roseibium > Roseibium algicola. The sequence goes on from NZ_CP045333.1 coordinate 5,117,047, forward strand.
GATCAGCGAATAGGTCTCCGACAAGGTCCGCTCCTGAAGGGCGGAAACCGTTTCCGTTGTTCCTGCAGGCACTTCCACCTTCAAACGGTGGTGCGTTGCGGTGCTGTCCAGTTCCTGTTCGGAGGAAAACTGCCATCCGGAACGTTTGGCATGCTCGATGACGATCGTGCGGTCGCCGTCCGGGGCTCCCTTGATCGCGTATTGCGTCGACGATCGCTCGCGCACCGTCGCGTTCAGAACCCCGTCATTGACCTTGATCGATACGATCTGGCTGTCGGCAGATGTTGACTGTGCAATCCTGACCTTCTTGTCGGTCGCAAAGCTTGCCATGCGGCTTTCGCCCGAGGGCATGCCGCTGATCTGCGCGTCGCCGACATATCCTTCCTTTTCGTCATAAACCGTCAGGATGCCCTGCGGCAGGCTGGTTTCGGTCTCGTTCTTGATCAGGATTGCAGCAATGGGATGCTGCAGGCCGCTTTCCGGCTGGAATACGGAAACCGTTTCGGCTGACACGACCTTGTCGACAATCGGCGCTGACAGAGTTTCACCGCTTTCAAGGTCGACAGGCCAAGGAATTGTAAAGGAAGCGGTGACCGCGCCTTCGCTCACCTCGCCGACATTGGCGGCGGCCATGTTGAGAACCATTTCCGGCGCAACCGCCGAGCCAATGAAGCTGGAACGCGCCGCGCCCGGCATGCGGGCCTCGCTCTCGGCAACCTCGAACTGCGGTTCCGCCCCCATGTCGACAGGAGGCACATAGCCGCTGGACACATCCACCGGCACTTCCTGCCGTTGCTTCCAGTAAAGATCGTGGAGCCGCTGTTTCAGCGTTACCGGAGCGCCGGAGGACAGCGTTATCCTGACATCGTCCCAGTCTTCGCCACTGGCGTTTTCAAGCACGGCCCAGGCTTGCAGCCGGGCCTTGTCATCGGCCATCGTCACGACGCGGTAAGCCGTCTTCCAGATGGGCGCCGGCACGACGTAGGAAACCGCGACCTCGCGTTCGCCCTCGCCTGCCACTTTCAAGGCAACGGTTCGCGCGCCGTCCGACTTGCCGTTGCCAACGGCAGACAAGGCCTTGGCAACCTTCTGCTGAATGTCTTCATCGAGAAACGTGACTTCGGTATCTGCGGACAGGCCCACACCGGTGATGCGACCATCACTGAGAACCGAAATGACAAAGGACTGCCCCCTGTCGCCGTCATCCTGCGCCGACACGCCGAGAACGAGCCCCTCGACCGTAGACCCGGCCTTTTCCAGACGCACTCGGGTTCCTTGCAGTTTTGCCAGAAGGCGTGCGGGCGACTGCAGGTCCTCAACGGTGAACGGCAGGTTCTTGAAGGTTTCCGCCAGCGGGTTCGGGCCGGGAAGAGTAATGCCCTCGACAACGCCTGCCTCATCGAACACGACAATGCTCTTCAGCACATCGTTCACCTGTTCGAGCGGGACCGTCATGTTGATCAGGCCGCTGCTGTCAATATCCGCCTTGCGAACCACTTCGGCGAGACCACCCGAAGACAGCGTGATGCTGGTAATGGGCCCATTGTCGGCGCCAAACGCCCCGGCAGGCAGGAAAAGCCCCACGAGCGCGAGAGAAGAAACGCGTGCAATCATTTAAAAACACTCCAAAAAACAGTCAGTGGAAACGATCGTCCGCTTTAAATACGGCCTTTTCGCGAAGACTGATAACGGCTCCTGACATAATCTGTCACGCGATACGACAGCCTTCAGGATCCGCCCGCTCGGTCAAAACCTCACCAGACGGAAGACCACGCCGACTGGCAGCCGCCCCACATTACGGCACCCCGATATTCCAGACATTGCCGGTCAGACGACAAACATCTTCGCCCGGGAGAGCGGGTCACCTCTTTGCGTGGCATCAACACAAAAAGGCAATTAGCTAGAACCGATGAGTCCCAGCAACAGACGTCGGCTCCAGAAAAAGGGTGTTGCGCAAGCTGTTGATTTGCCCTAGATACGCGCCACCAGCCGCCAAGGCATGGGCGATTAGCTCAGCGGGAGAGCACTCCCTTCACACGGGAGGGGTCACTGGTTCAATCCCAGTATCGCCCACCATCAACCATCTGATATATAACAAGAAATCAGAAACACCCGTTTTACTCAAACTGCAACAAACTGCAGAACAAAGCAGGATTGCACGGGTATTCTGGCACGTTTTTGACACGCGGGTTTTTGGTCTGTTCCTGCGCCGTGCACTGGTCGCGGCAGCAATCGGCTCTTCTGTGCTGACTGCCGGCTGCACATCCACCCGCCATGATCCGCGCGACACACCGCCCGAATTTAGGGACGGCAAGCCGCTGGACCTGACACAATTAGCCGGCCCCATTTAGCAAAGAAACCTAGCTTTTAACGCCATCGCGGAGACGGCTTAAAATGAATCCACAATCGATGATTGTTAGTGCAATATGCCGCCCATGGGGATTGGTAGATTCTACTTCGAAGTTACGAAAAGAGCCTTCAGCGGGCGCTTCTGGCACGCTGAAAAAATCAGCGGTGGCTTTGCCTTATTTTTTGGGATCGTCGCGCACCAAAATCAATGGGAGGCGGCCATGATTTGGGCGCCGTTCGTTGTTTTTGTTGCCGTCTTTTTAGCAATGGTTGTGATTGGCTTGATACTTGCGCCATACAACATATGGCAGGAAGCAAAAGCCGAAGCATGTAAGGTTGAGAGTAGGGAGCATGCTCTTAAAGCGGAGATAGAAACGCTCAAGGACAACAAACCAGACCTGCACCTAGAAGTGATTCAAGTTGCCACAAGCGATGGCCCTCGAGGAAGAGATGAGACGTTGTTTGTATTCTTCCTTCAATTGGTAAATCGAGGACGTGCACCATCCGCCGTTATGGAATGGGCGTCAGCTGCATATAGAGACGACGGTACACGAGTTAAGACACAGCTTGAGCACATTGAATTCATTGAGTGGTCGAGCGACGGCCTCGAATTTAAACTGCTCGGTGCTGATGAGTTGCCAGAGAAGACACAACAACCTGTCCTCCCAGGCGCAGCATTGAGAGGCCACCTGAATGTTTTTATGCGCCGCTCGGAAGTCGAAAAATATCTAAGAGACCTGAAAATCAAAATCAGAATAAAGGACGTTTTCGGTGTGGCAAAGGAAGTTAATTTTAATATGAGGCAAGCACAGCCTCAGCGCATTGTTTACTATAATTTCCTTAAAGCCCAACCTAAAGGTCAAACCTCCGGCAACCCATCACCACCAAACACTGACACATAGAAGCAGCGGTACATTTTACTTTAGAAGGCTTATTGCGGAGGCTCACTATCGACAGGATGGCGAGGCAGCACCCAAAGGCAAACATCAAACCAATAACGATTTCCGAAGCCCGCGAGCTTTGCAACGGCGTACAAGTGCACTGTCTGCGCTGCGCAAACATGACTGTTTTGGATCTGGACGCGTTCGACAATCGGGAAGTGATCGCCGATCTGCCAAAGCGCCGACGGTTCCGGTGCGCCAGGTGCGGAAACAAATGGGTCGAGACACGCCCCAACTTCAAGCAGGCCAGCAGCCCGGTGACCTGGTACGGGCTGACAAAGAAAGAAGATCCCCAGTGATTACGTATTAGCGATCATCGGCACGCCAGACATGGATCGGCGCGGATGCTTTTCACCATTCAATGCGCGAACCGAAGCCGCTGACACGCGAAATGCACTTTGATCTTTCGACCACTCCAGAACACCATCCGGGAGCGTTAGCGCAGCACACAAAAGCTTAGCGCCGACAGTCTGTGGAATGATGTCACCGCGAAGTAGATCTTGACGGCTAATCCAGGCGTTTTCGAAACCAGACTTGAGCGCCTGCTTAGCCAAATGCATCAAAATCTTTTGCCCGTCCGTCGGTGGTTTAATCATCTGCCTCGGCTCCTAGCTTCCAGGTGAGATAAATCGTACCAACATGAAACTTATCGTCATGCCAGCGAGTGCGAAGATGTACAAAGAGCGGTTCTGTCTGCGACCCGCAGCGTATGCAGCTGCAAGAGAAACGAAACCCAACAAGATTGCCGCAAGTTTAAAACTCACCATCTTGACCCCATTAAACACGAAAGGCCGGAACCTGACGGCCCGGCCTTATCAACCGACTGAAACCAGGCTACTTTCCCAGAGCCTTGACGGCTGAAAGCAGTTTTTCCCAGTTGGTGACAACAAGAACTGCCGCAGCGAGGACCCATCCCCCGACCGACAATAAACGCTGCCCGATCCAGCCCGCCGTTTCGGCCTTGATTGTCAGCGTCTGAACCTTGGTCACCGTCGCGTCGTGCTTTTCAAGACGCTCTTCAACGGAACCGAGCCGACGACCTTGCTCGTCTTGCTTTATGGAGACATCGGTTATCTGGGTTTTGACGTCCCGTATTGCATCGTAGGTACGGCGCCGGCCTTCGGAAGATTCCTTGCGATTGCTTTCTACCTGCTCGCGTATCCTTCCCATTTCCTGAAAAATGGTATCGAGAGAAACAGTCTCCCCCATCACGGTGCACCCCCATGCGCCTGTTGAACGTCTCGATAAAAGTCTGACCAGCCGCGGCGCCTGGCTTCACAGTCCGCCAGAGCAAGCCGGTGCCGGATTGCGTCGCGCCCCTTGTCTCCGGTCGTTCCCGGATCACGGCAAGGCGTCTGCAGGTCCGTTTCAGGGTCCGGCAGTTTCGGCTGTTTCAGGTCCAGTGATCCGGATGGATCGCATCGCCCGGCTGTAAGCGTCGTCAGCAGCACAACTGCCAGCGCCGCCCGATGCCAGGGCGTCTTCATAATCATCGACAATCTCCTGCATATTCTGAAGAGCGAAGGCGCGATCCTGCGCCAATTGCATCTGGCGCCGAGCGACGCCCTGATAGCGCTCGCGCTGCGCCGCCTGTTCCGCCGCCACTTTTTGCCAGCGTTCAAGGTCACGCTGCGCTTGTTCAAGTTCCGCCGATCGATCGTGATAAATGCCGGAACCGAGAAACCCGGCGACGGCGAGGCAAGCACCGAAACCGAGTACCAGCAGTTCGCGCGCCGGTGCCGGTACTGCCGGGTGAAAGCGGGCGCCATAGGACACGAAGGCGAGCCCCAGCACACCGCCGGCAACCGCAACCTGCGCGAAGCCCGTGACAGCGCCCCAGATGTCTGACAGGAAGCCGAGCATTACAGCCCCTGCAAGCAAAGCGCACGCTCGCGTGCGCGCCGGTTGACCAGGCCGCGAAGCACCCTTCCGCCAGCCTTGTTCCACCAGGTCAAAGCCTCGCAGCCGCCGCGTATGTCACCCGCGTTTAGCCTGCGTGTTGCGGTGCTGCGACCGATCGCACGAATCCCGCAGTTGAAAGCGGTTGAGGTATAGGCCGCATCCCGCGCAGGCGTCAGCCGCTGATACTTGGTTGTCAGGTTGAAATATTCATGAAGCCCGCGCCTGTACTCCGCCACCTCTTCACGCAGCAGCTGCAGACATTCGGCGTCGGTCATTTTCATGCCGAGCGAAACGCCACGGGTCGAGCCGTAACAGATCGTCGGAACCTTCACGACATCGAGATAGGCTTCGTTACTCTTTCCCTCTTCCTTCGCAATGAACGGCACCGCGACGCGCAGCATTTCAATTTCACTGACCGGCTCAGCCTCGGCGGCACGGGTTGCCAGCAAGGCCAGAAGCACAACGACCAGCAGAACACCGATCACACGCAGCCATTCCCGCCACCAGGAAAGCCCCTGTCGCCAGATCCGGCCGACAACACCGGCAACCAACAGCAACACCCCGAGCCACCAGGCAAGGACCGGGTCATAGTCCTGCCCGGTCCAAGCGTACCAAAGCTCAGGCAGGATCAACACCAGCAGACCGGCAATCTGCATCCAAAAGCTGAGAGAAGACGCAACAACGCTGCGCCAGTCCGAAATCAATCGAGGCATGGTTCACCTTTTCCAGCATTCGCGCCGGTTGTCTGGATAAGAAAAAACCCGCTCGGAGAGCGGGCGGGCCTGGTCGCGTTATGGACGGCTGCCAATGTCTTCGCGACGTTTCACAGCGGGATTATTGATTACCTAAGCAAACACCACCGCATTCAACTAGGTCTGTCCGCTTTTACCATTGATACGCATGGCTTTATTAAAGCCAACGCCAAGTCCAGAAGCCGCTTGAACCGCTTCTGTTCTTCAATTTGATGACACCGGGACGAACAGAAATGTTTAAGTTTCCATCTGTGCCGTCCGATGTTCCGTTAGTCAGATCACCCGTTCCAAGCGTGACGTTAGCCCCAACATGGAGAGCATCGAAATTCAACGAACTGCCTACATCGTAGTAAAACAATGCCGACGAACCAAAAATAGGGCTGCTGTAAGGTGAGTAAGATACGCGCATCCACCCCCCCTTGAATGGCGGAACAATTGAAACGACAGTGTCATCAGCAATTGTCACGCCACCACCGTCAGCACCATATTCTAGTGCGACACCGTTGCCGCCAGATCCGGTAAATTTCGTGTTCCGGCTGACCCATGTCTGGAAGATGCCACCGACAACCTGATCTGCCTGTATGTGACCGAGCGTCTTAGTGCTGTCTGTCGCGATATGACCGTAGGTGATATTCACATAGTCATTCAGGTTGATGTCTGAGCCCGACGAATCCTTCCAGGAAGAGGCGGTAGACGGCCAATCGCCGGTCTCGAACCAGGCGATAGGTGAAAAGACAATTTGTTCAGCATCGCGGATGCGGACACGAAAGGCAGATGACGATGACACACGCATCGTGTCAAAAATCATGTTTCTGACCTGCCCCCTGCCGGAAACGGTTGATCCTGAGTTCCCCGCCCAACCGTCGATATCGATACCCGCAGGGAAAAAGTCAGGCTCGGCCTCCATGTTGGCTCGCGTCAGCGCAGATCCATATCCGGTCGGATCAACCAACCGTCTGCCACTTTGGTGCGCAACGTAGATTGCCCCCCTGCCGGTGAACCTTCCATCACTGTCACCAGACGCCCCCCTTTCGTCCGTTACCGCTCCGGTCGCCTCGTCGTAGTAACTTCCACCAGGATGAATTGGGCCATATTCCGTGAACCCGGACCCCCAACCCCACATCAGAATATTGTGGTGGTTCCAACCGTCACCGCCCGCAAAAGTTTCACCAGAAACGCCGGCCGGCAGAGCCGCACCATCCGGATCAAGAAGTTCGGGAAGGTTCAGAGCGCGCGTGTAATCGTGGAGAAGTTTTGTTTTGCGGAAATGGCCGATGATCGCAAGATTACGCGTCTTGAAGCCCGGTCGACCGGCGCGGAAAACACCGATATCGATATCGTCTCCCAGATTTGTGTGCGAGAGATCTGTGTAGTCACAGTTGAGCCAAACGCAAAAATCCTCAAGGGAGACGCCATCGGCGTGCACTTCGATGATCGCTGACATAGCATCATCGGTCGGGTCGCTTCCGCTCGCCCGGTACTTTCTCCTTGTCAGAACGCGCTTGGCGAATGTGCCCGCCCCGATGATCCGCGACACAGGCTCGAAGTGCCGAGCAAAATAGTCAGGCCGCCCGTAGCCGTAACCCATCCCCTGACCGACAATTCTCTGGCTCGTATTCTTCAAAAGAAGCGGCTCTGTTGTGACGAAATCACCCTTGGTCAGTTCGCACTGGATGCCTTCCGCAATCATCGCCTTCAGCGCCGTAGCGCTATCGTTCGTGCCGGTCGGGTCAGGAGAACCTGGAGCATCCAGGATGCAATAGGTATCAGTCGCGCGCTGCTTAAGCGTGCGAAGCTGACCACTGGTCCAGACAGTCATTTTGATGTCAGCGCCGAAATCATCGTCTGACATTTTGTCAGGCGTGACAGAGCCCGCGCTCAAAATCGTGCTGAAGTCCACGACAGAAAGCCAGGGCGAACCACTTGCCGGGTCTTCATTCGTGGAACTTGCAGCATCCAGGTAATAAAGGACGTTGGATTTTGTGACGAACTGCGCCTGTGTGTATGCCGTTCCGCTGTTCCAGGTGCCTTGAAAGTCCATCGTCGCACCAGGCCTGGAACTGACCATCTGACGCCAGGCGCCACTATCATCTTTGAAAATCTGGGTCGTCACCCCTCCGACCAGATCTCCGGGTGCCAAATCGCCACCAGAGCCGTTCGCAAGCGGCTCATTCCCGTTTCCAAGGTCAATCACCTCCCCGCCACCAAGGGTGTTTGTGTACAGAGGTGTGAAAACGGCCCATTTCAATTCACCAGGCGACACATAGGCGGCAACGTCAGCGGTGATGGCATTCGCCGTACCGCCGATATTCTCAAGAGCGGAAAACGCGATCGGCAGCGCGCCAAGACGCGTCCAAGTCGTCGTCCCCAGATCCCACGAATAGATGCCATCGACAGCCGGGTCGCCTGATGCCCAGATCAGACCGCCTGCCCCATCCTGAGTTGGCGAAAGCGCTTCCAGCGCAGGCAAGCTGTTTACAGCACGCCCGCCAGCGGCTGCAGACGTCAGAACGAAGTTCCAAAGCGCAATGATGTCGTTCGGCCGCGGCTTGTGCGTATCACTGACCGGGCTGCCTTTATAGGCAGCCTTGGGAGATGCAACCATTATCGGCGCTCCTGCGTTCTAGGCTGAGTTTTGAGGTGTTGAGTGGCGTCAGGCGACGTCGACAGTTTGAGGGCCGCTACGCGTGCCCGCACCGCCGGAACCGTTCAGCGGCTCTGCCCAATAGGCGTAGTGACCCGTTGCAAGTCCGCTGTCTTGCCAGGAGTCTGCGGTATCTTTGAAACCAGGCTCGTCGCGGACCTGCGAGGCATCGCCGAAGTCGTAAGGCCCGCTGTATCCGGGCGCATACCCGGCACGGTAAATCCGGGTCGCGAAATAGTTGCTGCTGTCCGGAGAGGTAAAATCGACATCGACCTTTCCCGCTGACGGGGAACTGACGGAAAACGCCTGCAACGTTCCCGGCGAGGTCTGATCGGCAACCGCGACCCTTTCAACAATGCTCGACCAGCTGGAAACGTCGCCACCGATGGACCACACCCGCCACCGGAATTCGTACGTGTCCCCATCGGAGACGACGTCGGAAGCCGCCGCGCCGTCTTCAGCACGAACGGACATTTCCTCCCACGTGCTGGTCGTTTTTTTCCGGTACTGGATCTGCACCAACCGGTCTGCCCGACTCGGTGCCGGAAAGGCGGCCACAAACCGGGCCGCAGCATTGCCGCCACTCACCGCGATGCTGGCTGCCTGAATGGACATGTTGCCGGAACTGATATTCGTCAGCGAATTGTCATTTTCGACGGCAACATTCAGGTTCGGCCGCTCGCCCTCTTCTCCTGCGCCAAGCGTCCACCAATCAGACCCGATCTTGATCAGGGCAAGCGACGAAAACAGCTGGCCTTGTTCACGCTTGAAGCCGGCAACCTCATAGACGCCGTTGATGCCCGGATCGATCGCCGAGACGATGCGCACCGTGCGCCTTTCCTTCAGGCGTCGGGCACGCAGGCCTGCGATGACAGCCAAGCGCCGCTTTTCGTTTTGCCTGCTCGCGGCAACTTTGACGAGTTGCACTGCCTGCCTGTGAAGATAGACCGGGAAGAGCGACACAGACGTCGACTTTACCCGATCGCCTTCCTGCCAGTCCGGATGCACGTATTCGGCCGACGTCTGACCCTTCCAGCCGTATCCGGGTTCGGTGTACTCGGCATAGAAATGCGTGAAGGTGCTTTCGCCGTCGTCAGCCTCGGCGCTGGCAACCTCGATAAGATCATCGTCTGTCAGCGTCACGTCAGGTTCGTAATAGGTCCCGGCAATGATACCTATGCGCCCGTCGCTATCTTCGAACCGCATCCCGTCGAAACTCGATAGAATGCGGTTTTCGGCATCGATGTTCTTTTCTTCGCGCTTGTTGATCGCGATGCCGCATCGATATTGCGGCGCCGAGACGCCGTAGCGGTCAACAATCGCAACGTCGCAGACATCCGCCGCCGTCGCGACGCTGTCCCAATTGATTTCTGCCGCCGAGTTCGCAAAGCGCTCGATATCCATTCGGTGCGCCGCCCAGATCAAGGCAGGGTTGCCGTTGGACGCAGGCCAGGTCGAAGGGTCTTCAGCATCTGACGACGGCACGCGCGGGTCGTGCGCACGCCCCCAATAGGCAGCGCGGGTCAGATCCGGCTCACCCAGACCGAACACGCCCCGGTGCTTGTAGATGTACTGTCGCGCCTCCTGGTTGACCGCATTGATGATCATCAGGCTGTCGGCGACACCGGCCCCGACGTGGCCGGACGTCCATTCCGGAAAGACACTGGTCAGTTGGGATTGCGCTGCCTGCGTGGCGGTTCCTGGCCGTCTGAAGATGCGAATATACTTCGTGCCGTGGAAGACAAATTCTTCCTGGACGACATAGCTGTTGCCGTCCAGGGATACCGGAATGTCATTCAGCCAGAGGCCGATTTCGCTGGTCGCTTCACTGTCGCCATGCGCCGGTTGTTTATAGAGCTTGCCACCCTTAGCCTCGCCAAAGCTTATGCCACCGCCGACCCGGTTCGGTCCCCACAGGACAAACCGCGGCTGGTCGGACAGCGTGAAATTCGACTGAAGCTCCTGCGGCTTCGGGCGCGGGATGTCGGGAACGCCTGGCTGCTTGACGAAAGAATTCAGCGCCAACCCGACTGCCGCATTCAACAGCACCGCACCCAGCGTGGAGCCAAGCACGCCAAGCGCCGCCTGGACGACAAAAGCCCCAGCCGCATAGGCCGACGTTGTCGCCGCAATGCCGCCAAGCACCAGCGGCGCACCGCCAAACAGGGCAGCACCAGCACCCGCGACGAATGCCACCACCGGCGGCATCGCGTGCGCATCGATCGGCGCTGTCACGAAGAAAGTAGAAGCCAGCAGCAGAACGCGAAGACGCTTCATAGCGGCCACCGCCAGGATGCAAGCACGGTACCGCCGCCAGTGGTCAGAACGCCGCTTTCCAGGCTGTAGGCTGCCTTGCCATCGCCGAGGTAGAGCCCGCTTGCCTCATGGCCCCGAACGTCGGCCAGGATGATGTCGCCACGTGCCGGCGCCTGGACACGCTTCCAACCTGCACGCGTCAATGCGGTATCGAGCACGGCGAGCATACCACCCTGCGCATGAACCTCTTCAAGCGTGCGCTCGGCACCACAGCGAAAGCCGCGCCAATGGGCAGCCGGATCAAAGCCCGTCAGACGGCGGGCATAGTCGCCAAGCCGCTTGCCGCAGTTTGCGTCTTCCCACGTAAAAGGGTCTTGCCGCCAGCTTTGCAGCGTGGCGGAAATCGCAATTTCCAGTTGGTTCATGTGAAAAGATCCGGTTGGCCGGTCAGAAGATCTGAATGGTGTAGCCGTTGGCGTACTTGCCGGTGAACTGGCAGTAATCGTCGTCGTCGATGTCGAACAGCTGCTTGGACCGCGCTCGCTGGACGGTGTCGGACATCACGCCGAAGTGCGTCAGGGAACGGCCTTGGTTCAGGTTCTTCGCCAGGACGGTAATCGTGCGCTGGATCTGGGTTTCGCCGCCCTGCCCCATCGGCCGGCTGACAGAAAAGCGCGTGTCCAGCATGCGCAGGCGGTGCGCATCCCCCGGCGGCGTCAACGCACGGGTACCGTTCTTGGGCAGCAGGACGGAATAAAAGAGCACGTCCCGCCCCTTCACCTTGGCCGCCGCCATGTCGCGCAGTTCCAGAAACGTCGCCTCATCCAGGAAGTGCAGCGACATTTCATAAAGAGGCGCCGCACCGTCGCGCACATCCCCCAAGGGTTCGATGTGAAAGAGGCTCTGCACCTCGCCGTTTTCATCTGCCCCCATGAAACCGTGCCAGCGCTGACCGTCTGGCGTGATCATCGACCCGATACCGGCCCACAGCCTGACCGGCGTATCCAGAATATCGAAATAGACCGCGTCCGCCGTCTGTATCTGCCGATCCCCACCGGCCGTCACATCCAGCTGCGCGTCGATCGCGTCATAATAGGTTTGCATCGACGACCTCGCGGAATGTCAACGAACCAGGCGACGCCAGTTGCCCCCGCCTCACTTCGGCAATGAACGCGTCTGGGTTTACCGCCTTGCAAAACAACGTCGGCCGCAGTTCCGCCAGTTCACCGGCAAGGATGTCGCGGCGCGCTGGCGGATCAAACGTTATGGTCGCGACCGTGTCGTCGTACTCGATTTCATGAACCTGATAGACACCGTAACCAAGGCCAAACAGCTTGCCGTGTGTCAGAACACCAGGCCAGCGAACCAGATCTAACGTGACCGTAGTTTCACCTTCCAGGACCGTAGAGACGACATCAGCAGTCGGCTGAAATCGAAAACCATAGCCGGTCGAAAATGGCTGATCGTTGGAAAAGGGAATACCAGTCGGATAACTCGCCGCCGCCGCCTTCATTGCTGCAGACGTTGATACCTGCCCGCTGGTATCCAGCGGCAGCCGGAAAATGTTGCCTTTCAGAACACCGCACAGCCACTGGTACCAGTTGACTTTCGACTTTGGGACGCCCGCAAAACTGGCCTTTGCCATCAGACGCCCACCGGGAACGCGGTAGGTATTGTCCAGCTCAGCAAAAGAGATCCGGCCTTGTTCAAAGGCACCGCCCGACCACAGGATTACGTCAACCGGGAGGATCGCGCAGGGCCATTCATAAAATGTGGTCATGCCAGAGCCCCATCCGATTGGCGGCGCGACTGCCAGGAAGGAAGAGCAGACTTTACCGCTGCGATCGTTTCTCCCTTGTTTTGCTGCATCATTCGCTGAACATCACGATCCGAAACAGTTCCACTGATCGTGAAATATTGCTGGACGCTGACACTTGCGCCGGAAGCCTGGGCGCCGCGCGGAATAACCCTCTCACCTCGCAGCAGAACTGCCGGCACCTCATCAGGTTTGAGCCCGGCACCATCCGTTCCCCCGTGGTAGCGCGGCGCATTCTTCCAGAGGGATGACGAGAAGGCCCGGCCATGGCCGTACCCGTCACGGCCAGCCATGCCCCCGGAATGGAGAATGCCGGGGATGATTGCACCGCCAAGCAAACCCCCGCGCCCCACCCCGCCACCTAGGCCACCGCCGAGTAGCGAAAAGCCTTGGTTCAGGGCCAGATCAAGCAACCGATCCCCAACGCGTGACAATGCATTTGCGAGAGCGTCTGCGCCATCGGTGCCGCTTCGGAGATCGCTGATAAAGCCTTTCAATGCTGACTGACCGGAACTGGCAAACTCCTGCACCATCTGCTGGGCGCTCTGCTGCCCTTCGGCCAGTCGCTGCGCCTCTACATGCGCATTCGCATAGCCGGTTGCCAGCTGGTCAATTTGCGTCTGAAGCTGCGGCGTCACCTCCAAACCCTGCTGTTCGGCCGCGGTCAGTAGCTCGCGCGCCGCACGGGCCTTCTCGATGGCAAACCCATAGTCGGTCTGCAGCGGCCCCATACGTCCAAGGATCTGCGTTTCTGAATTAAGCGCGTCAGTCCGCGCCTTCAGTTGCTCGACCTCGCGCGCGTAGGCATCGGCCCGAGCACGGGACCCTTTTGCGCCACCTGTTGGATCGATCGGGTAGTCGCCGAGCGAAACGGGCGAAACTGCTTTCGACGGCTTCGACCCTGGTACTGGCGCAGCGGAAGAACTGTTACGAGGGCCGACGACGGGCCGTGTTTTTGGACCTGACGAGACAAGACTATTGATTTCCTCAATGCGCCTTTGAACTTCATCCCGCTCTGCAGCCAACGTGTCCGCAAACCCAAGCTTTTTGGCATTGGGCGTCAGCTGCATCGTTTCAAGCTTTTCGATCAGGTCGATCCGCTCTTGCAGCAGTTTGTCGGTTTCGGAAAGCTCCGCAGGGGCAAGGAAATTGCCGATGGCACTGAAGGCCTCATCATTGAGGGAGATCTTGGCCAGCTTTTCAAGAAATGACTTTGCGAGCCGATCAGCCTCGGCAATGCCGGCAATGAAGTCACCCAACGGGCCATCTGCCGCACGCGCGAGGAAGTCGCCGAGCCCTTCCACAGCCGTAGCCATCCGCCCGAGCGCGGCCCCCGCCTTGTTGGACGCTCCTGTCGAATCGTCGAGTTTTCCGACCGTATCAATCAGGACATTCTGCAGACGCACGAAACCCTGACTGACCGTCAATTCGGCACTGGCAACCCGATCTTCCAGGATCTGCGCACCCGCTTCGAAGGCCCGGAAAAAGGCCTGCGAGGAAACCTTGCCATCAACGACCAGGCTGCGAAGCTTGGCAACCGACCCGCCCGCCTCTTCCAGCCCCGCCGCAACCGCCTGGGTGATTGCCGGCGCCCCTTCCAGCAAGGAGTTGAATTCCTCGGCGCGAACGATGCCGGACCCCAACGCCTGGCTAAGCTGCAGCAAGGCACCGCGCGCGGACTCGGCCGATCCACCTTGAGCCCTCAGAGCCAGGGCAACGTTGTCCGTGAACTTCAGCAGCTCTTCGGTGCTGACTTTCAATTCGCCCTGCACCAGCGATGCACGGGAATAAAGCTCTACCAGGGATTCGAGCGGGGCTGCGTTGCGCTGCGCACTCGCGAAAAGCCCGTCATAAACCTGGCGAAGTTTTTCCCCCTCAGCGCCGGTCACCTTCAGGGCGTTCTGCACCCGAGTGCTGGCATCTGCCAACTGCGTCAGGCTGCGCAGCGTCGCAGCGCTCACCAGTCCAGCAGCAGCCGGGCCGACAAAGCGTGACAGGCTAGCGGAAATGTTCTTGTTAGCGCGCTGGAACCGGCGCTCGATGTTACCGAGGCGCCGGTCAGAGTTTCGTTCAGCCCGAGCCATATTCCGCTCGTACTGATTGATCCGTGCTTCCAGGGAGACAATCAGTCTCTGAAGGTCGTCAGCCACCTAAAATCCCTCAATGCCCATTTCGGAAAGTCGCTTGTCACTGATTGGCACGCTGTCTGCGACGCCATTGGCGCGCCGGTATCCGTCGACGGCGCAGCGGAATTCAAAAAGCGTCATGGAGCCCACCGGCTGACCGAGAATACCGGCCCATTGGTAGACGTCAGACCACTTCACTTTCCCTCTTGGAAGTCCGCCCCGTCCGCTTTCGGGGCCATCTGCTCCCCCGGCGCGTCGTCCGTGTCATCGTCGCCGCCATAGACAGCCGCGGCGACGATGACACGCGCCGGCAGTACAAAGGGCGCAAGCGGCGTTTTTACGTGCAGCCGAACCAGCTTTTCAGCCTCTTCCGCGGCCAGGCCGCCGCCCTCAAGTCCAAGCCGGATCGGCTGCACCACGTCGTCAACGAGCCACTGCCCGTTGGTCAGCCTGTGCAGCACCCAATTCGGGCCGGCGTCGCAATACTGCTGCAACGCCCGCAACTGATCGATGTCCAGGACAAAGCGGTGATGACCGCCCGCCCAGGTCAGAGAAACGCCACGCATCAGGCGGCCGCAGTCCGCGCGGGCGTGCCGTCAAACTGAATTTCGATTTCGGCGCTGACCTTCTGACCCTTGGTGCGTGAATTGTTCAGCTGGGACAGCAGCGCCGGGCCGCTTTCGATTTCAGTGTCGCCGCTCGCAGCCTGTGCGTTGGTTACACGAACGTTCAGCGGCTGCCCCGAATAAAGCCAATCCAGCAGCTTGCCGTTGCTGCCGCGCGCCCATACACCGCTAGCCGAAATGGAAACATCAAGGTTCCGCACCGCACGCTCAGTCTGCAATGGCAGGCTTTCGTCGTCGCAGTCCGCCGGAACTTCGGCGGTGTCGATATTCGCGGTGCGCGTTACGGTCGCGTCGACCATGCCGCAGATCTTGGAATAGGTACCCGGCGAACCGTCCGGATCGAATTCCACTTCCAGGACAAGTTCTTCGAATTTTTCAGTGACTGGCGCAGCCATCGCATTTCTCCATGTGAAAAAGGCCGCACGATTGCGGCCACTTGGAAATCAGGGTTTTGGGGTTTCAGACGACTTCTTCGATCTGGCCGCTTAGCGTCATGACGCTTTGATGCGTGATCCCATCGCGGGCCTTACCCGTCACGACACGCTCGACGGTAAGCTGCACCAGGGCGTCGGTAGTAAGCGACAGGTCCGCCCGGTGCAGGAGTCTGCGCAGAAGGCTTGCCAGGTTCTTGCATTCGACACCGCCGACTGCCTTCGACCACACGTTCAGCGTCTGGGTAAATTCAAAGCCGGAAATGCAGTCTGAGTCATCTTCCAGCTGCTCAAATGAACCGAGCGTGACGTAAGCCGATTTTCCCTTGAACGGGTCTTTCGGTGGACGGTCATAGCATCCACCGGCAATCGCCATCACACCCGCGTTGCCTTTGATCGTGTCCACCAGAAGTTTCTGCAATTCAGCTTCAGCGCTCATCCGCGTCCACCCTTGGCAACACCTCGGATCGCCTTGTTAAGCGTCCGCGATATTTGAGTTTTGATGCTGCGCCGTAACAGCCGATAAGCAGGATAAAAGAACGGCTGCGCGGTCGTGCCGGGGTGCTGCGAACCAGCGAAACGGCCTTCGTTGATGTGCGGCGCTGTATCGTATTCGACCAAGTGCGCGTATCGCACTTCGGAATTACCCGCCGTTACCAGCGCTTCTGTCTCGCCGGCGACCCGCGCACCGCCAGGCTGGCTATAGGCTGGCGTCGCTTCGCCTGGCTTGGTGACGACAATGCTTTTGATCAGGTCGCCATCATCTTCAGGAGCAAGTGTCCTTTGGACTGCCGCAAGGCGTTCTGCCTGCTTGACGACGGCCTGCGGCGCAACTTCCCTCGCCGCTTTGCGCATCCGCGCGAGTTTGTGCTGCAGTTCAGCGCGCCCCTGCATCTTTGCCGTCATCAGGTCACGACGCCCTTTTCCGCCAGGAAATCCAGATATCCCGCGTTATCTGCCTCGCGCGGATCTTCCCGCACGTTCCAGACAGCGCCGGAATTGACGTCGACCGCCCGCCACTCCGGAATAATCTGACGCGTTTCGCTGCTATCCCTCACGGTCAGGATTGCGGGTGTCTTGCCGGACAGGCGATCAGCGATCACGCTTTCGCCACCGCGCAGCTCGCGCACCTTCACCCAAACCGTGAATTGCGCAGTCCAGTCTCCGGACTCTTCGTTTCCGTGTCCGTCATCTGCCACCGCACGGACTTCGAAGCGCAGCCGCTTGTCGAGTTTGGCAAACCGGGCCATCAGATACCGCGCCGGTAATTGATCAGCATTGCATCCCAGCTGCTGAAACTGCCCGTCGCACGCGTCTCACGGTTTTCATACCGTTCCGCGATGCGCTCGTAGATCGCCAGGCGCACGTCGAGCGGTAAGGCGTCATAGCCAGCATCGAGGCCGATTGTAATGCGGGAACCGGTCTGGATGCTTGGCCAGGAAAGGCCGTAGACAGGCTTGATTTGCGCCTCAAGCCCTTTCAGGCCAATCAAGCGCAACTCATAGTCTTCGACGGCAACAGTTTGGGCGCTGCCGTCCGGATCGGTATAGTCGATTGAATTTATGCCACCGGCCGGCACAGGTCCGACCGGAAGACGTTCCAGGTCGGCCCAGCAATCGCAGACGATATCGAGCGTCTGCCGGCGCAGGAAAAGATTGCAATAACTTTCCGCTTCCTGCGTGGTTTCCTCAATGAGACCCTGGATGCTGGCATCGTCGTCAGCGGTGTCAACGCGCAGCCGCGTCTTGACATCAGCAACGGCGACGACAAGGCCGGCCGGCGCAGTTGTCACCGTTGCCGCGTACCACATTAGCCGCGAACCTCGGGTGCTGCGGGATCTGAAGTCTCTTCTGTTGCCTTCGCGTCGAATGCCGCTTCAAGCGCGGTCAAAGCATCCTTTGTCGCACGCAGATCGTCCTGCAGAACTTCAACCGTCTTCGTCAGCTTGTCTCGCTCGGCGGTGACTTCGCTCAATTCTTTCTTCAACGATCCGACAGTCACATCACCTTTCGTCGCCTTTTCGGCAATGCCAGCAGCAATCAAACGCTTGGCTTCTGCATCCGAAAAGCGCTCAGTTGTTTCACCGGGGTCAAGGGCGAAGTCTTTGCCTGCCATGCCCGTTTTCATCGTGATTTTCATTCCGTATACCTCCTTCTGCTCACAGAGCGGGCGCCCAAAGGGCGCCCGCCTTAGAAAGCGGAACCAGGCTGGATTAGGCGTTCGCCATTGCCTTGATGGCGTCGGTATCGCCGAGCTCGCCGTCGAAGCGGATCAAACCGGCAATGCCAAGCTGCGGCCAGAAGCGTTCGCGCAGGACGCCGATCACGGGGCTGCCGACCTTGCGGACGAAATACTTGCCGAAGTCGCCGAACACCATCGGACGGTTCCCGGTACCGATGCTCGCCATGTGCTGGTTGATCGAGTACGGCTTGTTATTGAAGAGCGCGGGCGTGCCCTCCTGCACATTGCCTTTCTGCCAGAGGTAGTTCCCCTGACCGTCTTTCAGTTTGCGACAGGCGAGCAGAGTGTTGTCATTGAACATGTAACGGCACTTCGGTGATGCGCGATAAGCGGGATCGACCGAGTGTTCCAGTTCCATGATTTCGTCCCAAGTAATGGCGCTTGCGCCAGCCGTGGTTTTGCCGACCGTTGCAGCAGTAGCAACGCCATGCGGTGCATCTGCGCCGGTTCCGGTCGTCAAACGGCGGTTTGCAATGCGCCCGAGACGCTCACCCAGAAGCGAACCAAGCAGGGTTTCCATGTTGAAAATGGAGTCCATATCCAGCTCCCACGACCAGCGAATGAATTCGGTGTCATAGGAATAGGCGTTCAATGTTTTCTGCCCGAACACGACATCTGCACCGCCATCGTCAGTCAGATCCGCTCCCTCGGTATGTTCGGCAGCTTCGTTGGCAGTGTCGTTGACGGTCGGGATCGGGATCGGATTACCCGAAGCCGTGTTCATCACGGTGCAGATGTTTTCGTCGTACATCGGCCCCCACATCGCCATGCTGCGGATGATTTCATTCGCAAGCTCAGTCGGGACCGTATAGCCGCCACCAGTAGGCGCTGCACCGGTCTGAATGCGCTGTTCAAAATTCGTAGCACCGCGCTGCAGGGTCGCCCTTTCCTCCGACGTCATGTCGACCGGCGACACACCGCAGACCATCTGCGCAAAGACCTCGCGGTAAGTGACACCGTCACCCGGTTCATCACTGCCGCGCCCTTCAGTGTCGTTCACGGGCCGGCGCCGTTCGCGATCCTGCTGCATGCGCTCTTCGTGACGCTTCTCGATGCCTGCCAGGCGCTCTTCGCGCTCGATCTGTTTTTCCAGCCGGTCGTGCTCGGCCATCGCTGCGTCGTGCTGCTCTTCCAGTTCCTTCGCCCGCGCTTCATCGGTTTCGCTAGTGATCTGGTCGAGACGTTCGCGCGCTTCTTCGACAAGGCGCGCCTGCTTTTCCCGCAGCTCCTTGATGCGTTTTGCCATGGAACTAACTCCTGTTCAGTTTTGGGGGGTTGGGCCTTCAGGCGCGCGCCTTAGGCTTTACTCCGGACTCTTGCGTCCAGGTTCACTTTCATCCGCAGACGACGTTGCGCTGCGCTGAAATTTTTCTGCCGACGATCTGCCCGCGCCGCCTCAAGCGAGCGCATGGCGAGGCTTGTACCGTCATAGGCTGGCAAGGACACGGCGGATACTTCGATAAGCTCCACCTCCATTACCGTTCGTTTTGGCACGTCGCCGTTGTCGTCCCACTGCTCTTTCGTCACGTGGAAACCGAACGACATGCCTGAAAGATCGCCGCGCTCGACCAGCGCCTTGACGTCACGCCCGTCCGACGTGTCCGGCAGGTCGATTTCCACGGCAAGCCCCTTGCTGTCTTCCCTCAGGCGCAAGGTGCCGGCTGACTTCCGGCCGAGCACACGACCTCGATCGTGATTAAAGAAAGCCAACACGTCTTTTTCTGAGATGGACCGGGCAAACGCGCCGGGCAGCAACGTTTCAATGAAACAACCGCCGATATCGGCGTCCCGATTGAACACTGCCGCGTAGCCCGCAACAGTCATTCGGCCATCATCGGCTGCCCGCGCTTCAACAGCCCGGACCACGCAACGCGTTTCTGTGTCAGGCTTGCTCGCCATCGTCACCCTCGTTTTCCTGATTGGGTTGATTGGAAACCTGCAACTGCGTCCCGAGCGGAACGGTTGCCCCCTGGATGTGCAACTGATCGGCCGCCGGGTCTTTCACCTTCGGTAACCCGAACCGCTCGCGCGCTTCATTCGGCGTATGCACTGCCCCCTGGACGCCGCGCACAATGCCTTCGATCAGGCTCTTGAAGTCACCGCGCATCAGGCCGTCCAGGTCGTGACGGACATAACGGTTGCCATTCATCCGGCCGAACAGTTTCAGGTTCAGTTCACCTTCAAGCGCCGTGCACCACTGCACGACCAGGTGCTTGACCAGATGCAAGTCGTTCTGCTCGACGTTGGAAAACGTCGCCCGACTAAGATCCTGCAGGAATGTCGGTGGCATCTGATAGACGCGAGCAATCTCTTGCACCTGGAAAAGCCGCGCTTCGGTCATTTGACCCTTTTCCGGGTCAAAGCCGATCTGCGAAATCTTATATCCAGGCGGCATCTGAAACAGCGGCTTACCGCTTTCGCGGGCAACTTCGATTGCGCGTTTGATGTCGTCGATCGCCCGTTTCATCGTTTCGGCGTTTGCGGGCATTGGCCCTTCGACAGCCAGCGGCGGGATGCCGCCACCGGCGAAGAACATCGAGCCATATTCGTTCATTGAAAGCGCAAGCTGGATGGCCTTTTCGCCGAGAGCGATCGGCCCACGATGCTGGACGCCGTTTGGCTTCAACATGAACGGAATGTCGATTATCTCGCTGGCCGGATAGTCTCGACCATCAAAGGTATAGACCAGCCGCAGGCCTGTGCGACGAACGCTGGTGCGCGTCGGGTCCATCGGCCAGATAGCTTCAATGCCATTTCCACGTTTTTCAATCCAGGCAAGGCCGCGCCCGCCGGTGAATACCTGTTCCCAGAAGTATCGCCGAAACTTCGACGTATCCATTTCGTCGTTCGGGTTCTCTTCCAGGACAGTCTGCAGCTTGCCGACGATCCGTTCCGGCCCGTTCTCTGTGCGACGAAACGCTTGCAAGGGAACCGTCGCCAGTGTGCGGCTCAGGAACAGCACGGCGGCCTGCAAGGCTGGCACCTTGAGAGCACTTTCAATGGTGACGGCAGGAACCCCGCCACCATGCAAGCCGAAAAACTCCATGAAGTTTTCCGCGCTTACTTTCACGGTCGGGTTTTCTATGGTCGCGGCGCGGGTTTCACGCTTGCGACCGAATCCGGGAAATCTCATCAGGCCACCAGTGAAAATTCAGGGTCATCCCACGGACAAGCCGCGGCGGTTCCGGCCGCTTCCGGCCCGACTTCCATCAGCTTCACCGCGTTGAAGAGCGCGACAAGCGGGTCGATTTTTGCCTTGCCGGCAGTTTCCTTTGTGATCAGCACGGCATTTCCGCGCTGCTCTGCGCGGGCGTTGCCGACGCACCAGGACATGAGGCCTTGGCCACCGTGCCAAAGCGTCCCGTCTTTCAGCTTACGCTCGATGCCCCAGACGGCTGACGACAGCCGGAAGCCCTGACTGACGCCCGTCACCAGGTCGCCACCGATACCGCAACGGGCAAGTTCGTCGACAAGGGCTGCAACACCCATCGGGTCAAGCCCAACCCCGTATTTTTCCGGCATGAGACCCGAGGCAAAAACCTGCTTACAGACCTCGGCGACACCCTCGATATCGCTTGTCGCGTCGTCGCAGAACGTCAGCTCGCCGGCCTTTTCGAAGTCGGTCAGTTGTTGGGCGATTTCCTTGCGGATCACCAGGACGTCGCGTTGCGCCCAAGCATGCCCCCAGCAAAGCCAGTGCTGGGTTTCGCGATGGCGACCGAGCACGGAAACGCCGAGAAGATCGTCAAGGCCGCCGCCGTCAATACCGACCGTCACGACTTCCGATTTTTCGAGAAGTGCTTCAAGGCCCGCTAACTCGGGCATTTGCTGCTTTGCCCAGAAATGCGATCCACGCCAACCGCCGAGCGACTGACCGACTTCGACATTCAGGTGCTGTGAGGCAAACAGCAGAAGAGCGGCGGTTCCCTTGGCTTCGGCCTTGATCAACTCATCTCGCAGGAACTTTTCGTCAACGGACCTGTTCAGGTTCGGATTGACCATCCCCCACGTTTTCGGATCCCGCCATCCATTGTCGTTCGCCACTTCAAACGGCAGCTCGTACAGGATCGGCAGCAATGGCAAATCCAGTTCGCCGTCGCGCACCTGGCGGGCAATGGTCAGCTCTTCCTTGAAGACACCAGCAGGCGGTGCTTTGCTCTGCGTCGTGATCTGTAGCAGGAAGCCATCAGGCCGAGCCGCCAGCGAGCCGCGTATCTCGACGAAGATGTCGGCCGCTTTGGCTTTCATTGCGAACACGTGCGTTTCATCGATCAGGATAAAGGTTGCCTTCGATCCGGTGATGACGTCGGCCTCTGCTGCTTTGATGATGATCATCGCCCGCGAAACCCGGTGCGTGATTGTCTTCTGGTGGTTTTGAGCCTGAAAGACCGCGTCCAGCTTTTCGTCCAGCCGGATGATGCCAACTGCCTGCTTGAAGGCAATCTCGGCAATTTTCTTGGTCGGCGCGATCAGCAGTAATTCCGCTTCTGGTCGGATATTCAGGATCGCGGCGACCACCATAATCGCCGCCGCGATCGATGACTTGCCGTTCTTCTTCGGTACCAAGAGGAAGAATTCACGCAGCGCTCTGCGTTTGGTCTTGACGTCGAATGATCCGAAGATCACACGTACCAGGTCAAAAACCCATTCGTCGCAAACTTCGCCGTAAGTCGGCGTCCCGATGATGTCCGGCACCCGCAGGCGCTTGAAGATACGCAACGCCCGTTCGGCTTCGTCGTCAAATATTGGCAGATCCGGTATCAGCGACTTGCGGCCGACGATACGTTCCTTCCAGTCCGGACAAGCCGTCGACCAGGACAGGTCCGTTTTCTGCGCAGCGGCCGACATCAGTTGACGGAACCCCGGAAGGCAAGGTCGCCGCCCCAATCGCCCGCGCTTCGCATCGCGCTTTCGGCATCAGCCTGCGCCTGCTCTTTCTTTCCGAGCTTGCGCGGCGCGATTTCGTCTTCCTGCTCATCGTCGCGAGCGTTCTGCATGTCCCGCAAGTCGGCATCGAGCTTCATCATGTCGTTGCGTTCCAGGAGCTTTTCGAATGCCTTGAACGCCCCGACGTTCCCGGCCATTCCAAGTTCCCAAAGCTTCATGGCCTTGGCGGCCGTCATCATGTCGCGCTGATAGTCGCGCAGTTTGAGCACCTGAAAATAATTCCGCCTCAAAGTCGGCTGCGAGACGCCAACCGCGCGGGCAATCCGTTCATTGCTCCAACCGAATGACAGCAACATCTTGATTTTGTTCTCTATTTCCGGCGTCGGCACATGCTTCGGCCGTCCCCGGCCTTTCTGGCCAGTCACAATCGGGTTGCCGAACAGGTCAAATTCTTGGCTCACAGGAAAAAAATCTCCAAATGAGAGGGGCGGTGGTGCAGGGCGGCGACCGGGTTTCAGGATCGACCCACCCCCTCCCCGGTCAGGTCAGGCCAGCGGCACGTGCGCCGCGCGCTTGCGAGGTCTTCTGCTGGTGATGCGCATGGCAGAGCAACTCGATGTTGGATCTATCCAGCGGCGCGCCGCCGTCTTTCAACTCGATGATGTGGTCGGCAATGACACGCTGCGTCGATCCGCAGCGCTCGCACTTGCAGCCGCGTTCGCGCTTGATGCTTGCCACAAGCTTTCGCCACTCAGGCGACTTGTAGAAGCTCGCGGCGATCTTAGGCATCGACCGGACACGCGACGGCGCCCTGCCAAGCATCGGCTTAAGGTTGGTGAGTTTTGCCATGATCCAGACATGAAAAAGGCCCGCATCGCTGCGAGCCGTTGCATTCGCCATAGAAACCCATTGCGCCAACACCGCCTATCTGGCGTTTCAATTGGCTGGGTCCGCCGCCTCAGTCGCTCCGTTTGTGTGGTGAATACTCTCACCCGTGCCCGAGGGGTCCGACGAATCGTCCTGCACTTTGGATACCTCAGGACGTTTCACAGCGTCAACAGGGACGTTCACCAGCACCTTGCCGATTTTGCTGTCTATCGTCCCGTGAACGCGCCTCTTGGCTTCGTCATAGCCGGTAAAGGCAAAGTCAATTCCGGCCCATGCCCCCTTGACCATGCCGAGCATGCAGCCGCTTTCCAGTTCGGCTATCCAGGCAATGAAACCGTCCGGCACCTTCTCGCCTTCATAGGTGCCGTGCGAGACGTCAATCACCCTGCAAAGATCGGCCTTGCTGACACGTGTCGGGACGCCGCTTTCGCTAAAGCAAACAACGCCTTCGACACCGTCGCAGCCGCGCACGTCGTCGACCGTCTGCCCCTTGCTCCGATCGATGCCGGCGAAGAGATACCGGGAAAACATCGGCCGCCTGGTGACATAAGTTCCGCCAGCCTTTTTCTTGGTATTCAGGCCATACTGCCGCTCGATGCATTCCATCGGCAGATAGGCCAAAAGCCCCTTGGCCATCAGCCCGGCTTCTGCCCGTTTCTCGCATTTCGGGTTTGTGTGGATAACCACCCACTCGACCGCGCACCCCATAACCAGCTGCTTGAACAGTTCCAGGTTGTGAACAGTTTCCGGCCGCTTCACCTTTTCCTGTGTCATTCCGCTGCGTCCTTCTGCGTGAGTGCTGCATGTTCGGTTTCAAATCGGGCCATCGCCGCCCGAACGGCTTCCAGAGGGCTGGCGTAGCTGTCCGGCGCATCCGGCGAAGCCGGGAAGTAGACCCACTCGACCCGGCCAAGATCACCCTCGAACCATGGCCAGCCGCGTTCTTCGTGCAGCGCCTGCCAGGCCTTCCAGCCGGCAGAGCCGACAGGCACCTGCACGAAGTCTGCCCCCAGCCGCTCGGCGACAGCGTCGACCTTGCGCCCCTTGTGCCGATGCATGGCGTCGTCCTGCATCATGTTGACCTTCGGCCAGCCGCAGCGTGCCCACTTGCCGCGCATCAGTTCATCCCGATCGTATTTGCCATCAGCGCACAGCCGCTCTTCGACGGAAGTCAACCGCGGCGGCGGGCCGTCAGGCTCGCCCATCAGAACCGACAGCCGCAGCGCACCCCAGGACTTGCCGAACGGCAGAGCGACTTGAACGCCACCGCCGGCAGACCGTGCTTTTTCCGGCAAACGCTCCCAGCGTTTTTCCTTGAGATAGACCGAAAACCGGCAGATTGCCTTGCGTTTCAGGTCGTTCTTGATGTGATGCAGATAGGCCTGCATGTGCTCGACAGCGCTGTTGCGATCCTCTTCCGAAAGCGCGAACCAGGCCTTTTCGGTCTGTTCCGGGCTGTCGTCGGCATAGGTCGGCCACTCGGCATGTGCCTTGCGGAAGCGTCTTGCCCATGCCTCACGGCTCACCGTGGGCGTGTCGTCTTCCTGCCCCTCTTCGCGCTCGCTCGCACGCTCTCTCTCAATTACTGGTTCTCTTACTGGTTCCCTTACAGGGTTAGTGTCGCAATTTGAGACACGGGAATCGTCATTTTTGAGACACGGCTTTTGCGCATTTTGAGACACGGTTTCGGCCTCATTCCCGTGTCTCATTTCGCGACACGGCTTTGCGCCTTCCGCAGGCTCAAAATCCGCTTCAAATCCAAGACGATAGCGTGTGGACAACTGCTTGCGCGTGCGTTCGTCGCGCCGGGCTTCCCGCGCCACCAATCCGCGCTCTTCCAAGGCGTCCAGATGACGGTTCAACGTCGCCCGCGATATCTCGCAATCCCGCGCCAAAGCGTCCTGCGAGGGGAAACAGCCAAAGTCCGGATTGTAGCGGTCGCAAAGGTGCCAAAGCACGATCTTGGCAGCGGGCGGCAAGCCCTTCTGCTTGATCGCCCAATTGGTCGCCTCATGGCTCATTTGGCACCCCCGGCTTTCAGCAAGGCGTCCAGGTCGATGTCGTGCGCGTTCAGGCGCTTCACGAACTCTTCCAGGAACGGAAGAGGCGCGCAGATAGGCCCGGCGCGCAGGGCTGCCCGCAGGCGCTTTCGTTCGTCCGCAGGCCTGTCGGCACACATCCGCCGGTAAGCCCGGAAATTGATCCAGAACCTATCCATTGGCAGCCTCCTTTGTGCTGCCCGGCGACACATGCACATAAGCCGGGTGATCAGTGGGAAAATCGAAGGGAAAGCGAACCGTCATCAGCCCGCCGATGTTGAAGGCCTGCAGGTACTTGGCGCGGTGCAGATCCATAAGCACCTGCCAAAGCACGAACGCGCCCAGGCCGGTGCGCTCGCCCAGCTCCTGCGTTTCAATCCGCAGCGGCCCCGCCGTGTGCGCCTCGGCGAGCGCCATCAGCACCCGGCGACGATGACACGGGTCCGGCAACGCCCTTTCCGCGCCACGCGTGATGACAAAGCGTTCCGCCTGTTCACTCATGCCGCCACCTCGCGCACCACCAGGTCGGGCACGTTGGCGCCGGCAAGAGCCTCGGCGATATCAAGGCAGACGGAATTTCCGCACATGCGCCCCTGCGCCGACTGGCTCAAAGCGACTTCCTGATCGTCCTCGCCGATGCCTGTTTCGATCCGGTAGCTATCCGGAAAGCCCTGCGCCCGGAACCGTTCGCGCGGTGTCAGCATGCGCATGCCGATATCGACGATTGCGTAAGACTGGCCGTCGATTTCCACGGTTACCAGCGACCGGCGGTCGCGCGTGGTATCCGTTCCCATCGGCGCGTCCAGCCCATGGGCTTCGCTGGTGCCGTAGTAGGTATTCAGAAACGCCGCGACGATGGCCGCTTTGCCCGCACCGCCGGCAGTGATCGTGCCGACAGGATCGCCCGCATCAGATCCGACAGAATTGCCGAACTGCCGCGACAGGAACGCAGCCGCGACAGCCTCATGATTGCCGCCAGCCGAATCCGTTCGCGCAGGGGCATCGGCGGGATAGTCCCGCCGGTCACTGCCACGCATCGACAGCATGTGAGCGGACACAAGCCCGACAGGCGCAGCGCCGCCCGGACGCTTCGAAAAACCGTTCGCCGTTATCGTCGGCGCAGGACCGGAGAGCGGCGCCCCTGTCGCGCCCGTGTTGTGCTTTGCCAGGAAGGCGGAAACCAGACACCCGTCCGCCTTTGCGGTTTGGGTGTTCACCGGCATGTCGCCACCCCGCGGCGCGCTTTGCCCGGCCCTGCCACCGCAGCCGACAAGGGACGGCACCAGAAGGCAATTCTGATCTTTCGCGCTGGCCGTCAGCGTATGCAGCGGGGTTTCTGCCGATCGATTTCCGCCGCCCTGCTGTGCATAGGAAACGACGGGTGCCACGGCAGGCATTACCAGCCCGAAGGCATCGCGCGAGGCGGTCAGCGTCGGCATGGGTTCATCCAGCCCCTGCCCCCGGAACCAGTCACCGCCATGATTGCAGACAACCAGAAACGGCTTTTTTGCATCGATCACGTAGCGCATGACGCCGCGCGCGATCCGCCGCAAGGTCGCGTCGGCAAGCGGCCGCTTGGCGCGCACGCCGTGCTTTTGCAAAATCTCTTCCGAGGTATCGAAAATGGACGGGCACGGCAGTGACCAGTCGATGATTTCCGCCGCCGTGCGCCAGGGCTTCTTTTTGCCCGCGATCACCGCCGGGTCATCCGGCGCACCGTGCGTCGGTTCCGGCCAGACAATCGGCTTGCCGTCCCGCCGCGCGATCACGAACAACCGCTTGCGGATCGTCGGCGCGCCATAGTCGCAGGCGCGCAGCTCGCGCCACTCGACGCGGTATCCGTGGCGCTTCAGGTCCTTCACCCACTTGTCGAAGGTTTCGCCCGCACGGTCCTTGCAGGGTTTGTATCCGCCCTCGCCATCCGGCACCACCGGACCCCACGTCAAGAATTCCTCGACGTTCTCAAGAATGATCACGCGCGGCCGGGCACGCTTTGCCCAGGTGACGACAGTCCAGGCAAGGTCGCGAATATTGCGCTTGACCGGCCGCGCGCCTTTCGCCTTGGAGAAGTGCTTGCAGTCGGGCGAGGCCCAGAGCAGGCCAACCGGCCGATTATGGCAAAGGTCCATCGGGTCGACCTGGTAGATGTTCTTGGAAACATGCAGCGTCGACGGATGGTTCGCCCGGTGCATGGCCAGCGCCTCGGCGTCATGGTTCACCGCGATATCCGGATGGCGGCCAAGGGCCTGAAAGATGCCGGTCGACGCCCCGCCACCACCGGCAAAGCAATCGATGATCAGCTCGCGCCCGCCAGGACGCCCGGCAACGGCCGGCAGATCTGTCAGAAGGTCACGCATCAACCCGCACCTCCGGAAACCCGTCGTGCGTCACGCCGTCCAGGACTCGACCAGCGGCAGCTTTTCCGACACGGAACATCGGCATGTCTGCCGCGCCCTCGGAACAAAGGCAGCAATCAATCCACTCGCCGTCCGGTGCGTGAAACTCGCCGAACGGCAGGTCGTTGATTTCGTCGCCAAGATGCGCAGCATGGCTACGTGGCAGCCAGACACCCCACTGCTTGAAAAGAAACGACACCCCAGCGGCCGCGCACTGGTCGCGCAGTGCCCGCGCCCATTGCGGGTTCATTGCCCGTGCATGGTCGCCGCTTTCGCCGCCGACGATGACCCAATCGAGCGTGTCGAACATGGAATAACATTCCCATTCATGTTCGGCGCAGCACCCATGGGTGCAATGCTCCAGACAAGGATCGAGATGCCGCGTCAGGTCCACCGGCCCTAGCAGGGGCTCGGCGGATACAAACCGAACCGCGGCAGGAATTTTCATAAGGTAAGGAATGCGGGTGTCGGCAGTCGGTTGATCTTCGATCGAAACGCCAAGCCAGACATTTGGCAAAAAGCCCTTGTTCGCGAGCCGTTCGAATCCAGCGGCATTCATCGCGTTCGGGTCAAACCCCATCGCCCGCGCTTCACCTTCAATGACCATCCAGCGGGCCGCTTGAACATCGCTGAGGTATCTGCGCATCCGCTCCGGACGCTTTGTCAGCACCTGGAACGTATGCTGCGGACACAGCGCCATGACGGCGAACACCTTGTCGATCCATTCATCTGGCACGTTTTCATGAAACAGGTCCGCATGCGCGCAGACGAATATCCGGCGCGGCTTGCGCCAGTGCAGCGGCTGGTCGACCCATTTTTCGTTGAACCGCACCTCGCCGGTGAACTGCGCCACACCGGCCGCGTTGCGCTTGGCAAGGCCCTTGCGCGACGGATGATTTTTGAGCCGGCTGGCGGCTAGGTCGGCTGCGTAGCAATACCGGCAGCCTTCGGAAACAAGCGAACAACCCGTCACCGGGTTCCAGGTCGCGTCGGTCCATTCGATCTTGGTTTTATCGGCCATGCGTCACCCCCTTGTCGGCGGTGCAGCGCGCGGCATATTTCAGCAGCACGTCGGCGTGGCACGGCGCATCCAGCGCGCACCAGCACGCCAGATCCTTTCCGGCCAGCTCATGCACCGGCAATTCTGGAATCGTGAAAATCTCGAAACACTGGCACGCGTCTTCGGCATCCATCGGCTGGCCCGGCATGCCCGGCAGGTCAGCCCCCACCTTGAACGGGTTTCCCCATTTCGACGTGCGGTCAACGATCACGGCATCCGGCGCGTCGCAGCGCCAAGGCTTTGTTCTGGTCATCTGGATACGTTTCGGCATCACTTGCCCCGCCCCTTCGGCCTGAGTTCAGTGACGACACCGCCAACAGCTGGCGCAGTTTCCACGTGCGGATAATCGTCAAGGGATGTTTCAAGCGGCCACGGCACCGCAGAACAAGCGCGGTCAGCCAGCCCGCGGGACCAAAGCCGCGGCAATCCGGAATCGGGATGCGGCTTTACCGTTTCCAACACGCGCGAAAGCACCGCTTCGCGGTTCATTTCCCACCCCGAGCGCGGCCCTACGACGATCTGCCGTTTGATGTGCTCGCAAAATTGGCGCATGAGGGCGGGGGTGGCCGTTTCCATCGCTTCAGCGAGCGCCGCCAGGGCCATGTCAGGAAGAACAAATGGAGCAAAATAGCGCTGAAGAATTCGCCGCCGTTCACCCTCGCCCGGCGCTTTCAAGTCGATCTGAATTTCAAATCGGCGCCAGACAGCTTCGTCGATCCTGTCCCCGAAATTCGTGGCCGCAACTGCGAACGTTTCCAGACTATCCAAGCTCTTCAGAAGCGCGTTGATCTGGTGATTATGGTCCTGCTCGCCAACTTTGTTATGGCCGCTGCCCATACGTTTCGCAGCGATGCTGTCGAATTCATCGAAGAACAGAAAAATCGGCTCAGGCTGTCCTTGGACGGCCCGAAAAAGAGCACCAATGTTGACCGCGCTCGCACCGACGTACATGGAAACGACACGCTCAGGCCTAACGACCAGCATGCGCAACCCCAGCCGCGCAGCCAGATGATGCGCGAGCGTTGTTTTGCCGGTGCCAGGAATGCCGGTGAAGAGTGCCCGCCGGCGAGGTTTCAGGCCGACCGC
The DNA here is from genome assembly GCF_009363335.1 of Labrenzia sp. THAF191a. Lineage (GTDB taxonomy): Bacteria > Pseudomonadota > Alphaproteobacteria > Rhizobiales > Stappiaceae > Roseibium > Roseibium algicola. Next base: position 5,147,487 of record NZ_CP045333.1, read on the forward strand.
CTCCAACTCATCTTTGGCCCAAATCTCTTCAAGCCATTCCATGAGCGCCGACCGCACAGGCGCGGCCAGGATCGGCTCGACCGCCTCTTGCGGTTCCAGGATGTCGCCAAAAGTTTCAAGGTTCTGTGGCACCTGTCGCATCATCAATCACCACCCGGACCCATGCCATCGGTGCCGGATGCATCACGCCAGCCCTTGTCAAAGGCCTGCCTGCGCTTGTCATCCCAGGCGAACGGATTGGAGGTTATCGGCTCATTTGCCTTGTACGCCTCCCGTCCGAGTGCTTCTGCACCCGCCTCATCAACATCAGGGGCGTCACGGCGCGCAGGACGCGGGCGGGCCGCAGGGTCGACCGGCGCAGCTTTAGGTTCACGGTAGTCTTCCGCCTGCGCTTCACCGTCCGCATCGCGGTAAAGCCGCACGGGTTTCTTGCCGATCTTGACGATAATTTCGCCTTTCTTCGGCACCAGCATTTTGAAGGCCTCTATGACCTGATCACGCGCGGCAACGTCCACGTCCATAAGGCCAACCGCCTGAAACAGCGGCGACTCGCGCTCCATACCGAGCGCGTGCAGATACATATCAAGCTCGGATTTTGCTTCGTCGTAATCGCCGGGCTTGGCTGCGCGGATCTTCAGAACATCGCGCACCCGCGCAGGGGTAAAGCCCTCAGCCTTCAATTCGGCGAACACGAGCTTTTCGTCTTCGGCAAGCTGCTTTTTCTCAGCCCGTATACGCTCGATACGGTCCACGAAACTTTGCAAGCGCTCTGCGGAAACAGTATTTCGACCTGGTGAAGTTGCCATTGCTCTCACGCTCCTATGGCTGGGTTGAAAACAGCGGCCCTGCATCAGCAGGGGCATCCGCCTGCCGGGCCTTGACGATTTCGCGTTTGCGCTCTTCCGGGCCGGTGACACAAAGCGCCATGCGGCGGCGAATATCGTCCTGGTATTCCGTCTCGCGCTCGCACAGAACGGCGTTGAAACCTTCGTAAAACGCGGCTTCGCCCGTCGTGCCGGTACCGGCAAAGATGTCCAGCACCGTCCCGCCTGGTGGCGTCACCAGGCGGACCAGGTAACGCATCAATTCCACTGGCTTTACTGTCGGATGCTTGGACGCAATGCGGTCGTTTGCGTCCGCCTTTGCGGAATAGAAGAACCGGGCAGCGGAACCTTTGTCATTGCGCGGCAGACTCGGCTTTCGATCACCGGTCTTGAACGCATAGACATCACCCGAAAAGCCCGCCCCGGTCGGCTCACTACCGGTCACAAGACCCTGCGCACCAGGAGCCTCCGGAAACGCTTCCAGCACGGCTGCACTGCCGTCATGGATGACATTTGCCGGCCACCGACCGTCAGGTGAACCACCGCGCGGACCAGGCTTTGCTGCAAAGTTTGTGGAACCGTTTTTCTGGTACCGCCGATCAGCGCTTTTCTCGCCAGACCGGTAGTGCGACCAAAGTTTGCAGGAACCGGAATTTAGCGGCGCTTCAGACCCAACCCGACACGCGTCGATATTCACCGCGCCCGTGCCGTGCTTAAGAATGTTTTCTGTTCCGTTTTTCTCGCTGAAAGGCTTTTGCCCCATGAACACCGGCTCGATGGCGGGCTTGAGGCTTTGACCGCCATAGCGGAACCCGTCATAGCCTTCTGCCTGGACACGGGTCGCTTTGGGGAAGCCGGAACCGAACAGCCATGCCAACAACCCGCCGTCATGCAGGTCGACGATCCGCGCCAATGCCCGCATCTGCGCTTCCGATAGCGAAGCGAGAAACGCGGAAATGACGGGATCAGGATCGAACAGCTGCGCGATCAGCGGATGCTGCACGAACCCGGCTTCCTCGATCGCGCTGGACATGCGCCCGAAACCCCGCGTCGAAGCGAAGGCCAGCAGGTATGCACCCGGCTTGAGGACACGGAAAACCTCGCACCAGATTTCCGGCCGAAAGGCGATATCGCCGCCGTCCCACTGCTTACCCATGAACCCGGCGGAAGCCCGTTTGTAAGCCCCCGTCTTACCGCTCTTGACCGCTGCCTGGTTTCCGCCAAACCGCTTGACGATGCTCGTCAGGTGATACGGCGCATCGGTCACGCAGGCATCCAGACTGTCCGCCGGAAGGCTTTTGAGAATATCCAGGCTGTCACCGCAGTGCAGAGCTACCCGGCCGCCGAGAAAGGTTTCAGCCATGCCGCCCCCCCTCGCTTGCTTCATGGGTGTGTTCCCGTGAAACACGTTCCACGAAAGCGAGCGGGTCGACGTCCAGCACATGGCAGAGAATGCAGACCGTGTCGGCCCGCGCGAAAACATCCGGGTGCGCCCGTTCGGCCCGCAGGATCGTGCTGTCGCTCACCCCGGTTTTCTGTTCCAGGTCGCGCGCAGTCAGGCCCTGCGCCTCGCGCTCGGCACGCAAGGCCTTCCCCAGCCCCTCCCGGTCCAGGCGCATCATGTCAGCTCTCCGCACCCGCGACCGATCTGGCTGCTATCACCCGGTGCCGTGAAGTCCTGCCAATGCACCCAGCCCTTGGGGCAGTGAAAGCCCCATTCGCGTACGCGCGGGCCTGTGATGAACAGCGTCTCGGCTGGCTGGCCGTCGATCAGTTCCAGGCGATGCGCCATTTCGGGACCGCGATAGATGCAATCACCGGCCAGGACCACGCGCGGCCCATCTTCAAGCACCTCACGCAGCTGCCCTTTGATCATGATGGAAAAGGACGGCCAGGGATGATCATGCAGCGCCCGGTCGTCGTCATCGCGCAGAATGCGATGGTAGTAGACGTTAAAGGTCGGATTGCGCGGCAGCAGCCACCACCGCAGCATGTACGGCGGGTTGCCGATGATGAAATCCGGATCGCGCTCCGGGCGAAGATTGCGGAAATTGGTCGGAAGATCGATCATTGCCCCACCTCTTCAAGATGTTTGGAAATTTCCACCAGCTGTTCGGCCGCAACCCGGCGGGCGAGGCTCGCCGCCTCAAGCGCGCCAGTGAATTCGGCGAGCGTCCGCGACAGGCTTTCCAGCCCCTTCCGCGCTTCGGCGATATGGTCGACCTTGGGGGCAGGCACCGGCCCCAGGAACTGTTCGCGGATGTCTTCCACCCAGCGGCGCGGCATGTTCTGTTCGGTGGCGACGCGGGCATCGTCATAGCCCGCATCAAAACCGGCTTCAGGGCAGAACACGATTTCCAGCGCTTCCAGCAGCGCGCGACTCTGTTCCGGCGTCGGCCGGCGCGGCGGATCGGCCTTCACCAGATCCGGCTTCCAGGCTGCCGCCTTCTGACATGCCGGGCAGCTGTGCTTGCCCTTGCGCGGGCCAACGTGCCATCCGGCGCGCTGGAATTTCTTGCGCAGCGGCTCGGCGGGCAGCGACTTGCCGCTGACACCGGCCCCGGCGAAAACGTCTTCCGTTTTCCCGCAAGCACAAGTGATCGTGGCATACATGCCCGGCCGCTGGCCCTCAGGCGTCTTTGCGGCGACATCAAACAGAGTTTCTGCGCTGCTCCGGGCCATTACGCACACCCCGCTTCCTGAAACAGCCGGTCACCGGCAGCGTGAAGCATTTCGCCAAGGCGAAGGCAGATCCGACGGCGCGCTTCGTCGATCGGCACCGGCGCCACCCCGCCGCCTGGACCACGGTCAAAGCTGGCATCAGGGTCCGCCACCAACACGGGCTTGCCGTGCTTCTGCGCCAGCTTCAAACCGCACCAGGCGGCAAGGCGTTTCTGCGTATCGGAACTGGAAAAGCCACCGGCCAGAACCGCAGCAACCCGGCCCGGCTCGACATCCGTTTCAACGGCGATCAGCAACACCGCGCTGGAAAAACCCGCGCTGTAATCTTTCAGCCGCAACCGATGCTGCGCCCGTGCCCAGCAATAGGTTTTCAGCGTCTGGCGAACGTCGCCAATCTTGGGTTCGAATTTCATTTCCACCGGCGATACCTCCCCTGTTTCGGAAAGGCGTTCCGGGCTTCTGCGGCCCGCTGGTTGCGGCGGCGCTCTTCCGGCGACTGGTAGACAATCTTCCGGCAATCGGCGCACCAGGCACCGCCCTGGGCGCGCCGGTTGCCGCAGTAGAACTGCTGTTCAACCCGCGTTTCGGACTTGTCCCAAAGCGGCCGGCGGCAATGCCAGGGCTTCAACTCGAAAATGGTCAAGCCACCATGGGTCGCGTCCGGATGCGCAATCTGCGGCGCCTCGATGACAGGCAGCGGCTCTGCCTTCACCAGAACCGGCTTCGCATTGTTTGCGCGTGCACGGCGGGCTTTCTTTTCCAGCCGGTTACGGTAGCCCCTCGCGCCGATCACGGCCGGGTCAGCGTCGAAGCCTTCGCGCTCGGCAACGTGCCGCACCTGGTTGACGCCAATGGGGCCATAGGTCAGCGCAAGGGCTGCGGTTGCCTCTTCCGCCGTCCGGCCGCCTGCCAGCTGCCAATAGACAGCCTCGGCCTTTTCTTCGGCCGTCAAGGTGCCCCAGGTCAGCGCACCGCCGTCCCCGGTTTCGTCGACCGCGTGTCGTGTATCTTCGGCAAGGCTCATGAGGATTTTCCTTTCTTCGCGGCAGCCAATTCCAGCAGAAGATCGGAAACGAAAATCAGGTCATTGGCCTCGTTGATCAGGGCACGCACGCCGTCGTGTGCGCGCTCTGTCTGCTCTTCCTCGGCAATCAGGACAGCGAAACGCATCGTCCCCTGCCGGATGCCCGAATAGCCACGCAAACGCTGCGCGAGCGCGGTCAGGTCTTCGGCGGTTGCATTCTCAAACAGGCTCATGCCGCAGCACCCCGCTCGACTTGCGCGCGAAAATTTGCTGTCATGCAGCCTTTCGAACGGGAGATTTTGAATTGAGATTTCGAAGCTTGATTGCTGGGATAGCCCTTTGCGCTACGGTCACCCCTACATCCGCAGCGGTCGACACGCCTCAGGGCTGCAGCAAGATCCCGTACGACGATACGCGCCTTGCTTGCTACGACCGCTTCTTCAAGGTGAAACCCGAAAGCACCCAGGAGACCAAAGCACCGACTGACTGGCAAACGAGCCTTGAAAAATCCAAGATGGATGACAGCACAGCCGTAATCCTGGTCACTCAATCGGAAGAAGTTATTGACTGTGGCTGGAACCGCGGCGACCGTGTGACGCTGCACGTGCGTTGCATTGAAAATACAACGGCCATGGTTTTTTCGACCGGTTGCCACATGACCGGTCACGGTGGTTACGGCGAGGTCACCTACCGCTTGGATGACGATAAACCCAAAACGGCCAGGATGACCGAAAGCACCAATAACCGCTCTCTTGGGCTCTGGACTGGTGCGCGGGCAATTCCGGTCATCAAGCAGATGTTCGGCAAGAGCCAGATGATTGCCCGCATGACGCCCTTCAGCGAAAACAGCTTTACCGCAACCTTTAAGATCGGCGGACTGGAAGAAGCTATCCAACCGCTGCGCGATGCGTGCCACTGGTAGGGTCATCCCTCACCCCCGACCGACCGGGCATAAGTCTGCAGAACGACAAGCGCCTCGATCGCCGATGACAGCTTGTTCAGAATTTCAAGGTCGGTGATTTCTTCCGGCGTTATCTGACCGTCGTCATTCAGTGCGGTGCAGATCGCCTCGGCAGCGTCCGCACCGCGTTTCACCGCAGTTCCAACGGCCGCCGGCCAGTTGGTGATTGCCCCTTGCGTCTTCGGCAGCGGCACGAACACGCCATTGGCAAGGCGGCACATGGCGCGGATCACGTCGGCATCGTCCGTGTCGATGGTCAGATCCATCAGGACGTCCACCGGAACATGTTCGCCGGGATGGTTCGGCGAGCCATAGCGCGAAAGCGCCTGCTGGCCGACGCGCGTTGCCTGCGCGGCTTCCAGCTGCCCGCCACCGCTGCGCACAAGGCGCCGAAAGGCGGACTTCAGCGCAGCGCGGTCGTGGTCCGTGGTTGGTCGGAAGGTCATTGCGTAACCTCGCTGGATTTACGCGGTGACACATTCTCGCCTGTCTCCGAGAATGGCACCGGATAGAGATCCGGTCGGATGATGTGAGGAGGAACGCCAGTGACGTTGGAAACGGAAATCACCCTTTCAGGGGGAACCCTCTTCCACTGGCAGATTGCCTGTGACGTGATGTTGCCAAGCAGGCGCGCGAGATTGGACGGGCCTTCGGCCGCCTCCAAAACCTTCGCCAATCCTTTGAAACTATCGCTTTCCATAGCGACAGATTGAAAGCATTTCTTTCATGAATATTCAAGATTTAATTTCATCGACTGGCGTCATGGTTGGCAGCATGATTGCGGCCATGGAAACTACCGGCGACAGAATTCAGCACATTCGCAAGGCGTTAGGCCTCACACAGGTCGATTTCGCGAGCCGCATAGACGTGACGCGTGGCGCTGTGGGAAACTGGGAGCAGAACAAAGGCATTACGCAGAAGAACCTGCAGAAAATTGCCGACACTTTCGGTTGTAGCCTTGACTGGCTGCTCAGCGGCAAAGGCGCACCGTTTCCGGAATCCCCAGCCGGAACCATGCCGCCGTCAGCCGGCAAAAAGCTCGACAAAACCCTCTATAAGATGGCTCACGACATGGCACGCCGCTTTGAGCAGACGCACCTGGGCGGCTTGGCAGATTTCGAAGACTTCACATTTTTGGTTGAAAATTACTACAATGAGTTGCTTATTAGAAAAACTCAATTTGAGAGCAGTTCTGAGGAGGAGCACTGAGACTGTGCACTTTAGGGGGAAACAAGATTGTCAAAAGGCCATACTGATAAGTTAGAAGAACTCTTAGTAATCCTACGGAAACAAGGCGCAATAATTGGCGCAATCGCTTTTTGCCAGCAACTTTTCGGACACTCACAGATCAATAAACTTTCCGAGACAGAAAGAGACGATCTGACCATCATTCTGCGCGAGAAGATGGTTGAAGCATCCATGAAATCCGGGCACCGCCTTACAGCACCTCGGCACACGACACTGCAATGAAAGAAAATTACGTCCAGAACTTACCGTTGGAACACGTCGAGCAAGGTTGCTCAGACAGCCTCGGCGTGTTCTTCTATCGGATCTGGAAGGAAACCGGCGGCAGAATGCCAGGTGAAAACTCGCCAATCGTCGAATATTTGCCGAAGCTGGTCATTCTGAAAACCATTCACTCACTGGAAGACAGTCCTGACATTCTGTTTGTCGGCGAGGAAAGCTTGTTCGCAAAACTCTTGCCCCAGGCCGCCGACCCTCGGAACGCTCAACCTCGACTGGAAATAGAGCCAGAGTACCGCCGCCAGGTCCGTGAAAGTTACATTCAAGCCTCTAAAGGGGCTGCGCGCTTCGACGTTATCGGCAGTAACTATCTACTGCCTGGCGGCATCGAATGGCTGAACATCGAACGCATTCTGCTACCATTCACCGCCCCAGAAAGTGGCCTCAGGTGGATTTACTGCTATTCAATGCTTCGGGAAGTTCGAAAGACAAAAGATCAACCAAATCAAAAAGATCTGAGCGACTACTCGCCATTATATGCAGGTCTTGATCAATTGTTGCTGGCCCCCGATCCCAGATGATACCGGGATGCATGCTGGTAAATCCGCACTTGAAGGCAAAGCCGCGATCCAGGAAGGCCGGACGCACCCAAGCGTAGGCAACCTGGAACTGCCACTCAAGCAGCGAAAGCAGCAAGATTGCTTTCGAAAAAGGGCCTGACACGCCATTGGTCGCGTGTTGTTTTGCAACCCACATTTCGCCCAAATAGACTACATCCCCTTGAATGTCCTTTGCGAACCTGTACTGCCGGTCTGACATTTGGACTTCCGAACCGTCGTCCGCCGGATAACAGCGCGACCAATACTCCCGCCAGTACTTTTCCAGCGTCCAGGAACCGAGTTGATCAAGCCGGGCAGCCGCCAATCCAACCAGCTCTCCCAGCTGGTTAAACCCACCAAGCCAGAAGGCTTGTTGCGGCGAATAAGTGTTGAGATTTCGGCGAAAGTGTTCAGTTAAGCCCTTCTCAGGAACGTGCTCCAAAAGCCCCTCAAGCAAACCGAAATCGCGGCTCACTTCCAGGCGCACACCCTTTTGCGATGCTTCATCAAATAATCGCGCGATCACTCGACTGACGACCAGTCTATCCAACTCCATTGTCGTTTCACCCCACCTGAAACACTCGCTTATTTAGCAAGGGATTCTAGGCCAGAAAACCAGTTTCGTCTGTCACGCTTGCATTTAGATGAAAGTCATGCTTTCATTCTGGACAGTTTTTGAAAGCAAGCGTCGCACAGAGAAAGTCATATGCCCAACACGCCTCGCAAACCGATCATTCCGGACCAACCATTTTACGGCCCGCCTGGTGCTTTTGCCCTGCGCAGCACCTGGCGGGTGCCGGGTGAACATGTCTATGGCCGCAAGCTGGCCGGAAAGCACGCCCCTAAGCGCGGCGACGTTTCGGCCTACCGGCCGCGCCGCCCGCGGTTCCCGTTCGGGCTTTAGGCGGCGCTCCGATGGCTTTCGCTCAGCCCTCCAGCAGTTTCGTGATTGTGCCGTCAACCAGGCTGGCTATGGCCTGCTCTTGCAACTTGTTCGGCTGCAAGTCGCGTTTGCTGGCGACCTGCGCATCATGGCTGACGATTTCCCGCATGATGCGTTCGTCTTCTGCCCGGTCTTCCGACCTGCTCATGAAGTCCTTCAGAAGGCGTTTGAGCATTGCCGTTTGCACGTGCTGCTTCACCGTCAGGTCAGCCATGAGCTTGCTCAGCGTTTCGACGTCCCGCTGCAGCTTTTCCGCCTGCATTTCGTTCATTCCAGTTCCTTCCGCATGGGTTGGTCATGTGGTTGCGAAGCGGCGCGTCGGGAGTGGTTTCCCGGCGCGCCACCATTTTCCGCCGGTTGAACCGGCATCTAAAACACAATCTGTCCGGGCGCGCATTTCTGCAAGGCCTCGGGTAGCGTTTCCAACCGTGATTCAATCAGGAGACGCAATCATGACTGCAAGCATCCAGAACAGCTGGTCGGCCTTCAAGGTTCTTAAGAACGGCCTGAAGTGGTTTCGCGAGGCAACGCACGAAACCCCGGAATATCGGGTCTGGATGCTGGAAACGCTGGTCGACAGCATTCAGAAGTGCCTTGCCAGCCTGGAAGCGCAGATCCGGTTTTACCAGTCGGCCAAGGGCGTCGGCCGGGCCTACTGGATTGTGCAGCCGGACGGCACGGAAGAGCACGTCAGCGGCCAGCAGCTGCAGACGCTTGTGCTTGAGCTTCCGAACGCAGACCTGGACGCCGTCATTCACGGCAAGCCGGAAGCCCTTGCCGCCGTCGCCGCGGCGCTTGCCGTGGCCGGACACAGCACCCACGGCCCGGCCAACCTTCACGACATCGCAGCCGTGCGCGGCGAAAGCGCTTTCCACAGTGCCAAGGCCCCGCCCACAGGAGAAAGCACCGATGGAAAGCCTGATTGATACCCTGCGCGCCGCCGCCCCCTATCTTCTGTTTTCGGTCATCGCCCTGTCGTTGCTGTTCTGGGTTCTTGCCGTACTCGCATGTCGCAATGCCCATTCCGAGCATCAGGGTGAATTCGGCGACTGGCCGGATGACAGCGCCGCAAGTTCCAAAGCTCCCCTGCCCGTTTCTGAAGTGGTCCAATCGGTCACGGAACGGGCCATCTACGGCCTCGCCCTGAGTATCCTTGTGGGCGAGGCCCTTTTTGCCGCGAACATGAAGGGGCTGCTTTGATGTCTTTCCTTCCCCAGCCCGATCCGCTCACCCGCAGCCGCGCGATCGTGACGAACGCGATCGATGCGCTGGACCGGGAAGTCATCCGCCTGAAGGCGGACAAGCAGGCTGACGTGGCAGCCCACGTCGAAGCCACCATGAACGCGCTCAAGAATGCCTATGACATTCGCCTGAAGGAGCGTGGCAACCGCGAAGGAAAGGAAAGACCGTGCAAAACCCCATCATGAAATATTTCGAGTTCAAGCATCTGCCGGAACATCTGCAGGCGGTCAGCCGGCCGTTTGGTGAACTGGCCGAACAGATGAATGCCGACCTGCCGGACGGCCCCGAAAAGTCTGCCGGACTGCGCAAGCTGCTGGAAGCCAAGGACTGCATGGTCCGCGCTGCCCTCGGCTGATCGAAACCACGCCGCCCCATCGGCACCGGCCCGGCGAACCGCAAAGCGGCGCCGGGCACCTGAAACGGAAACCAGGACCATGACCAGCCATCAAAAGCTTGACCAGAGTCTGCCGATTTACTTCAATGCTGAGGAAGTGGCAGAACGCTTGCGCAAGTCAAAGCGCTGGCTGGAAGGCGTTCTCGCTGAAGACAAACGGCGCCGCCCCTCCGAACAACTGTTTCAGTTTCATCTTCGCCATGGGAGAACGAAAGTTTGGACGCCGGAAGCACTGACAAAACTGCAGGCAGCAGTGGCAAGGGAAAGCGAGCCGGGCGGCGCGCTCGCGGGCTCGCCCCGGTCGACCGTGAAGGCATATGGCACTGTCACGGTACCGTCAGGGCTGGCGGACGCTCAATCCGCATTAGAACAAGTCTTGGCCTTCCAGTCGGACGGACGTCGGAAGACGCAGCCCTTGCCGAATGCCGGCGGATCGAAAGCGAAATCATCGCCGAAGCGACAGGCCAAAGAACGCCGGGTGCTTACGTTTCCGTCGCAGCTGCAGACTACCTAACACGCCCGCGCGAACGCCCGCTCGGCAAAACTACAATCGACATCGTCAAGGAAATCGTCGCAGCCTTCGGCCTGCGCCGGCTTAACGAGATCGCCGAAGAGGACTGGCACCGCCTTGTCGACCGGCGTCAAAAAGGCAATGCGCCGGCCACCCGCGAGCGCTATCTGAATGCCCTTCTCGGCTTCCTGAAGTTCTGCCAGGGCAAGCGCCACCGGCTGGAACAGTTGCCCGACTTCCACCGCGACAAGAAAGCCCGCAACCCGAACCGCCGCGCCCGCCGCCGCGTCCAGGAACTGCGTCCGGATCTGATTGCCAGGCTGCTGAATGCCGCGCATATCACCTTGCGCGCGCAGATGGCCGTCGAGTGGTCGACGGGCGCCCGTGTGTCGTCAGTCCTGCACGGTTGCCGGATCTGCGACCTGATCCTGGCCGAGGGCCGCGAGCAGATCACATTCCACGACACCAAGAACGGCAACCCCGTCAACGCCGCCCTACACCCGAGCGCGGCCGCGATCCTGCGCGAGTATGTGGCTTGGCGCGGCAGGCTTCACGAGCGCGAGGCGCCGCTCTTCCTGACACCCAAGCGCAGACCCTACAAGGACAACGGCCGGGCATGGGGCACGCAGAACAAGAAGGGCTTTAACGGCGCCAAGGAACGCGCTGCGCAAACCCTTCTGGACGACGCAGCGATCGAGGCCGGCAAGATCCGCGACGGGGCAAAGCGCGAGGCGTTCCTGAAGGCGGCTGAGGCCGACGCGCAGCTACTCTTGACCGTGACGCAGCACTGGTTCCGCCACATGCTGGCAAGCCGCATGCTGCGCATGGGCGACCTCAGATCCGCAATGGATCAGGGCGGATGGCTCGACGTGAAATCCGTCATCCCCTACGCCCACGACGTGCCGGATTACCGCCGGTCGGTCGTGTCAAACTTCGACGATTTCGGCAAGTTTCTGACACAGGAAGAAAGTGAAAAGGAGGCAAATACCTGAAAATGAAAAGGAATCTTGAGCGCGCCCCTTCCCTTCACACGGGAGGGGTCACTGGTTCAATCCCAGTATCGCCCACCATTTTCCTTTGTTTACATCCAGATCCGGTCGCCGCAATTTTCACTACTTTGCCGTGATCCGATTCACCACAATTGCAACTCTTGCCAGAAATCTGGGCAAATATCCCTGAAAACCAGCCCTGCAAAAGGTGAGCGTGTATATTGGTCAGATCCGTTCCGTTGAGCGGATCCTGATGATCGGGCGAACCGGAAGTGATCCGGTTTCGTGCTGCCCGCCAGCAAAGCCCTGGCTCCGGCACTGGGCATGGATGACATGTTTCGCTCTGCGACCAACAAAGCTGCGGCAATTCTCCTGTTATTTGCGGTCCTTGCGCCCGCAACGGTCGCTCGCGCGCAGTCCTCGCAGAACATCCAACTGCCATCTGCCCCCCTGCTCACCGACGAGCAACAGCGGCTCAATCAATCGCTTCTGCAGCAGCAGATGTTGATTCTGGAGCTCGAGCGACAACGACTGGCACAGGAAAGGCGTGAACTGGAAGAAGCGCAGCGCGTTCAGCAATTGCGTGAAGAAAGAGTTCGCCTTTTACAACTTGAAAGACAACGCCGGCTGGGCCTGCCGCAAAACAGGTCCTACTATCAGCGCCAGCAATACCAGCGCGAAGACTACCGGCCGCAGCGGGGGCAGCCGCAACAATACCAACGCCAGCAATTCCAGTCACAGCAGTTCCGCCGGCAATGAGCTCTATCGAGCAAGAAATTCAGCTTCAATCCCCAAGGTAATCCGGACAGTTTGGCTTGTCGGCCTGCCTTTGAGACCCCTTCCTGCTATTGTTCTTCAAGTGATTCCCGAAGAGCAGATAGAAGATGGCCACGCAAACCGCTCCAAATCCTTTACGCGAAAAGCTCGTCAAGGGGCTGTCCTATCACCAGTCCGGTGAGATCGAAAAGGCGCAGCGGTGCTACAAGCTGGTCCTGAAAAAGGCGCCGACCAATCCGGATGCGCTCAATCTGCTGGGCGTGACCTACAGGCAATTGGGATCTCCCAAAAAGGCCGTTGAATACATCCAGAAGGCGATTGCCCAGAACCCGAACCAGGCATCGTTCTATGCCAACCTCGCCCGAGCGATGATGGACATCGGAACGGATTCGGAAAGCATGCTCGCCGTTTCGGAAAAAGCCCTGTCGCTCAACCCGAAGGAGCGCGAGGCACTCAACATCAAGGCAATCGCGCTGACCGGACTGCAACGGGTTGAAGAAGCGGAGACGATCTTCAAGAGCCTGCTTGTCTCCAATCCGAACCATGGTGAAGTCTACACGAACTATGGCCTGCTTCTGCGCAAGAACAACCGATTTGAAGAAGCGCTCACCTTCTTCAAACGCGCGGAAATACTCGCACCGGACAACGTCGAGAACTGCATCGAACAGGCCCGTTGCCGCCTTGAACTGAAACAGTTCGACGCCTCGCTCGAGGCGATCGACAAGGCCCTGGAGCGCTTCAAGGACAACCCGCTCCTGCTCCACGAAAAGGCCCGTGTCCTGTTCTCGATCTCCAGGGCACACGAGGGCCTGAAATACGCCGAAGAGGCCGTCAGAGGCACGCCGGGCAACTATCACTGCAAGGTTACGCTCGGGGTTCACTACCTCATGCTCGGCCGCGGACAGGACAGCATCGACATTCTGCAGAAGGCAAAGGAGGAAGCGCCTGGCGGCGTGATTTCCGGCCTCGACTGGAACCTGTCGCTCGCCTATCTGTCGATGGGCAACCTCGAAACGGGTTGGGACATTCACGCGGCCCGCTTTGAAGACAAGAAAGCAACCTCCCAACGACGTGAGTTTCCAAAGCCGGAATGGGAAGGCGAGGATATCTCGGACAAGACGGTGCTGCTTTGGGGCGACCAGGGACTTGGTGACGCGCTCAAGTGCGGCACGATGTTTCTCGATATCCAGGCGCGAGCGAAAAAGCTCATTCTCGAAGTGTCGGCGAAGTCGGTTCCCTTCTTCCAGAATTCGTTTCCGGAGATCCTTGTCAGGCCCGGCACACCAAAGGACGACCAGGCCCCGGAGGATGCGGATTACGACATAACGGCCAACATGGTCGATCTTGCACGCTATTTCCGGCGGGATATCGAGAGCTTCAAGAAGGCCCCCTACCCAGTTTACAAATTCAACCAGGAAAAGGCCCGCGAATATCTCGGCAGGCTGCCGGACGCCGACAAGAAACCGATTATCGGCGTCTCCTGGCGCTCACGGAACCTGGAGAAATACCGCGCGCGCTACTACCTGTCCGCGCCTGATTTTGCACCGATCCTTGATGCTGAAGACGCGATCTACGTCAATCTTCAGTATATGGCCCTGCAAAAGGAGCTCGACTTCCTGGTGGCCCGCTCGGAAGGCAAGTTCACCTATTTCCCGGACGTCGATCTCTTCAACGACCTGATAGCGGCCGCTGACCTGACCGCCATTTGCGATGTTGTGGTTTCGGCAAACACCAGTGTTGCGGACATGGCGGGAATTCTGGGCGTTCCCTGCGTACGCTTCGGCCCGGTGGAACCCGCCCTGTTGCTCGGCCAGGCCAATCCGCCCTGGTATCCAAGCATGAAGTACATCTACATCGACGAGACGCATCCGACGGTGGAGATGGTACCGCAGGTCATTCAGGTCATGCGTGAAGAACTGGCAGCCGGTTATCCTGGCAAACGGAACGAACGGTTGGGCCTGTAGAAAGCTTTGCAGGCGCTGCCAGTGAGCCTGCGGCAAAGCAGTGCGATCATTCGTTGAGCTGGCCGCCCTGCCTTAGCGAGCCTTTCTGGCAATCGCAACAAGCGTATCGGTCGCGTCGATCTTGCGGAGCGCGGCCTCGTAAGCCGACCTGAGTTCCGATGTTTCCAATGCGGACAGGCTTGACTTGTGGCCACCGGGCTTGCCGTTGGCAAGCCATCCGAGATGGTTGGAAAGCGGATACCGCTGCACCCCTTCAGTCACGACATCCGCAAAGCCGGCAGCGACAAGCAGGCGCCTCAGGCTTTCGCGTGTGTGGAGAATAAGGTGCTGGCTCCAGAGGGTGAAATTCTTGAAAGCTTCGTTCTGAAGATTGGACAGCAGGAAATCGGAAGCATGCGGAACCTCGACAACGAGTGTTCCGGTGTCCGTCAGCAGTGCTCGCAAGTCTCGCAAGGTTGAAAGCGGATCGGGAAGATGCTCCAGCACATGAAAGGCAAAGACCGCATCCTGCGTTGCCGGAGCGATCTGGTTTGGATTGTCCACGCAGCGATAGCCATCGGCAACCAGCGCCTCAATGTAGCCCCTGTGTAGCTCGATCCCCGTGACATCGGCACCCCGACTGGCCGCCTCTCTCAGGAAAAGCCCCTTCCAGCATCCAAACTCGGTAACCGTCTTGCCCGTATAAAATTGCTTGTAGGCATCCAGACGCCGGTACTGATCCTGCTGGTATTCGTAGTCCCAGTCGATGCGCTTGTAGAAGTCATCCTTGCGGTGTTCAGCCCCTTCGTAGGTCTCGTCACCGACATAGTAATCATTGATGTAGACAACACCTGAAACCGTGTCGCGATAGACGGTCAACCCCTCCTTGTCGCGGGTTCGGGGTGCAAAAACACTCTGGGTTTCAAGGGACGCAAGGCCGAGCTGCTGCAGTGTATCGAACACCGAAACGTTCTTTTGCAGTGGGTCTACGGCCATATTTCACCTTCTCAGTCGCAAGGTGCCCGGGGAGCGAAGACATTTGCAGATTGCACGTATCGCGATCCCCGAACCCAAATTCTTCCATGTCACCACCTGGAGTGATGCCAGTCCTGTCAGTTGGCAATCATGCCCCGTGCGATCAGCAGCTCGGAGACTTCATTCAGCACACCGGCACCACCGGCACTTTCCAGAACCACCGTTGCCGT